>CAYPTI010000043.1:2403-13005 GCA_964413525.1 uncultured bacterium | reverse complement strand
CCGCTCCGCCGAGCGGCTGATGAACCATGAACCGGCTGTTGGGAAGGGCGTAGCGGGATCCTTCGGCCCCGGCGGTCATCAGCAAGGCCCCCATGCTGGCTGCCTGCCCGATGCAGATGGTGTTGATGTCGGGTTTGACGTACTGCATGGTGTCGTAGATCGCCAGTCCGGAGGTCACTTCCCCGCCCGGGCTGTTGACGTAGAGATAAATGTCCCGTTCCGGGTTGTCGGCCTCAAGAAACAGCAACTGGGCGATCACGGCGTTGGCGCCGGTGGACTCGATCGGTCCGCCCACAAAGACGATCCGGTCCTTGAGCAACCGGCTGTAGATATCGTACGCCCGTTCTCCTCTTGGCGTCTGTTCAATGACGGTTGGTATGGCGGTTGGCATGGTCGATCAATCCTCCTGGGTTTCGTCGGGATCCACTTCGGTGACGCTGGCTTTACGAATTAACTGTTTCACGACTTTTTCGTCCCGGAGCTGGAACCGGATGTTGTCGCGCATCGAATCGTCCACGTTCTGTTCGAGTTCCTCCGGGTCCATCCCGTACTGTCCGGCCATCTGTTCAAACCGTTCCCGAACTTCCTGATCGCTGACGCTGACCTCCTCGATTTCCCCGATCCGACCGAGAATAAAACTCAACGATATCCGCCTGCGAGCCTCATCCTCCAGCTGGTCCCGCAGATCCTCCTCGGTCTGATCCTGTTCCTCCAGAAAGTCTTCAAACGACCGACCCTGGTTTTGAAGCTGCTGTTTCTGCTGTTCCAGCATCGAATCGATCTCCCGCTCCACCAGGCTTTCCGGAAGCGGAAAATCGAATCGCTCCAGCAATTTGTCGTAGACCTGCTGACGGAGTTCCTCTTCGTTGGACTGCTCGTCCGAACGTTGCAGGGCGTCCCGAATTTCGTCCCTCAGTTCGTCGGCGGACTCGACTTCGTAATCCTCCAGAAACTCCGGATCGTCCAGCTCCGGGGCCCGTTCCTCCTGGATCTGCTTGATGTTGACGTCGAAGGCCACCTGTTCGCCGGCGAGGCTTTCCTCCACGAAGTCCTCGGGGAAGGTCGCCGGGATGCGAGCCTGTCCCCCTTCCTCCAATCCGATCAGTCCTTCCTCCAGGTCATCCAGGAACCGTCCGGCCCCCACCTCGACGATCATGTCCTCCCCGGAGGTTCCTTCGATCATCTCGCCTTCCTCATCGTATCCCTGGAGATCGAGGGTTACGAAGTCCCCCTCCTGGATCGGCCTCGTGATGGGGATGGGCTGGAGATCGGCCTGCTCCGAACGCAGGTCGTCCAGTTCTTCCTCCACCCGCTCCTCGTCCACTTGCCGCACGGTTCGCTCCAGATCCAGATCTTCGTAATCTTCCGAAGATACGTCGAACTCCGGCTGAGTTTCGACCTCGGCCTGAAGCGAAAATTCACCGTCCAGATCCATGTCCTCGATGCTGGGTTCATCCACCGGTCGAATATCATGACGACGGTACGCCGTCTGGAAGGCTTCGGGCACGAGCTTTTCCGCCAGCTGCTGACGGACCGCCTGACCGTATTTTTTCTCAATCAGGGCCGCGGGGACCTTTCCCTGTCGGAACCCCGGTTCGTCGACTTCCTGACGAACCTCGTTGAGGGCCTGTTTCCTGAACTCCTCCACGTCGTCGTCCGGTATTCGGATGTCAAGCGAAACCCGACATTCATCACGGTCGGCCGTAATCTCCCATTCGTCACGGTTCATACGAATCCCATTCCTTTCCGGGTCAGTGAGGCCACAAAATGAGCGTGCGATGCTCCCAGCTGTCCAATTGACTGGTGCGAGGGGCGGGAGTCGAACCCGCACGCCGTGAAGGCACAGGATCCTAAATCCTGCGCGTCTGCCAGTTCCGCCACCCTCGCGAGAAGGAAGCTGTAGCAAACCAGTAATTTTATCGTGAAGCGAGGAAAAACCAAAGATCGGCACGAGAAGCCGTGCCGACACCACGCCTTCCCCGGCCACGATCACCGTTCGGACGGTCCGGCGACAGCCTGCTTACGGACGACGGAAGTCCTCACCGGGGACCACCAACCGTCCCGAACGGCCTGAATCGACCCGGAATTAGCACCCCGATCCGGGAAGCGAAATCACCTCGGGGACGTACGTCGTGCCTCTGGCACCGGTCCGTCCCCGGCTGACCGAGAAGGAGGGGCGGAGGCCGTTTTATACACAAACACGGACGGGACCTCCGTTTCGGTTCGAGGACGCGGTGAGAACGTCGGGGAGGTTACTCCGAAGCGCCGGCCGATTCCGCCGGTTGATCCGACTCCGGTGCCTCGGCCCGGTCCGAGGTTTCATCCAGCCGGTGTTCGATCCGGCTCAGGTAGTGGTTGCCCCAGTAGCGAACCTGGGGGTCGTGAATGACGTCCCGGGCGGCCTGAAAATAAGGGATGGCCTGGTCGAACTCACCCTGTTCAAAGTGAATTAACCCAAGGGTGAAGTTAATGTTTGAGGACTCCGGGTACTCCTCCAGCAAGTCCTCCAGCCGGAGCCGGGCGTCCCGAAAGTTCCCCTCATCAAAGTTTTCCTGAGCCGGCTCAAACCCCTCCGGAGCGGAGGTATAGGGAAACCCGGTCTCGGGATTGTAGTAAACGATCTCGCCGGTTTCCTCCGGGCCCCGGACCCGGATCCGGCGCTGGAGGTCGTAGGGCAACTGTTCGGCGACCTGGAACACAAGGGAATATTCGTCCGGTTCCGGTTCAAGCATGACCCCTTCCCGAACCAGCTGCCGAACGACCCGGGCACTATCGAGCGGCAATCGCAGTCCGAGCTGTTCACGGATCGCCCGCCTCCGTTCGAACGCCAGGTTGTCGGGCAACCCGCGATCCACGTCCCGGTCGTCTTCCATCCAGCTTCGATACCGCTCCAGCGCATTCTCCGAGACGAACGGTCGCACCCCGGGAAGGAGCCAGTCCATCCGATCGCGAAGCTCTGGTTCCGTTTCGTCCGCCTGGTAAGCAAGACCGTTCACAACGCTGCCGACCAATTCTCCAAGGACTTCCTCCTCGTCCAGTCTCCGTACATCGTCTCCCGCCAGCTCGACGGGCTCGGGAGACGTCACCCAGCCGAGGTCGGAAAGCGCGAAGATCGCCCGGGAACGATCCGTATCCGAAAAGTTGAGGCTGAGTTCCCGGATCCCCTCTTCCGGCCAGTTCCAGTTCAATTCCATCAGGGTGGTCTCGGGGGAATCGTCGAGAGACCAGGTCAGTCCCGAAACCCGGCCCTCTCCAAAAGTCGGAGTTCCCCGGTAGGTCCCTCCGGGCGTAGCCAGGGTTAACCGGGAGAGCGGATCCAGCTCAAAATCAAACTGGAGGTCTTCTTCCGTGTAGGCGAATCGAAGCTCGTACTCGCCGTCCTGGGTCAAATCCCGCAGGGGGTGGTCTGAACCCAGCAGGGCCTCCGCCCCGCTTCCGACCAGCGCCTCCGGAACCGCATCCCCCAGGGGTGGAGGGAGCTGAAGCCAGAGCGGACCGTTCCAGTTCACCGACGTCAACCGCTGGAGGTCGTCGTCGTATTCAAACCGGTAGACCCACTCGTTTTCCTGCCCCTCAACCTCCATTCCTCGTACTTCGTAGGGTTCCGTATGGGAAACCAGCAGATCGTAGCGGTACCGGTCGGGTTCCCCGGACTCAAATCCATCCTGTTCGTACCGGAGCCGGACGACCGGACGATCGTTCCATTCCTCAACCTGCGGGTCCTCGGTCACCAGCCGGGGCACCCGTTCCTGTCGATCCAGCCACTCGGAAACGGTCTCCGCCGCTCCGGGGGGCAATTCGTACACGCCGTCAAGAGCCGGAATCAGCAGTTCAACCGAATCCCCGGAGCGCCGCAGCTCCAGGTCTCGGTACCGGAAGACCGTCGGTTCCTCAATGTGGAGTCCGAGCCGCCACTGTTCGGGCTCAACCCGATCCACAAACAGAGTCCCGGCCCAGCGTTCCAGCGGAGCTTCAACGCCGGCCCCCCTCCCGTCTACATCGTACTCCACGGATCCCTCCACACCGGTGACCGACTGATACCAGGACCAGAATGAATCCGGTTCGAGCGGAGGGAGTCCGAAGGAACGACGCAGCCGCTGCTGGCTCCCGCTCAGCACCGCCCGATGCAGATCAGCCACGGGAGGCAAATCGACCTCGGGCAGAGAATCCGTCTGATCAGTCGTCTCGGCATCCTCCAACCCAAGGTACGGAGTAAGGTAGGGTCGAACCGTGTCCCAGTAAAAGTATCCCGTCGCCCCGGCCACCAGGATCAATCCAAGCAGTAAGATTCCCGCTCGACGGCCCATCGTCAGGCGTCAACCTCCAGAGATCGTCCAGTGTTGTTGAATCACGCGAATTTTGTCCCGAATCAGGCTCTCCTGGTCGGACGTCTCCAGGGCGTCCCGGAGCAAATGCAACGCCCGTTCGAAATTCCCCTCCCGGATCTCGATCCGGACCCGATCGAACAGCAGATCAACGTTTCCCGGGTCGCGCGCACGAGCCCATTCGAGAAAATGCCTCGCTGAACGATACCCCTCACAGCGGTACACGGCAACGCCCAGCAATCCATAGTACTCAGGATTGCCGAGATCCTGTTCGATGGCCCCCAGCGCTTCTCGGGCGGCCTCCCGCCACTCCTCCCGCTCCACGTGAAGTTTGGCCTTGAAAAATCGGTGTTCGGGATCCCTTGGAGACCGATCCCGCGCCTGTCGAATGTGATCCATCGCCCAGAACATATCCCCCTCCTGATAATACGCCCGGGCCAGGGAAGCATGGGCCCGTTCGACCCAGCGGGCTTCCCGGGTCATGGACAGCATCTGTTCGAAGTATCCACGCGCCCGGCTGTATTCGTTGCGTCGCAACGACTGATGGCCTCGATCATGCAACCAGGCAACGGCATCAACCGCCATGGTCATCACTCCAGCACGTCCGGGTTCGATCGATCGGCTCGTCGAACGGAGGATCGCTCCGGCGGTTAACCCTCCGAACGGGACTGCTCAAAAATTCTCCTCCGGATCGGATTCCTTCTCAACCGGCCATTCAAGTTCCTCCACCATTCTATCGTTCCCGGGGAACGGCCGATCAAAGGTCTCCAACCGGTAAACCGGATCCCTCGGCCAATCCCCGGTCGGGAACGGTATCGAGCGGACCTCCTCCGCCACCGTCTCCAGCCGGGTACGCAATCGGTCCGGTTCTCCCGGATCGAAGCCGCAAAAAATCGTCCCGTGAACCCGGCCAACCCGTTCCGGATCGAACGCGTCCGTCAGCCGGTCACCCAGCCGTTCCAACCAGTCTTCCAGGGACGATATCCCGCCCTGGCGGATGACAAGCCTTTGACCGGGAACCCGAAGTAACCAGAGGGTGATCCGGTCGAACGACCCGTCCCGGCGGACCTCCGTCAGCGCGTCCTTCCAGGCATCGTAGGTCAGCACGCCGGTTCGAGGGTCGCGGCCGATCGTCCGACGCAGTGATTCCCGTTCGTCAAGTCGGCGAAGTTGGTCCACGAGAAGAGTCCGAATCTCCGACAGACCCCGGTTTAACCACTCACGCAGTTGCTCCGTCGAACGAAAGAACAGGACCACAAACCCCGACATCGACGGTTCGGTGCCGGTGGTAAAGGCCGGAAGAACGAGCATGCTTCCGGCGGAATCCGGACCGGACATTCCGTCCAGTCTGGATAGGTCCGAAATCGTCACGGAGGGTTGATCCGGATGGGATCGAAGGCTCCGGACCAAGCTCGACTCCGGGGAAATCGAGGGGGGGACTCCTTCATCATCATCTGGACCCGCGATACGTTCGAACGCCCGGCCGGACGCTTCCCTCCTCCAGTAGACCGCCGTCCCGACCGAGGCAAGTCCGTCCGTTATCCGATCACACATCAACCGGGCCCGGGCCTCCAGATCCACCCGGTCCGACACGTCGGTCACCAGGTCCACCAGGTCACGCCGGTCCTCCAGCTCTTCCTCAAGCTCCCGGATGCTTCCCCGGACCGTGAGGGCCTGGCTGAGCTGGTTCAACAGCAGCCCGAGAAGCCGTTCGTCCTCCACCGTGAAATAACGGGGATCGGAGTGATCGAGACAGATCATCCCGTACAGGTCGTCGTTCCGGTTCACCGCCCCGCCCAGAAACGATCTCATCGTCAGATGGGTTCCCCGGGCGAGTTTGTTTCCTCGCAGTCGTTCCTCCGAGACATCGTCAATTCGTAAAACCTCCCCGGTGTCTCGGATCCATTCCATACACTCTTCGTAGACCTGACGGCGACCCTGGTGGAGAACCCTTTCCTCCTCGCCCTCCCGGTGCCGATAAAACTCGATGTTGTCGGCCGGAATGTAGTCTCCGACCAGACCGAGGGCCCGCTGGACCAGGGACTCCAGATCGGGTTCGTTCACCGGGTTCAACCGGTGCAGTTCCTCCATCAGTTTGTGCTGATTCTGGCTTCGCTGGAGGCGTTTGACCGTTACCTCCAGCCGCAGGTAGAGCGCCAGTTCGGAAGCGAAGGTCTCCAGTTCCTCCTCGTCCCAATCCGTGGGATCCACCCACTCCATCACCAGCACCCCGACGAATTCACCCTCGGCGAACAGCGGCTCCATCAGGACTTCTCGTAAATCGACGTTCTTCTTGTGGTACCGCAACGTTCTCCAGTCTACCTCGGGACCAGCCCATCGTCGCCGGTCCCGGTGACGAAGCACCCAGCCCACCCCCTGGCCGGTATCGGGGCGAAACCGCCGTTCCCGATCCACCTCCCCCACGGAGGCCACCACGTACCTCAGGCGGGCTTCCTTCCGAACCATCCGATAAAGCAGAGCGTTGTCGAATTCGAACTGCCCCCGGACTTCTCCCAGCCGCGACCGGACCAGGTTCCGGACGTCCTCGACCGGTCGTTCCCGGGATGAACCGGTCGACTGCAGGCTTGGATCCAGCTTGAGGGATTCGATTTCCCCGGTGAGATCCTCGGAGGGATGCCCCTCCTCTCCCGGTGAAGGGTCCGGAATGGAATTATCCTCCCACCCGCCCGGAAGTCCTCCAAACTGGACCCTGCTGGCCAGGTAGAACGGGGCCACGACCACCACGACCCAGAAAAGGATCGACAGGGAGTCCGGGGACGAACTCAGGGTAATGAGGTCGGCCAGCATGGCGACAATGCCGGTGACGAGCGCCAGGGAACCCGAGAGCCACAGGCTGGCTCCCAGCAGGACAACCAGCACGATCAGCCGCTCGACCCAGAGGGCACTCAACAGCACGTTGACCCCCACAACGGCGACGATTGCCGTTCCGGTTACCGTCAGGATCGTTGAGGGTTTCACGGGGATATTCGCCCGATCAAAGGGACGAATTGATTTCCCTCAGAGGCCTTCATGCGCCGAGTTCCTCATCGAGCACCCCGGCCAGCAGACCAAAATCCGACACGGTGAATCCGTCCGCTTCCGCCCAATCCAGAACGGACTCAAGGATCACCAGACCCGCAAAAAACACGTCCTCACGCCCCTGTTGGACGACCGGTTCCCGGACCCGGACCTGCTCGAAGGGAACCTCGTACCAGAACTGGATCATCTCGGTGATCTCCTTCCGACCGGCCCGAAATCCGTGAACCTCGTTCGGACGGTAGGTTCGATGATCCTGACGGAGTGCGGCAAAGGTCGTGCCGGTTCCTCCCACCACGACAAATGGACACTCCCCGGGGTTGGGAACGGGATGGTCGGTCAACTCATCGCTCACCGACTTCCTCATCCGGCGGTGGATCGTCCGGGACCATGTCTCCGGCGTACCGGCCTGTTCGTACAATCTCACCACACCCACGGGCATGCTGACCGAGTACGTCGCTTCCTCGCTCGACCGAACCACCAGCTCGGTGCTGCTGCCTCCGATGTCCAGAACCGTGCCGGCCGACTCCGAAAGGGCCCCCAGGGCTCCCCGGGCGGTACGTTCCGCTTCCCGTTCTCCGGAGATAACTTCAAGCCGGGGGATGTCCAGGGTTGTGGCCACCCGGCGGAGGATCTCGTCACCGTTCTCGGCCCGCCGGAAGGCGCTGGTGGCCACCCCGCGCAGCCACTTCCCCCCGGCCTCTCGAACCTCCCGATCAAATTCACGCAGACAACTCATCAACCGGCGAATTCCGGCCGACCCCAGGCGCCGGTCCCCCTCCATGCCCTCCGACACCCGGGTGACCTTCATGCTTCTCCCCACGACCCCGTCCGGTGAGAAGGATTTCGTCCCATCCCCGTAGAGCAGATACCGGGTGGAATTGGAACCGAGGTCGAGGACCGCTGACGGCGTGCTCACGAAACCCTTACAACCGAAGGACGGGCAGGGGTGGGACCGGTCAGGTCTCGCCGGTGGTCCGGAATTGCTCGGCCTCGTCCATCTCGATCCCGACGATTTCGGAAACGCCGGATTCGGCCATGGTTACCCCGTACAGCTGAGCGGCCGACTGCATGGTAATTTTTTTGTGAGTGATGATGATGAACTGAGTTTCTTCCTCGAACCGGTGAAGCAATTGGACGAACTGGGCCAGGTTCTGATCGTCCAGCGCGGCGTCAACCTCGTCGAGAAAACAGAACGGAGTCGTTTTTCGTTCAAACAGTGCAAACAAAAACGCAATCGCCGCCATGGATTTCTCTCCCCCTGACAGAGCGGACATTTGCTGCAACCGTTCCCCGGGCGGCTGCACCTCAAGGTGTACACCGGCTTCCAGCACCGGATCGTCCGACAGCCGGAGATGACCTTCTCCGCCCTGGAAGAGGTCTCCCACGTACCGCTCGAAATGACCCTGAATTTCTTCAAACGCCTCCCGAAACTGTTCGCGAGCCCGGCGGTTCAATCGATCAATGAGCCGTTCCAGCTGATTGCAGGCGGTTTCCAGATCCTCTCGCTGGCTCCGGAGGTCCTCGACCTCCTCCTCCAGTTCCCGAGCCTGCTTGTCGGCCAGCATGTTGACGGGACGCATTTCCTTGAGACTGGATCGTTTCTCCCGCAACTGTTCCCGAAGTTCCTCCCGGTCCCCGGGAACGTCCTCCCCGGGGTCCCGCTCGCTGAGCCGGTCGGGATCGGCTTCCACGCCAAACTCATCCTCCAGGTGGCGCGCCTGTTCCTGAAGCCGGTTCTCGATGTCTTCGGCCTGGTTGCGGGCGGTCCGCAGCCGGTTGCGTTCTTTTTCCGCCTCCCGCTCCGCCTCCTGAAGGCGCCGGTTGGCCCGGTCCAGTTTCTCCTGAAAATCTTCCTGCCGGGACCGCAGGTCGGCTTCCAGCGACCGCCAGGCGTCGCGGATCCGTTCCCGCCTTCCATGGGTCAGCGAGGTTTGTACGTACTCCCCGCGGAGATTTCGGCGGCGGAGGGTGATCTGATCGATCTGGTCAAGTCGCTGCCGACGCTGGGTCTCCCGCCTCCGGCACCGTTCAATCACTCGCTGCTTCCGTTCCGACAGGTCCTCCGCCCGGGAGCGGGCCCGGTCTTCGCGACGTTCGGCCTTCCGGCGCCACTCCCCCACGGTTTCACGCTTCTCATCCAGTTGGGTCCGGCGGCGGCGGACGTCCTGGGTTCGTTCCTTTCGTCTCTCTTCCCGGTTTTTCACCAACCGGGCCAGTTCCCGGTACGAGAGGGTCCTGAACCGAACGGTTCGTCGCCGTCGCAGGGCTTCCACCACATCCGTGTGCGTGCTTCGGAATCCCTGCTGCTTCATGGCCAGGTTCTGCTCCTGATCCCGGAGAGACTGGCGAAGCCGTCGGGTTTCGTCCTCCATGCCCCGCAGGGCGTTGGTCATCCGGTCCAGCCGGTCGTTGGCCTCCCGGAGGTCGTCCTCAAGCCGCTTCCGGGTGGCCCGGGTCGCCTCCAGTTCCTCCTCAAGCTCCTCGATCTCGGCGGCCAGTTCGTCCAGTTTGCCGGAACGGGAAAGCAGCTGTCCGTTTCTCGGGTTGACCGTCCCCCCCGTCACCGGACCGCCGGAGTGAACCTTCTCCCCGTCCAGGCTCACGACCATCCCTCCCCACCCCTCCAGGTGACCCTCCCTCTGAAGCCGGAGCCCCTCTTCAAGTTCCTCCACGACAATCACTCGTCCGAGCAGGTAGTCGACCGCCCGTTCGATCTCCTCGGGGTAGTCGATCAGGTTCCGGGCAAACCCGACAACCCCCTGACGCTCCGTCAGGGACCGGGCGGAGTCCGGTACCCTTCCGGGTTGCAGCGAATCCAGGGGGAGGAACGTCGCTCTCCCCGCGTCCTGCTCCTTCAGGTAATCAACCATGGGGCTGACGTCCCGCTGACGCTCGACCACGATATTCTGGAGCCGCCCCCCCAGGGCCACCTGGAGGGCCTCCTCCAGCGACCCCGGAACGTCGATCAAATTGGCGACCACCCCGAAGACGCCCTCGTACGTCCCCTGGTCGACCCGCTGCATGATGGCCTGAACCCCGTCGTAGAACCCCCGATATTCCCCGTGTAATTTCTTGAGGGTGTTCCGTTTTTCCCGCTGATTCTCGATCCGCTCACGAAGCCGCTCCTCACGCTGATTGAGGCGGGGAGCGAGGTTTTCAAGCATGTCCGTCCGACGGCTGTGAACTCGGTGTTGACGGCGCATCTCCTCCCGTCGACGAACCACGTCAAGCATCCGTT
>CAYPTI010000043.1:0-2303 GCA_964413525.1 uncultured bacterium | reverse complement strand
AGTTCCTCCAGGGAGGTTCGTTCACGATCCAGTCGATCGGAGAGCGATTCAAGCGTGGTTTCCAGGCGGATTCGCTGCTGACCGGCTTCATCCCGTTTCTCATCCTCCCGGTCCGAAAACCGATCGAGGCGGGCAAGCCCCTTCTGGAGGCGACGGTTCCGGGCCTGCAGCGACTGGCGTCGGTCCTCCGCTCGATCCAGCGCCTTCTGAGCTTCCTCGCTCTTCCGGGACCGTTCCTCCACCTCATCCTGTTTTGCCTCGTGTTCATCGGCCAGGTCAAGATACGTCCGCCGGCTTTCCTCGAACTCAAGCGCCCGAAATTCTTCCTGGACGCTGCGAAACGTCCGGGCCTTCTCGGCCTGACCCTTCAGCTGGTTGAGTCGACCCTGCTTTTCCTGAAGCTGCTGATCGACAACCTCGAAATCCTCCCGGGTTGAGGCCAGCCGCCGTTTGGATCGATCCCGGCGATGCCGGTAGGAAGCGATCCCGGCGGCCTCCTCCACGATCTCCCGTCGTTCCTCCGGGTTACTCACCACGAGGTCCCGGATGTCCCCCTGCCCGATGAGGGAGTACAGGTCCTGCCCGACCCCCGTGTCACGAAACATGTCCTGAATGTCCTTCAGACGGGCCTTGTCCCCGTTCAGAAAGTATCGACCCTTCCCGTCACGCCCCACCTCCCGGGCGACTGATAATTCCTCCCGGTCAAGTTCAAGTTTTTCCCGCACATCGCGGAAGGTCAATTCGGCCCGGGCGGTCCGTTTTGGATTTCGTCGGGTGTTTCCGTCGGAAATTACATCGGCAATTTCGTCCCCCCGAAGCTGGGTGGGACTCTGCTCGCCGAGGACCCAGCGTACCGCGTCGAGGATGTTGCTTTTTCCGCACCCGTTCGGCCCCACGATGGCCGTAATGCCGGGCTTGAACTGAAGGGAGGTCCGCGAATAGAAGGATTTGAACCCGTTGAGGACCAGTTCGCCTAAATACATCCGTCAGGCGCCCCCGTCATGCCGGCCATTCCGGTTCGCCAGCTTGAGCCGGTGATGGAAGAGGGCAGTCCCGATCCGACGGCGGTGCCGGCTCGTATCCGATCGCACGGGTCCCCTGCACAGACGGGGCCGAGCTCAACCGAAGGTCCGTTCCCTTGTCCAAAAAACCAAACGTTCTCACACTGGTTCATCCCAAATTTCAATGATGGTTGCCGGGGCTCGAATCCCCGTCAACGGTCCACGGCCATCTCGCGAAAATGATGCTATCATTTACACTTCGTCTCAAATACCCGGAATGCCCATCGGGTCCGGCACGGTCGAAGGAAGGTTTACTCCCCTTGAGGTGATGTTCATGGCTGGGATCTACAAGGCGTACGACATCCGGGGCATCTACCCCGAACAGCTTGACGAACAGGAGGCTCGGGACATCGGCGTGGCGGTCGGCAACCTGCTCGCTCCCGGAACGGTTGTGGTCGGCCACGACATGAGGGACGTGGCGGTTCCCATCGCCGAACACCTGATCCGGGGCCTCCGGGACACGGGACAGCACGTGATCGACATCGGACTCTGCTCGACTCCCATGAATTACAACGCCATCGCTCACTACGGGGCTCAGGGCGGAGTCATGGTCACCGCCTCCCACAATCCCTCCGAATACATCGGGTTCAAAATTTCCCGCGAGGACGCCAAGGCGGTCGCCTACGAGACCGGGATCAACCAGATCGAACAGGCGGTCAACACCCGGGACCTTCCCGTGATCGACGATCGCGGTACCTACGAGGAGCGTGACTTCCTCCCCGTCTACACCGACCGGATGCTCTCCCTGGTGGGGGAACTGGACAACCTTCACGTGGCCGTCGATACCGGAAACGGGATGGGGGGACTGGAGGTCCCGCCCATTTACGATCAGCTTCCGATCCGCTACGAACCGATGTACTTCGAGCTGGACGGGACCTTCCCGAACCACACCCCCAACCCGATCGAACGCGAGAACATGGAGGACCTCCAGGAGGAGGTCCGGTCCGGGGAGTACGACCTGGGAATCGCCTTCGACGGCGACGGCGATCGGGTGGCCTTCGTGGACGAAGTCGGCGACATCGTTCCCTCCGATCTGCTGACCGCCCTGCTCAGCCGGCCGATGCTGGAATCCTCCCCCGGCAGTACAGTGGTCTACGACCTGCGCTCCAGTCGGGTGGTTCCGGAGGAAATCCGGGCCAACGGAGGGGAACCGGTCCGGCACCGGGTCGGACACGCCTACATGAAGGCGAAGATGCGGGAGACCGACGCCTGCCTGGGGGGCGAACTCTCCGGCCACTACTA
>CAYPTI010000042.1:9654-13276 GCA_964413525.1 uncultured bacterium | reverse complement strand
AACAGCAGGATCGTCGCCTGGACCGTACCAATCAGCCCGCCCACAAGCGCTCCCAGCCAGCAGATCCAGCGCAGTTCCCGACGGGTGATCCGGACGATCACGGACTCAAGCTCGTCCAGGTCCATCCGGTTGATCTGACGCCGGGCGATGTCCCCGGCGTTCAGATGTTCACGGGCCAGCCGGGACACCCGCCGGCTCAGGGACTGTCGGAGCTTCCGCTTGAGTTTGGGTTTCAAGTCGGAAAACCCCGCCTCAAGGAGTCGTCCCATCGATCGACCGATGACGTTCGGAAACAGGGTCTCCGGGTCGAGAAGTCGATCCAGCCGATCGTCCAGGGCATCGTCGATTCGTTCCCGGATGCGTTCCTCGGTGACCAGTTGTTCGTCGATCACACGACCGATGGCGTCGGCGAGCTGCTTCCGACGTGAGGGGATGACCCCGGGGGTTAACGGCAGGGTCCAACCGAACAATTGGATCGGACGCCGGGGCCGAAACAGAGCCCGGATGGCGAGGTAGTTGGTGACGTACCCGATCAGGGCGCCCAGCACGATAACCGCCGCCGCCACAAGCATCACAATCATCCTTCCGATGACACGATTTTCGATGGGCCGTTCGGGACCCGAAATCAGCCATGGTCCCCCCAACGTTCCGAGGGTTCTGGATGGACGATTGATAACCGACCCGATCCGGGACACAACTTCGTTCGACTGCTGAAGTTCAGTCCTCGGCCGGTACGACTTCCCGCCGGGTTTCTTCGATCACAAGAACGGGAAGATCCAGTCCGGTCTGCTCCGTCAGGTATTGCTGGAATTCACCGGGAAATCCTTCCTCGACGGGGCCGGTCCGGACAAGCACCCGGGTGGGTTCCTGAGACAGCCAGCTGAGCCGGTATTCTACCTCGAAATCGTGCAGAGGATGGGATTGCTGGGTCATGAACCGGTGGACCGAGTGTTCAAGCTGCCGGTTGGCACGTTCCTGCACGGTGGTGACCACCAGCAGGCCCGTGATCACGAGGACTCCGGCAAACAGCACGAGAGCCCGTCGAACGTTCAGGAACCGGGACAGTTTTTCCTCAAAGGGGCTGTCGGGCCGGTAGCCTTTAAACCACAGGGTCACCAGGGCGGCGAGGTTGATGCAGAGCAGGTTCAACACGACCAGGATGAAGGCGCTGGTGGCGATCTGAGGCTCCAGGTACGCAAGCCCGAGCCCGACGGTCGCGGCCGGGGGGATCAGGGCCACGGCGATCATGACCCCCACGAGGGCGGCGCTCATGCCGGAGGTTAACGCCAGGGCTCCGGCGGTTCCCGCCCCCAGCGCCACCGCCAGCGACAGGAGACCGGGGTGGACTCGCTCGGCGACCTGATCGAACAGCAGAAGATTCAGTTCGGCTCCGATATGAAACCGGGTGACCAGAGCAAACGCCGTGGCGCTGAGAATGGCGACCGCGGTGCCCAGAATTTGAGAGTACAGTCCCTCCCGGAACAGCTCCGGATCGTTGATCACGCTGCCCACGCAGGCGGCCATGGCCGGACCGATCAGCGGAGCGATGACCATGCTGCCCACGACCACCGAGGCACTGTCGGCCAGCAGGCCGGCCGTGGCGACCACGGCACTGATGATGGTGAACAGAAGGTAGTTTGTAGAACTCCGGGAAAGACCCTTCGCCTTCGAAATTAACTCCTCCTCCGCAATCCGTTCCGGGTCTGTTTGGTCGTTCTCCTCCTGGTTTTCCTGCTGACGATCGAATTCCTCCGAGACGATCGCCTGAGCCTCGGAGACCACGATGGTCCCGTCCTTTTTTAATCCGTTTTCCTTGAGCAGATCGATAATTTCCTCGACTCGGCCCGTATCCACGGGAATCAGGGCGACGTGGCTGAAATTCTCCGAACTTGATTCTTCCAGCAGGCTGTAGAAGAGATCCTGCTGCTTCAACATGGCTTCGACCTCGGTATGTTTACCGACGGGGATCATGGCCTGAATCAATCGCACGGGGAACCGGCTCCCTTCCTTGGCGGATCCACAGGGTACCGGGCTGCCCCGGGGATCGGCCACGGAGCGTCGAGAATGGGAATCAAAAGGTCACGTCCATGTTTGTGTGTGTAATCGAGCTCCGCCCGTCATTCCCGGTCAGCCGGAGGCAGACTTCCGAGGTGATTTCGCCTACCGGATCAGGATGCTTATCCCGAGTCGATCCAGGCCGTTCGAGATGGTTGATGGTCCCCGGTTGGTTTTGGAACGGCGAAATCAAACCCGTTTGGAGACCGTATGTACACACCATTCGGGACCCAAGCAATTAAAATCCCTCATTCCGGCGGGACAGGTGAGCGATGCATTCGAGGTGCCTCGTCTGGGGGAACAGATCGATTCCCACCAGTTCCTCCATTTCGTAGGTGGTCCGGCAGAGGTGAGACAGGTTTCGGGAGAGGCTTTCCGGGTTGCAGCTTACGTACAGGAACTGCTCGGGCGGATGGCTCAGAACGGCGTCGAGGGCCTGCTTGGGCATGCCGCTTCGGGGAGGGTCCACCAGCAGGGTGCTGTCCGAAGAGGGGATCGTCCAGAGGACGTCGGCCAGGTTGGACTCGGTCTCTCCTTCGATAAAGCGGAGGTTGTCAATCCCAAGGTTTTTGAGGTTCCGGCGGCCGGCTTCGATCGAAAGTGGGTTGATTTCAATGCCGATAACCTCCTCCACGGTGGAGGAACAGAACAGCCCGAACAACCCCATCCCCGCGTAGGCCTCCACCAGGTGGGAGGGGGAGAAGCGTTCCACCCGGGTCACGACCTCTTCCACCAGGCGGGGAACCATCGGGGTGTTGCCCTGCCAGAACCCGTGGCTGGGGACGGTTAACTCCACGTCCTCCCCGGTCAGGGGGTGAGGGATCACCTCGGTCAACCACCGGATGTCCTCCTCGGGGACCTGTTCCGGCCCGACGTATTGTTCCCCGGTGCTGCTGGCCCGGAGTAGCAGGTTTTCAACGTTGCGGGCCCGGAATTCGTCAAACTGGTCCTTCCGTCCGGATTGGATGGCCTGCTCGATTTCGTCCACGCAGACCGGACACTCTTCGTTCCGGAGCATGCTCAATCCCCCGACGGACCAGAACCCGGGTTCCCCGGGACCGTGAAGCTTCACGTTGTTCCGGTACCCGTACGTCCGTTTCGATGGAATGATCTCCCGGAAGGGTTCGAAGGAAAGCTCCTCGTAGCGGTCGAAGTACTCGTTTAAACGATCCCGTTTGATTTCAAGCTGCCGGTCGTAGGCAAGGTGCTGGAACTGGCATCCGGCGCAGACCCCGAAATGACGACATTCCGGTTCCACTCGATCGGGATTCGGATCGGTCACCTTCACCGGTTTGAGGAAAACCGTACGTCGGCGGAACCCCATGACCTCCGCTTCCACGGTTTCCCCGGGCGACGTGCCCATGATGACAAAGGTCCACCCGTCCACCGAGCAAGTTCCCCGGAACGTATCGTCGTAGTCTTCAATTCGCAGGGTAACCCGATCCCCCGACTCAAGGGTTTCGGGGGCGAGGGTTTGGGATTGATTCGTGCTCACCGGTCTTCACCCCGGTCGGGAGGGATCCGTTCAACGCAAGCAATCTTACCAGATCCAGAAAATTCTTCATTC
>CAYPTI010000042.1:0-9554 GCA_964413525.1 uncultured bacterium | reverse complement strand
CGAAGTAGTCCCCCATGACCTGGCTTCCCCTGGCGATTTCCCGAATGTCGGTGAGGTAAATGACCACTTTGACCACGTGCTGGAAGGTCAGGTCATTCTCGTGCAGGACCCGCTGGAGGTTGTCGAGGGTGAGTCGCATCTGTTTCTGAATGTCATCGGGCAGATCGAAGGCGTCAAAGTCGTGGGGATGATCGTGATAGAGCGGCGCGGCCGTGGCCCCCGCCATGAACAGGATGTCGCTGCCGGATTTGACCCTCACGCCGGGGGTGTAGGGCATGAAGACGTCGTCCGGTTTTTCCGGTGAAACGTCGGAAATGAAGTCCATTGTCAATCCTCCTGCGGAAAAGAATGATGGAGTCGGGTGTCGGGTCAGGGACCGCCGTCAGGATGAATCATCACGCGGATGGCCCCGCCGATCCGCTCGGTGAAGGTCTTCCAGGCCTGCGGGAATTCGTCCAGCTCGAAGTGATGGGTCATCAGCGGCCCCAGTTTGACGTCCCCGTTCCGGATCAATTCCAGCCCCCGCCTGGAAATTCGTTTTGGGTTGGCAAGCGAACCCAGCACGTCGAGGTGGTCCCGGACGATCTTGTGGAGTTCCACGTTCAGTTCGACTCCTTCCCCGGTGGCCCCACCCAGGACTACCCGCCCTCCCCGCCGGGCCATATCAATCGCCTGCCGGGCGGCTTCCCCGGTCCCGGCGAATTCAATCACGACGTCCGCCCCGGCTCCGTCCAGTTGTTCGGTTACCTCCCGCACCGGATCGTCGGCGTCCCGGACGTTTACGGTGGCATCGGCACCCAGATTTTCGCCCAGTTCCAGCCGGCTGTCCCGGGTGCCGGTAAGAATGATTCGGGAGGCCGCCCGGGCCCGGGCGATCTGAACCGAGAGCAGGCCGTAGGCCCCGGGGCCGACCACGACCACGGTTTCTCCGCTCTCCAGTCCCGACCGTTCCACCGCGTAGAGGGCGATCCCGATGTTGTCGGTCCAGGCGCCCTCGTCGTAGGACAGTTCGTCGGGTAGCCGGTGGAGGGCTTTAACGGGGACGTTGCAGTACTCGGCCAGGCCGCCGTCGATGGTGAACCCCACGTGGGCGTGGCCGGTTTCGCTCGACCCGTAGTTCACGCACAGGTTGTAGAGTCCCTCCAGGCAGCGGTTGCACCGCCCGCACCCGACGTGAACTTCGATCCCGACCCGGTCCCCGGGTTGGAACCCGGTCACGTCCGGGGCCACCTTCACGATCCGGCCGCTCCATTCGTGACCGGGGATGTGGGGAAAGGACGTCCCGGAGAACTTTCCGTGGAGAATTTTCTGATCGGTGGCGCAGATGGTGGAGGACTTCACTTCCACCAGGGCGTGGCCGGGGGTTACCTCCGGTTCGTCCACCTCCGCCACGGTGAACGACCCGGGTTCGTCAAACACGACAGCTTTCATGAAGTACAACCTCCGTGGGGAAGGAGATGATCCGGAACCATGGCCGGAGGCCTACGGGTGCATCACGACCTTGAGGGCTCCGTCGAGTCGTTCCGTGAACACTTCGTAGGCCCGGGCATAGTCCTCCAGGTCGAAGGTGTGGGTGATCAGGGGGGAGACGTCCACCCGATCGTTGGCCATCAACGCGAGGGCCTCGGACAGGGTTCCCTGGTTGGCCCGCAATCCGTAGAGGTTGATTTCTTCCAGGACGATTTTTTCCAGCGGCAGAACCACGTCCTCCTCGGGCAGACCGGTCAGCACGACGTTGCCCCCCTTGCGGACCATCTGTGTGGCCCAGAGGACGGCGTTTTTGGTTCCCGCCGCGTCCACCGTCAGGTGGGCTCCCTTCCCGTCGGTCAACTCCTGGACCCGCTCGACGACGTCTTCGTTCTCGTAATCGACCACTTCCGCTCCGAGTTGTTCAGCCGTCTCCAGCCGTTCCCCCCGGCCCACCATGATGACCCGTGAGGCTCCCAGGACGTGGGCGAACATCATGCACATCAGTCCGATGGGTCCGGGACCCAGGACGGCCACCACGTCTCCGGCGTTAATCCGGCCCCGTTTGATGGTCCACAGGGAAATGCTGGCCGGATCGGCCAGAGCTCCTTCGTCGTAGCTGAGGCTGTCGGGCAACGGCTCGAGGCTCTTGATCCCGTGGACGACGTACCGGGCGTAGGCGCCGTTGGAGTAGTGGCCGTACTGCCGGTGACCGAGCTCATCGCGGCCGTAGTTGTCGCACAGGTTGTACCGGCCGGTGAGACACATCCGGCACTGGCCGCAGCTGTCGTGGGAGGTGCCGGCCACCCGGTCGCCGACCGCCCAGCCGAATTGTTTTGCCTCGTCGCCGAGTTCCACGATCTCGCCGGCCCACTCGTGACCGAGAATGAAGGGGAAGGAGCGCGGCCACCGCGGACGGTGATCGCCGTTGACGATGTGGGGGTCGGTGCCGCAGATGGAGACGGCCCGGACCCGGCACAGGGCGTCCAGGGGACCGTACTCCGGAACGGGTACTTCATCGAATTCGAGCTCGTTGACGTCCTTCAGCAGGACGGCTTCCATCGAATCGTCGGTGGGTTTGACGTCGGTCATCGAGCCTGTTCCTTTCCTGATGGACGGATTGATGGTTCAGACGGCCCGGGGTCGGGGCGGAAGGAGGATCCCGGCTCGGGTTCCGGGGCGATTAGCCGCCGTCCTCCAGGAAGGCCACGACCCGGCAGATGCAGGCTTCGCCGTTGTTCCACTTCCAGGGGAAGGCACCCAGCTTGGCTCGTTTGCCCACCACGGTGGAGATATCCCCGCCGAGGTTCTCCACGATGCACTGGTTCTTGCTGCCAAGGAACACCCGGTGGGCGTACAACATTTCTTCCTCCGGGAGAACCTCGTTGATGGGTTTGCCGAATTTTTGCTCCATCTCGCGGACGAGATCGGGCCGCATCGTCCGGATGTCGGTGTTCAGTCCGTGTTCGAAGGAGGGACAATCGAGACCGACCCATTTGAACTCCATGTCGATGCACCAGTCGACCATTTCCTTGTTCGGACCGGGCACCTTGCAGAAATAGATGTCCTCGTCGGGTTGCTCGCCCTCGAAACAGTATTTTTCCCAGCCGGTGTAGAGGACCAGGATGTCGCCCTTCCGGAGCGATTTTCCGTCCGGCACGGACTCCTCGACCATCTCGCGGGTGATGATGTCGTATTCCCCCACCCGGTCGGAGATGTCCACGATCAGGCCGGAGGCAAACAGGTGATCGAGCGGGATCTCCGCCAGATCCCACCCCCCGGATTCGAAGTGGTAGGGGGCGTCGATGTGGGTGCTGGTGTGCATGTTGGTCTCCACGATCTTGGAACACTTGGCGTCCCGCGCGTGACTGTGGTGGTTGCGGACCTCCGGGGAGGGGAAGTACGGCCAGGTGGGGGTTTCCGAATCAAACGATTGACTGAGATCGACCAGCTGCATGGATCGGTGGGCCTCCTTTTAAAGATAGGGCTCCATGGATTCGTAATGGTCTTTGACGGCTGCCTGGAGTGCCTCGGGATCGCCGGCTTCCACGGCGTCGACGATCTCCTGGTGGATGTCCACCGCCGTGTGAGGGTCCTGCTGGAACACGTACTGACGTTTCAGCTCCTTCCAGAGCCGGTTCTGCATAGCCCCGACCAGGGTCGAGACCGTGCGGCATATCACATCGTTCCCGGTCAACTCGGCGAACTTGAGGTGGAACCGCTGATCCGCTTCCAGAAATTGATCCAGATCGTCGTTTTCCACCCCGTGGCGCATGTCGTTCACGAGGCTGGATAGTTCGGCCAGGTCGTCGTCGTCAAACCGATCGTAGACCAGTTCCGCGATGGACCGTTCGATAATCCACCGAGCGTCGAGGACTTCGAGGGAATCGTCGGCTTCGTCCAGGATTTCCCGGGCCCTCTCAACCGACGAATTGGTTGCGACGTTCCGGACGTAGGTGCCGTCTCCCTGGCGGCTCTGTACCATGCCGACGATCTGGAGGGCGCTGAGCGCTTCCCGGACGGCGTGCCGGCTGACGTTCATCTGATCGGCGATGGTCCGTTCCGGGGGAAGTTTATCCCCCTCGGAAAAGGCACCTTCCTCGATCCGTCGAGCAATTTGAGAGGCCACCTTGGCACCTTTTCCCTGCGTTGTCACCTTGGAAAATTTCATTCGAGTATCCTTTCATCGGTATAATGGTTATACCAATGAAAACCGTAGCACAATCACCCGGCCGGTTCAACGTTGGCCCGGGGAGCCGGATCGAACCGAAGAGCGGGAGCCAGAGAGCGGGCCGCCTGAACTTCCGACGGGTCGAATTTTCCCCGGACAAGCGGGACGCGATCGGAGAAGGCCTGGCTGAACACCCGGGTAGCTTCGGTTGCTTCCACCGGCCGCCCGAGAAGCTCCCGAACGGTCGTGACCGTGTCCGGATGAACCTGCCGGGCCCCGCCGTCGGGAAGCGAGCGGTAAAAGGCTCTCAGGTCCCGGATCATCCGGTCGAGGTTGTTGTTGAGAAACAGGGTTCCGTGAATCAGCTGGTAGGACTGTCGCCGGGTCTGGGCGGTCCCGGCGATTTTCTTCTCCCCCGCCAGCAGGTTGTAGCGACCGTCGCAGAAGGTCCCGGGGAGTTCGCCGGCCCGGGCGGGTACCCCCAGTTGTTGGAGGCCCCGGATCAGTCCCTCACACAGGAGTTGATACCCGTCCTCGAGCCCCCGGTTCGGTCCGGAGCCCCGGGAGCGTGGAAGGACGATCGACCAGTTCAGGACCCCATCATCGTGGAGCACGGCGGAACCGCCCGTGCGTCTCCGGAAGACGGGGAGGTCCGCCTTTGCGATCGGTTCAAGGGCATGTTGGAACCCATCCCGCCGGGGATCGTACCGGCCGAGAACCAGGCATCGCCGGTTGGACCAGAACCTCAGGGTGGGGGGAGAGTCCCCTCGTCCCACCGAACGAGCCACGGCCTGCTCAAGCGCCAGGTTCATCGACGGCGATCGGGTGTTGTCCTGATCCCACAGGCACCGCCACGGGACGGTTTCGCCCGGAGAACGGTCTTCAGGTGAGTTCATGAATCACGTCGACAACGTCATCCACCCCCGGGAGGAGTTCCTCCTCAAGGTCGGGGCTGAAGGGGATGGGCACGTCGGCGAGACCCAATCGCCGGGGAGGAGCGTCCAGTTCAAAAAATTCGTTCTCCACCACCCGGGACACAATCTCGGCGTGGGTTCCGTAGCTCAACGGGCTTTCGTCGGCCACGATGATCCGGCGGGTTTTTCGGACGCTCTCGAAGATGGTTTCCACGTCCAGGGGGTACAGCGAGCAGGGGTTGATGATCTCGAGGTCAGCCTCGACCCGCTTAGCCGCCTCGAGGACCCTGTACAGCATGGAGTGAGTGGCCACGACGGTTACGTCGTTACCTTCCTCCAGCACCCTGGATTGTCCCAGGGGGAGGACGAAGTCCTCGTCGTCGGGAACCTCTCCCTCCCGGGTGTAAAGGGTTTTGTTTTCGAAACAGATCACGGGGTCGTCGGATCGGATGGCCGCCCTGAGCAGTCCCTTGGCTTCCAGGGGAAGGGTCGGACAGACCACCTTGATTCCCGGCAGGCTCGCGTACAGGTGGTGGACGGTTTTGGAATGCTGGGCGGCGGTCTGCTGCCCGGCCCCTTCCGTGGTCCGGATGGTCAGGGGCAGCTTAATTTTTCCCCCGAACATGTACCGCATCTGGCCGGCCTGGTTCTGGAGCTGTTCGAACCCGAGCCCCATGAAATCGGAGTACATGATCTCGGCTACCGGACGCAACCCCGTGGCCGACGATCCGATGGCGGCCCCGACGATCGCCGATTCGCTGATGGGGGTGTCGCGGACCCGGTCCTCGCCGTACTTGTCCACGAGCCCCGCCGTGCCTCGAAACACTCCCTTGCTGATGTCCTCTCCGATCAGGACCACGTCCGAATCGCGGTCCATCTCTTCGTCCAGGGTTTGCTGGACGGCGTCCCGGAACGTCATGGTGGTCATCGGGACGAACCCTCCGGTTCCGAGGATACGTCGGTGTAAGCCTCGGCGGGGCCGGGAGGCGAACTGGTCCTGGCGAAGTCAACCGCCTGTTCGATCTCCCGTTGAACGGACTGCTCCAGTTCGTCGATTTCCGTCTCGGTCATCACGTCCCGTTCGATCAGCCGGGACCGGTAGGTGTGAACCGGGTCCTTCCGTTGCCATTCCTCGACTTCCTCCTCGGAGCGGTAGGTCTCCGGATCCCCCTCGAAGTGGCCCCGGAACCGGTAGGCTTCACATTCAAGGAAAGTCGGTCCGTTCCCCGTTCGGGCCCGTTCGACCGCTTCCCGGCCGGCCTCGAAGACCTCCTCGACGTCCATGCCGTTTACGTGGACGGAGGGCATTCCGTAGGCCTTTCCGCGATCGGCCAGGCGGGAGATGCCATGCTGGTCCCCGGTCGGGGTCATCTCGCCGTACTGGTTGTTCTCACACACGAACAGCACGGGAAGATCCCAGACGGCGGCCAGGTTCATGGCCTCATGGAGGGGACCCTGGGCCAGGGCGCCGTCCCCGAAGAAACAGACCACCACCCGTTCGTTTCCCCGCATGCTGGCGGTCAGCCCGGCGCCGGCGGCGATGGGACCGCTGGCTCCGACGATCGCGTTGGCTCCCAGCAT
Organism: uncultured bacterium; assembly: GCA_964413525.1. Taxonomy (GTDB): domain Bacteria; phylum T1Sed10-126; class T1Sed10-126; order T1Sed10-126; family CAYPTI01; genus CAYPTI01. The sequence continues at coordinate 2,921 of CAYPTI010000042.1, read as the reverse complement.
GCCCGAGTCGAAGTCGGCGATGTGCATGGAGCCGCCCTTGCCATGGCAGTACCCGGTGTCCTTCCCGAACAGTTCCGCCATCATTCTGGCCGGCTCCAGTCCCTTGGCGATGCAGTGGCCGTGACCCCGGTGGGTGCTGGTGATGTAATCGTCTTCATCCAGCGCAAAACAGACCCCGGAGGCGATGGCTTCCTCCCCGATGTACAGGTGGACGAACCCGGGGATTTCTCCGTCGGAAAAGGAATCCCGGACCGCCTCCTCAAACCGGCGAATCCGCAGCATCGTTTCAAACATCGCGGTTTGATTCGCTGGATTCAAAACGCTTCTCCTCTCAGGAAGGGGTTGATGTTCGTTTCTTGCGGAGGATAAAGTACGGTCTGCTGAGTGGTCAAATGGTTTGACCTATTTGGTTTCCCGGTTCAACCCCCGAGACTGATGGGAGAGTGCATCATGGCCTGGATCGTGCGGATGCCCAAGCTCGGTCAGACGATGGAGACCGGGTTGTTGCAGGAGTGGCTCGCCGATGAGGGAGATTTCGTGGAGCGGGATCAGCCACTGGCCGTGATTGAGACCGACAAGTTCACCGAGGAGTTGGAAGCCCGCGAACCGGGGGTGCTTCGACGGATTGTCGCTTCGGAAGGGGAGGAATTGCCCCCGGGCGAACCGATCGCCATCGTGGCCGGGGCGGAGGAAGACCTCCCGGACCTGGAGGACGATTCCGAGGAACCCCGGAAGCGGTCGGACGGATCCGTACCGAACGGATCCGACGGGACGTCGGCCGCTGATCCCTCCGAAGAAAATGAATCCCCGGAAGAGTCTCCGGAACGGGTCAAAGCCTCGCCTGCGGCCCGGGCGATGGCCGAGCGGCGCGGCGTGGACCTGTCCCCGATCGAGGGGACCGGGGTGGAGGGGGCCGTTACGACGGAGGATGTGGAGCGATGTCTCAATCGCCGGGACGAGGGGGATGAACCGGATTCCCCGACGATGACGCCCCGGGAGGTCCGTACGCGGACGTCGATGCGGGAGACCATTGCCCGGCGATTACGGCAAAGTTATCGGGAAGCCGTCCACGTGACGCTGAACAAGGAGATCGCGGTGGAGGAGCTGATTGATTTTCACGAGGACCGAACTCAACAATCGGAGGTTGACGTCAGCCTTACCGACCTCATCCTCGCCGCGCTGGTTCCGACCCTCGACGATCACCCCGACTTCAACGCCGTGTACGAGGAGGATGAGCACCGGTTGATCGAGGAAAAAAACATCGGCATCGCGGTGGACCTGAACCCGGGCCTGATCACCCCTGTGCTTCCGGACCTCGGAGAACGCTCCCTGGAAGCGATCGCTCGAGGCCGCCGCAGCCTCATTCGACGGGTGAAGAAGAACAACCAGCGCCCCGCCGATCTGGAAAACGGCACCTTTACCATCACCAACCTCGGGGCGCTCGGGATTGATACGTTCGACCCCATTATTGATCCTCCCCAGGTCGGGATCCTCGGCATCGGAAGACAGCGCCAGCGGGCGGTTCCGGGGGAGGAGCCGGAAGTACCGTTCCGGTTCCGGGCCGTGATGAATTGTTCGCTTACCTTCGATCACCGGGTCGTGGACGGGGCCGACGCCGCCCGGTTTCTGTCCACCCTGAAGGAGTACCTTCAACGACCGGAGGAGTTGCCCGCGGTCACGAGGTGACGGAGGGTCGGGCCTCCCGGGCCTCGGTTCGAGTTACCCCTCGGGTCCGACCGAATCGGGCTGCCAGGTGCATTCCTCCCCGAAGAATTCGCTTTTGTGATCCCCGTTCGAGAAGTATTCAAACAGCTTCATTTTCTGTCCTTCACGGGCGTACAGCCGGTGCCGGTCACCCTCCCCGATCCAGGCGAGGCTTCCGCGTTCAAGCTCAAACTCCTCGCCCTCCACCTCCAGGATCCCCGATCCCTCCAGGACGTAGAAGAAATGCCGGGTCCCTTCGTGGTAATGGACCGGGCACGATACCCCGGGGCCGTACGTAATGACGTCGATGAGCACTCCCCCCGAGGAGGGCACGATGGATTCGTTGACCAGGACGGTCTTCAGCCGCCCGTCGTGGGCGCTGTCCATTTCCTGCAGGTCCCGTTCGTGGTAAATATGGGTCCCCTCGCCTGCCCGTCGCCGATCCGCGGGGTCCAGGGGAGAGTCGATAAGCTCGTCGTGAGCGATGGAGGAGTCGTTCATCAAGATCACCCTTCCAGGGCGGATAAATCCCCAGGTCACGTTTCGTCAATTTCAATCATATCCGGTTGGATAGGTCGTCGACAGGTAGGCGGGGACGGACCGGAAGGGTTTCCCGGATACCCCGGCAGAGTCACGGTCCGGAAAATTGCCGGCGTCGTTTGACGAACCATACCGGTCCGTTTATGTTGGTTGAACATGGTCGGATCAACGGAGGCGGCCCGAGGTCCGGGATTATCCAGTCGGCACCAAAAGCACGGGAGGCCGAACGGGTTCGACGGGAAAACGAGGCATTGGTTCGGGAGGATTGATCATGAACCCATCAGGGCCGGAGGTTCACCGCAGTCCTCGCCTTGGAACCGGGGACCCGGGTCCGGGCGCAGTTGATGCGGTGCTGCTGGGCGGGAAGGTCTACGGAGGAAGGGATTCCGACGGCAGGGCGGTGTTTCACGACGGACTCGCCCTTCGGGACGGCCGAATTGCCCGGGTTGGATCCACCCGGGACCTCGGACCCCTGCGCAGCACCGGAGTTACGGAAGTGGACCTCGGGGGACGCACGGTGATTCCGGGGCTGATTGATTCCCACACCCACCTGGTGCGTCAGGGGATAACCTGGAAGGACGAAACCCGCTGGGACGAGGTCCCGAGCCTGGAGGAGGCCTACCGGAGGCTCGACCGGGAAGCCGAGCGTCGGCCGGCCGGGGAGTGGATTCGAGTCA
>CAYPTI010000041.1:9359-13839 GCA_964413525.1 uncultured bacterium | reverse complement strand
TCAATCTCCGGCTGATCGATCGCACTCAGCGGGGGCTGATCCGCGACCGGATCCACGTCGCCGGCCAGGGGATACTCGAAGGTTTCCTCGGCGAAGTACCGCTGGCGCTCTTCGGTGAGCATCTCCCGGATCACCTCATGGGCCAGTTCGGGGTTCGAGGCGCTGTCCAGCACCCCGACGCCCGCGACGTTGATCAGGGATCCCACGCTGTCGGACAGAAAGTGCGCCCGGACCGGAAAGTCCGGATCGTCGGCCCGGAAGCGATGGAGATAGTAGTTGTTCACCAGGCCGATGGAGATCTCCCCTCGACCCAGGGCGTCGACGATCGGGGTGTTGGCGGAGTAGCTGCGGACCCCGTTGTCCATCATCGCCTCGATCCACTCCCGGGTCCGCTCCTCCCCGTGTACGGTCCGCATGGCGGTGATGAAGGACTGGAAGGAGCCGTTCTCGGGGGCCCAGCCCACTTCTCCCTCCCAGCGCGATTCGGTGAGTTCCCACAGGTCCTCGGGCAGTTCGTCTTCCTCAACCCGGTTCACGTTGTAGTTCAGAACCCGGGCCCGGCCGGAGATACCGATCCAGCGGCCCTCCGGCGACCGGAAGGCCGGGTCGACCTGTTCCAGCAGCTCATCGGGAAGAGTTCGTAACCGGTCCTCCCGCTGGAGGGCCCCCAGGGCACCGGCGTCCTGGGCGTAAAACAGGTCGGCGGGGCTCTGCTGTCCCTCCTCGAGGATCGTGGCCGCCAGCTGGGAGGTCTCTCCGTAGCGCACATCAATGGTGATATCGAGGTCTTCCTCGATGTCCTCCAGCAGAGGATCAACCAGGTTGGACCCCCGACCCGAATAAATGGTCAATTCCTCCTGGGACTCGGGTTGACCGCATCCCTGTACCACCACAACGAGAATCATCAGCAGAATTCCGATCAGCGTCCGACGGTTCATGACGTCTCATCACCCATCCATGGGATATTGATTGGCTAACGTTCGTTCGACGGCGGGCATCCGGGGCTTCCTGACGGGTTTCGTCTTCCGAGGGTTCCCGGTAGCCTCCGCAGCATCATCGGATTCAGCGTCCCGAGCGTTCATCGACTTCTCCGTCGTTCGGGTCCGGTCGGTGATTCCAGCGAAGGGCCGAAAGGGAGCTTTGTTCACCCGAACCGGTACTTTAGACTGTTTAATCAGTTTTTAACGAGCAAAGGATACAGCGGGTCGAAACCCGGGTCAACCGGGGGCCGGCCGGCGGGGAGGGAAGCTGGATGATCCGGGAAGGTTCTTCCTCAGTCCGGTTCGGTTCACGGGGACTCGGGCCGGTCACCTCCAGTTCCGAATCGATCCAAACGGGAGCAGAGTGGTCACTTCCATGATTGACGTGATCGGAAAAGACAAGGTTCTCCTAATGGTCCTGTTCCTGCTGGTTCTCGGAACCACGGTTCCGGAGAGCGTCTCCGGAACGTCGACCGGGGAGGGCGAGACGACGTCGACTGAGGGGGAGGTTCGGGTGGTCACCCGTTCCTGGACGACGATGGGGACCTACGCCGGGGTCACCCTGATCACGGACCGGTCGGAAGAAGAGATAGAGACCGGCGTCCAGGCGGTTCGGGATGCGTTTGATCGGATCGACCGGACGATGAGCGTTTATTCGCCGGAGTCCGACGTGACGCGACTGAACCGCTGGGCGGGAATCAACGGGGTGATCGTCGACCCCTGGCTTGTTCGTCTGCTCGACGATGCCCGGGAGGCCTTCCGGGTCACCCGGGGAGCCTTCTCCGTGCTTCAGCTCGGGGCCGGGGTGGAACTCGGGCTGAAACCAAACCTCACGGGACGACCGCTGGCGCGACGTCCCCTGTGTACCGACTCCATGCTTCAAGTTTCCTCGGTCCTGAACCGGGCCTGGATTCCGTGCCCGGCCACGGGCGTGGACCCCGGGGGAGTCGCGAAGGGGTTCGCCCTGGACCGGGCCGCGGAGCGGTTGCGGGAACACGGATTCGACCGGTTCATGGTGGATCTTGGCCGCAGCCTGATGGCCGGGGATCCCCCGCCCGGCGAACCGGGCTGGCCGGTCCAGCTGGAAGGAAACGGACGAATGATCCGGTTGCGAAACAGCGCCCTGTCGGTCAGCCAGCAGGGCATTCAGTCCGACACCGGGCACATCGTCAACCCGGCCACGGGAGACCCGGTTCGAGGGCGCCGCTGGGTGGGCGTGGAAGCCGGGGAGGGGTGGATTTCGGACATGGCCTCCACCGCGCTGATGGTGAACCCTCAGATCAGGGATCGGATCCGGGAGGCCTATCCCGGGGTCGGACGAATCTGGATTTTGGATCCGGGGGACCCGGGGGTCTCTTCAGCTCGACTCCTCAGGCCACCACATCTCAAGCAAACACACGCCGCTCATCCAGAGGGTGGTGGCCGTGATGGCCAGCCCGGAAGCCCAGAATAAGTTCGACCAGCCCGCCGATCCGTAGCGGGTCAACCAGGGGGCGATCACTTCCGTTAGCAGTCCAACGTAGGTCAGGATGGTCACAAGGATCTTCTCCCACTCCGGCCGGGTGGAGAGGAAGTACAGGTGGACCACCGCCAGGTAGACGATGGGCATGATGTAGAGGTGGAAATGGGTGACCTCCAGAAGCTGACGGTAGGATTTCTCAATGTGCATCTCCAGGTTCTGGGCGTCGTCCAGTCCTCCACCCTCCGGATCCATCTCGGTCCCCCGGTAATGGGTGGCCGCGTCGTCGGCGTCAAAATCAAACTGCTGGTGGTAGAGGGCCAGGCTTGAGGCCAGGCCCAGAAGAATAAACATCAGGAAGAAACTGAGGGCCAGCCGCATGGAGGGCGAGTACCGGGCCAGTTTCCGTTTGGAAGTAAAGATTTTCACGGGGAGCCGGTCACGACCCGTCCGGGATAAGGCCCTTCATCCGCAGCAACCCGAGGACTTTCCGGGTTCCCCGGGCCACGGACTGGGCCGAAATGGTGGCTCCGGCGATGTGAATGACATCCAGGTTGACCCGGAACTGGCTGTCGTTCAGGCTGCGGTCCTCAAACTGGCGCATGAACCGCCGGCTGGCCACTTCCCCCCCGTAGGGTTCCCGGTAGACCACCAGGTCGATCCGGTGGACCGTGCCGTCCGCGTCGATCCCGTACATCAGGTCCATGAACTCGTGCTGGCCCGGCTGCTGCAGGGGAATCGCATAGCGATAGGGTTCCTCCTCCCCCTCACGATAAATTTTGTGAATCGGGTAGGAATCGGAGAAAACCCGCACGCGGTAGGTCGAACGCAGGTCACCAATTTCTTCGCTGTCGAGGGTTAACACGTCCCGCTCCACCCGGTCCGAGTCGGACTCCAGCTGCAGTTCCAGGGCTTCGGTGTCGCTCAGGTGCCGGCGGGCGTAAAACTGGGACTCGTCGACGTCCTCGTCCGGTTCCTCAAGCGGCGCCTCCTCCGACGCCTCAGCTTCCCCGGAGGCCTCCACCGAACCGGCCGGCGCCGTCAGGCCCAGACCGAGGATCACCAGCATCACCGCGATGGTTCCGTACCGAAACATATTCATATCCTTGAACCTCCTGGTTGGGAGCCCCCGACCGGGGCTGAACCCCGAGAGGATACCACATTGTGTTCGTTCGTTGAGTGAGTCCGGCGACGGACCGATCGGGCCCTTCTCCGAAGAAAAACTGGTCACGAGGCCCGTTCAAGCGGGCCGATGGTCGTCCATCCCTTCTGTTCCGAACAATACTCCCGGATTCTGACCCGTCTCCGATCTGCCCGCCGTTTCCTGACCGGCCCGTCCGGGCGTCGGTGCTCGACCAGAACCGAGAGGGTAATTCCACGAAGACTGAACCAGGGGTTGGAGGAAATAAACCGCGGGACCCCCCGGTGAAGGGGGGATCCCGCGGAGGCGTAGGTTCGCGACAAAATCCAGAGGTTCGGTTCCCGAATCAGAACCCGAGCACGACGCCGGCGCTGAACCGGTTCTCGCTCTCCCGGCTGTCGTCGAATTCAAACCGGTCCCAGGCCACCTTGACGGCGGACCGCTCCATGGGCCGGTAGTTGAACCCGAGCGACGTGATGTTCGTGTCGGGGTTGACGTCGTTGGTGTTGTTCGGGCTGACGTCGAAGTTCAGGGTCTCGAACCGTCCCAGGACGGTGAAGGTCGGGTTGTCGAACCCGCTGGCGACCCAGGAGTCCCGGAAACCATCGGGAAAGAAATGATATCCCACCTCAAGGTAGCCTCCGTCGGCCTCCTCAAGTCCTTCTCCGCCCGTTCCTGACTCCGGGTCCTTCTCGATAAACACGTACTCGCCCTTAAACTCCCAGGCGCCGTGGGGCACGTACCAGTCCACGGCGGTGAAGGTGATGCTGCGGTCTCCGTCGGGATCGTAGTCGGCGTTGTAGCCGCTGAGACCCAGTTCGGTCCCCAGGAAGGGAGACCAACCAAGCCGGCCCCAGTAGGCCCGGCTGTTGTTGTTGTCGTCCTCGGTCATGTTGCTGA
>CAYPTI010000041.1:0-9259 GCA_964413525.1 uncultured bacterium | reverse complement strand
AGCCGGCCCCAGTAGGCCCGGCTGTTGTTGTTGTCGTCCTCGGTCATGTTGCTGACCGAATTCCGCATGGACCGGATCTCGTTGTAGACCCCGTCGGCGGTGCTGAAGTCGGCGGTCCCATCGGGATCGGCGGGCTGAAGGCCGTTGCTGACCCCGACCACGAAGTCGAGGTTCTCGGCCCCGGGGACGCTGCCGTTGAACCCGGTCCCGGCCTCGAACCAGGTGGACGGAATCAGCCGTTTGTCGACCTCCGGCCGGAGCACGAAATCACGCAGGTTGCCGTCGTGATTGATGTTCATTCGGCCGACCGGGATCAGGTCGATCCCGTTTCGCCAGTTGATGTTCTCGGTGAGGGCGAACTCAAGCCAGGCCTGTTCGAGTTTCGTGTTCCCGAACCCGCCGTGTTCGATCTCCAGTTCGCTGAACATCCGGATCCGTTCGTGGGGCTGGGTGCCGAAGAACAGGATGGTCCGATGCTGGTCAAATTCGGAGTTGGAGTTCTCACGATCCACGTATTCGGTCTCGAAGTACCCGCCCAGGGAGACGGTGTTGGTGAGCCGGTCCAGCATGCTGTCGTAGGCTTCGCCGTCCTGGGCCGAGACGGCCGGGGTCAACAGGACCCCCATCAGTCCGACCAACAGAATCGAGAGCAGGGTGCGAACGTTCATGGTGCATCCTCCCAGTTGATCACAGGCTGTAAAATAATGGATTCAATCCAGGTTCGTGTGCGGCAGAAACATCCAACCGGCAACGACGGTCAAACCACCTCCTTCGATCGGGCTGTAACGAGCAACCGACTTCGTCCGGTCCCGGGACGGTTTCAACGACCGTGTTTTATCGGTATCCTCCGTGAAAAAGAGCCGGGGAACTCGAAGACATCGTCCCCGAGTCCCCCGGTTCAAGGAGGAATGGTCTCCAGGCCGTTCCGGAAGCGCCCGTTTGACGGTATGCTTCCTTTCATAGGTAAAAACTGTTTAATCAGATGAAACAAGACTATATCGAGGATTTTTGGGCCGTCAACCAACTATCCAGGGGAGGGGAAGACGGCCAAAACCCCCGCACGTTCGCTGCGGAACGGGAGGTTCACCGTGGACAACTTGATGGAGGGAACCAAGGGAGACATCCTGGCCGAGCTTCGAATGGGAGAGACGACGGTCGGGGAACTGTGCGACCGACTGGATTTGAGCACCACCGCGGTCCGGGAACACCTCTACGGCCTGAAGGCCCGGGGGCTGCTGTCGGAGTCCGAACGACGGGAAGGGCCCGGCCGACCCAAGAAACTGTACAGCCTGTCGCCGGAGGCCGAGGAGATGTTTCCCAAGGCCTATTCGGATCTATCGGTCATGCTGCTTCAGCTGCTGGAACAGCTCCTCGGTCGGGAGGAAGTTCAACGCAAGATGGTGACCATGTTGATGGAATGGCTGGACGAAAACGGAAGCCTCATGAACGGGTTAAAAAAGCTCGGAACCTACCCGGAGACCCGGACCGACGAAACCACCCAGCGGCAGACGATCGTCTTTCACCAGTGTCCCTTCCTGGAGATGGCGCAGGAGAACGACGTGCTGTGTGACGTCGATCAGGAAGTCCTTCAGGAGATGACCGATGCCGAGATCGAAATTGAATCGACCATCGCCCGCGGGGGGAAGGAATGCGTCTTTCACCTGGAAGGCGGGGAGCCGCTTTCGCCGGAGGTTCTCTCCCCGGGGGACTGACCGTCCGGGGCAAACAACGGAACGTCGGACCTGGGCTTCCTAACCCCCTGACAGAAACCGTTTGGTCCACCATACCGTATAAAACATTTGACTAGCGCGCTCGGGGGGACCGAACCGTCCGACCCGTTGCTCCCGTCCGTTACGGGCAGGTATGGGCGGTGGTGTTGGGAACGATCCGTTCGTCCAGCTCCCCGGGGTTGTACTTCTGTTCATAGCTTGATTCAGGATTCCGCTCGATCCGGAAGGGAACCGCTCCGGATTCCCGGGCGTCGGCAATGTCCGAGTCGCTGTCTCCGTAGTATACGTCCACCCCGAGTTCCTCCAGCGTGTCCACCTTGGTTTCCGGATCGAAGTACACGTTGTCCGGGGGAATATCGAACCGCCGGGACACCGCGGAGCGGACCGGTCCGGGGTTGTGGGGTTCCCGGGCGGTGCTCACGTAGATGGTCCGCCCCTGTTCCTGATGGTGGACGAGGATTTCCTTCACCGCCTCCTTGGTGCAGCTCAACTCGGCGTCCGACGAGTTGACCACGGTCCAGAACTCCTCGGAGAACGGCTCCACATCCCGTGAGAACGCCTCCCGGAAGGACGGGGTTGAAAACAGCAGCGTATCGTCCAGGTCAAACCCGACCACATGAACCTCGTCCGCGGGCAATTCCTCCAGGTGCTGTAAGTGGGCTGCTTCCGTCTCGGAATCGGGACCAAACAGTCCCGGCTGGCACCCGGTCAGGGTGACCGAAAGAACCAGCACCAGAACGAACCCCGCCCAGCCCGGACCAAGAGTCTTGCCGGATTTCAGACGGGAGTTCATCAACGTCGTCCCCCTCGAACGAGGCTCGTCAGGCCGCCCGGGTGAAGTCAAGGTTCCGGGTCCATACGGTCTCCGAACGGGTTTGAAGAGGCGAAATCACCGCGGAGGTAAGCCGTAAATGTGGCGGGGAGGCCCCGTTCACTCCAGTCCGGGAAGCATCCGTGCCTGCGAAGAAGGTAATCCATTTCAAGGTCGAAATCAACGGGCACCCCCCAGCGGACTATTTGCCGATGCAAAAACGGGAGAAGATCTGGTCAAGCACATCGTCCGGAGTCATTTCGCCCGTGATTTCGGCCAGGGCGTCAGCCCCCTCCCTCAGGTCCTCGGCGATTAGTTCGGGTTCCCGACCCCGTTCCAGCCCCTCCTGCGCTCGATCCAGCTGATCCCGGCACCGGTTCAGGATCTCGACGTGCCGGGTTCGGGTGACCAGGGGATCCTCCCGGGCCACCTCCCCGCTGCGGACCGCCTCAACGATGCGGTCCCGCAGGCGGTCCAGTCCCTCGCCGGTTCGGGCGCTGATCCGGACGTCCGGCTCCCGATCCAGAAGGTCGCTCAGAGCCTCGGGATCAATGTCCGGTTCGAGATCAATTTTGTTCATCACCAGCAATGATTTCCGGTCCCCGATCCAATCGGCCAGGGTGCGGTCCTCGTCGTTCACGGGGCGGGAGGCGTCCACGAGGAAGAGCACGAGATCGGCGCGCTCCAGTTCCTGCTTGCTGCGGGAGATTCCCCGGGCTTCGATGTCGTCCGGTTCGACCCGAACCCCCGCGGTGTCGTGCAGCCGGAAGGGAATTCCGTCCAGCACCACCTCGTCGGTCACGACGTCACGAGTCGTGCCGGGTTGTTCGGTGACGATGGCCCGGTCGGTTCGCAACAGCCGGTTGAGCAGGCTGGATTTGCCCACGTTGGGCCGACCCACCAGGACGACCTGGCAGCCCTGCTGCAGCCGCTGTCCTTCCCGGCCCTCCTCCAGCAGTTCGTCCACCCTGGACCGGCTCGAACTTATCCGGTCCAGGAGATCGTCCCGCGGCAGATCGCCGACCGAATCCTCGTCGCTGAAATCCAGGGTGGCTTCGATCCGGGCCCGGCAGAACAGGATGGTTTCCCGCAGATCCCCGACGGTGTCGGAAAGTTCCCCCTGGAGCTGTCGGGCGCTCGAACGGAGGGCAGCCTCGGACCGGGCGGCGATCAGACCGGCGACGGCGTCGGCCTGGGCAAGGTCCAGTTTGTCGTTTTCAAAGGCCCGGCGGGTGAATTCCCCGGGCCGGGCCATGCGCACGCGATCGACCTCGATCAGATCGGACAGGAGGGTGTTCAGCAACACCGGGCTGCCGTGGCAGGAGATTTCCACCACGGTCTCGCCGGTGTAGCTGTTGGGTTCCGGGTAGAGGGTTACGACGGCCTCGTCCAGGGGAGTGGGATCGTCCCGCCGGTGGACGACGGACAGGGTGGCCCGGCGGGGTTCCAGGGTGTCGGGGTCCGTCGCGAGAATCTCACCGACCGCGGACCGGGCGTGGGGACCGCTGACCCGCAGGATCCCCACACCCCCTTCCCCGGGCGGTGTGGCGACCGCCGCAATGGTCTCGACAGCTACTCGTCTTCCCCCTCATCCTCGGTGGTCTGATCGATCAACCAGTACTGCAGCATGGTGACCCCGGAGTTGCACATGAAGTACAGGACCAGCCCGACCGGGAAGGAGAGAAACAGGAAGGTCATCATCGGCGGCATGATCCACATCATCATCTTCTGCTGCTGTCCCGTGGTTCCTCCGCCCGAACTCATGGTGTAGCGCTGCTGGAAGAACATCAGGACCCCCATCAGAACCGGCAGGATGTAGTACGGATCCATGGCCGACAGGTCGTCGATCCAGAGGAAGAAGTGAGCTCCCCGGAGGGCAATATCGTATCGAAGGATGGAATAAAGAGCGATGAAGAAGGGGATCTGGAGGAGCATCGGCAGGCAGCTGCCCACCGGGTTCAGGTTGTGTTCCTGGTAAAACTCGATCATTTTCTCCTGCTGTTTTTCCTTGTCGTCGGAATATTCCTCCTGGATCTTCTTCATTTCCGGCTGCAGGTCGCGCATCTTGCGCATGCTCACGAGGCCCTTCTTCGTCAGCGGGTAGAGCATGAACTTGATGAGGAAACATAAAATGATGATGGCAATTCCGAAGTTCGGGATCACCGCGTGGATGTAGTGCAGAACCCAGAGCATCGGCAGGGAGAGGAAGGTGAACCAGTAGTTCATGGCGTCTTCCATGCCGGAGTGGAAGTCCTGCAGCCGGTAATAGTTCCGCGGCCCCAGGTAGAGGTCAAAGGAGAACCGCTGCGTTTCGTTCTCGATCAGCTGGAGCGGTTCGTACACCGACCAGGAGGTAAAGTCCTGATCGGCCTCCGCGTACAGTTCCCGTTCCATCACCAGCTGGTTGAACGGTTGTTCCGGAACGGCCGCCACCAGAAAGTACCGACTGGACGGTGCCGTCCAGTCCAGGGGCCCCGCCACCTGGCTTCCGTTCTCGTCATCCCCGCCCCCCATGAACGGGATCATCGATCCGTACCCTCCGCCCTCCGGAGCGAGGTAACTCATCCCCCCGTCCAGCCAGTAGTAAATGTAGGGCATGTCGAGAAACCCTCGTTCGGCCCGTTCCATCCCGAACCCGGGCCCCCAGAAGAGAGCCAGGGACCCGTCTCCCCCGGTGTCCTCGGGGAAGTTAAGTCGGTTAAGCTGGAGATTTTCTCCCGTCGGATTGTGCAGACGAACGTCCAGGGAGGCGCGGTAGGGTTCCTCGGGATTAAAGAAATATTCCTTCCGAATCAGCAGCCCGTTGTCAAGCCGGGTTTCGAACACGTACCGGTTGGGATCGTCGGTTTCAAGCTGCTGAAACTCCCGGTTCCGGAGGACCGGTTCCGGATACCCCAGCTCGACGAACAGTCCGCGGCCTTCCGGGTCGGCCACCATGTCGTAGGGTTCGTCCCGATCGTCGAGCTTGGGGAAATCCTTGGTCTTGATGGACTGGAGGCGGGCTCCTTCCAGCGTGAAATGGCCCTTGAGAACGTCGGTTTCAAACGGAACCGTGTCGGAGGTGACCTCCACCACGGCCCGGTCCTCCGGGATCGGTTCGGGATCCGTGTCCGGGGTCGGTTCCGTGTCGGCGACCGGCTCCGGTTCGGGATCCGTGTCCGCGGCCGGTTCGTCCACGACTTCTTCCTCGGCCGGTGGTTGCTCCGCCGGCTCCTCGGGGGCCGATCCCGGATCGATCAGGAACGAAAAAACCAGCACGACCCCGAGCGAGAGCACGAGGGCGAGAAACATGCGTTTTTCCACGCTATCGAACCTCAACCTGTTTGGATTGATCCATCAATCCCGCAGCGCCCCGCAGGAAATGCCGGGGCGGGACGTTCGTCCCGGTCACCGATCGGATGGGAACGGAGCGGAAATCAGTAATTGTAGACGGTTGCGGGGTCGGTTCAACTGGAACCGTTGATCGACCGTCCGAAAAAAGTTGGCGGAGAGGGAGGGATTCGAACCCTCGGACCCCGTGAGGGGTCTCTCGATTTCGAGTCGAGTGCGTTCGACCAGGCTCCGCCACCTCTCCGACCAGTTGCCTGATGGTCTTCCCCGCGTGCGGGTGGACACCGCACCGCAGGCACCGGTGAAAACCGTACCCGGACCCGGGGCGGTCGTTCGATGGAGCCGCACTTCCAACGGGATGCAGTCCCGACAGCCGGCCCGGATTCCAAAACCATAGGATACGCTCCGTTGGAGTTAAAAATCAACGCACCGGGGGCAATCGCCGAATGACGGGACGAGGCCTGGAACCGGGTTCGGACCGCGAACGATCCGGGATGGCCGGCAGAAATTACCCGGTCTGGAGGGTCGGCCCCAGCTCATCGTCCGGAGACGGCGTTTCGTCGGAGGGGTCCGAGTACCTCGAAGACGATTGGTTCAAGCCCCGGTAATATTCAACGTAGGCAAGCTGTGAGACGGGGCCGGTGACCAGCAGGCCCAACCCGAACAGAAGGCCTCCGACCAGGTTGAGGACCCCCAGAACGATCACAAACCCCAGGGTGTACAGCGTGGTGTTGAAGCCCGCGGTGAGGTTCCAGCTTGTCGACAGAGACTCGATGATTCCGACGTCCCGATCCACCATGGCGGGAGCGTAAAACATGAACCGGGCCAGGAGATAAAACCCCGGCAGGAGGAGGAAAACAAAACCAATGCCGATCAGCAGACCGAAGAGGACGCTGGCAACGAAGTAGGGGATCAGCCAGCGAGTATGGCGGACCAAATCGTAGGGATCGGCCGACCGCCCCTCCAGGAGATCCAGGGTGATTTTCAGGATACCGAGGTAGAAAAGGCCGTACAGAAGGGAGGTGAAAATCTGCCAGAACAGGAGAACCAATCCGCCGAGCTGCTCTCCGATCAGAAATCCGGTTCCCTCCGCCACACCGACCAGAACGAGGTAGAGGACGGCCAGGCCGAGCCACAGCGTGAGGTTGTTCTTAAACACGGTCCAGCCCCGGGACAGGCAGGGGCCGATCCGGGGCGTGGGAGCTTCGGTTGAGCGAGCTCCGGTTGGGTCGTCCTCGGGCGGCCCGTCGGGCTGCAGGCCGAGTGCCTGAACGAGCTCCGGATGGTCCGAGATCGGGTTCCAGTCCTCGGTCCCGTCCGGACAGACCAACGTCTCCGGGGTGAGGTCGTTCCGTTCCGCCAGTTCCTCCTCCGTGTAGGGTCCCCGGACGTCGTCGTTGAGGTACACCCACCATTGATTGGTAGCCATCAAAACATTCCTTCCGGTGACTGGGAATCAAACGCCCGAGGTTCCCTCCACCCCGTGCATCCTAACAAGGACCGGCGACAATCCCGCGAACGGTATCTCGGAGGCGAAGGAACCACCTCCGGGACGGAGGAATCCCGGCCGTCAGGACGAAATCGACGGGGGATCGGAGGGCGTCGGCCTCACGGAGGATCCGGTTCCATCGGCCTGCTCCCTCCAGAGTCCGGCGTACAGTCCGTCCATCCGGATCAGTTCTTCGTGGGTTCCCTGTTCGACGATCCGACCCTTCTCCAGCACCACGATCCGGTCGGCGTCCTGGATGGTGGACAGCCGGTGAGCGATCACGAAGGCGGTACGGTCCCGGACCAGCCGATCGAGGCTTCGCTGGATCAGCAGTTCTGTTTCCGTGTCGACGTCCGAGGTTGCCTCGTCGAGCACGACCACTTCGGGATCCTTCAGAATTACCCGGGCGATGGCGAGACGCTGGCGCTGCCCCCCCGACAGTTTGACCCCCCGTTCGCCAATCTGCGTGGTGATGCCTTCCGGTAGATCCCGCACGAACCGGCCGGCTTCAGCGGCTTCGAGAGCATCCCGAATCCGATCCATAATTTCGGCCGGCAGGCGATCCGGGGAGGTTGGATCGTACTCCTCCAGCAGGCTCCGGTTTCCGTACAGCAAATTTTCCAGCACGGTGCCGGAGAACAGGTAAGGGTTCTGACCCACGATCCCCACGGCGCGACGGAGCCGGGTCAGGTCCCAGTCCCGCACGTCCACCCCATCCACCAGGAGCCGGCCGTCGTCCACGTCGTAGAACCGGGGGATTAACTTAAGGAGACTGCTTTTCCCGGCCCCGGTCGGTCCGGCGACCCCGAGGGTTTCCCCGGCCTCCACCGAAAGCGTGAGGGCGGGGAGGACCGCGTCGGTTCCGGCGTACGAAAACCGCACCCGGTCGAACTCGACGTCCCCGCGAACCTCCCGCGGATTGTATCCGTCCGGCGGCGAGGCGATGGTCGGTTCGAGGCCCAGCAGCCCGAAGACCCGTTCGGCGCTTGATTTTGCCAGCTGGTACCGGTTGGCCGTCCGGCCGATCCGGCGCATCGGACCGTAAAGCCGGCGGATGTAGAGGAAGAACATCGTGAAGACCCCGACGGAAACCGTCCCCTCGATCACGTCGAGACCGCCAAAGAACAGGATGATCACGAACACGACCCCGGTGGTCAGCCGGAGAAAGGAAAAGAACCCCCGCCGGATAAGCAGAGCGTGGATGTGTCGGTCGTGGTAGGCCTGACTCTGATCGGCCACCCGGTCCTCCTCGTAGGATTCGCGAACGAAAGATTTGATCACCGGCATGCCGCCGAGGTTGTTGGCCAGCCGGCTGTTCAACCGACCCACAATGGCCCGGATCGCACGATACTGTCGGTCGATCCAGACGAGAAATCCGCCGCTGGCCAGGGCGATGATCGGGACCGGGATCAGGGCCACGACCGCCATGGTCGGATACACCCAGAACAGCACGGCCCCAATGGTCCCGGTCACCATAATGACCCGGACGATCTGGTTGAGTTCCGTGTTGAGGAACTGCTCCAGCCGGTTGACGTCGTTGTTCAGGATCGACATCAGACCCCCGGACTCGTGGTTGTCAAAAAATTCCAGCGAGAGGTTCTGGAGGTGTTCGTAGGTGTCGTTACGAAGGTCTCGCTGGATTTTCTGAGCCGTCGACTGGATAAGGTAGCGGGCACCGAATCGAGTCAGGGCTCGAACCAGAAAGGCGATGGCCGCCATGACGGCCAGCCAGAACAGAAGATCGACCCGAAGGTCGTAGGCACCCGCCGGGACCGCCTCGGACGGCATCAACCCAATCTCGGCCAGCAGACCGGGTTGGCCGGGAACGTCAATAACCCGGTCGATGGCGGCGGCCACCAGGATGGGCGGCATCAGCTGGGCCACCCGGGTCACCATGGA
>CAYPTI010000040.1:0-14082 GCA_964413525.1 uncultured bacterium | reverse complement strand
AGATCGTGGACCAGCGTGATGGAGTTGATCCGCTGCTTGCTTCGATCGAGGACCTTCTGGACCGCCGGATCCTCCGTCGAGCGAGTTTCCAGGGAGAGCAGGGAGACAACGGTCTGCAGGTTGTTGCGGACCCGGTGGTGGATCTCCCGGAGCAACACCTGGATTTCGTCGTTGGCTTCCCGCAGGGTTTTGTTTTGCTGTGCGATCCGCTGATTCTTCTTCCGAAATCGCCACCGGTTAACCACAACAAACCCCAAGATGAGCACGATGGCAAACTGGAACAGAACCTCGACCACGGTGGCGGGAACGGGGATGGTTTCAGCTACAATCCGTTCCTGGTAATAGTAGAGGTCAAGCCCCTGTGCCAGCACGAGAAAGACGATCAGCCCGAGGTACGCGAGGTCCCCGAAGGAGACGTCGCGACGGTAGACGACGAACACCGCCAGGGAACCAAACCCGATAAAACAGAGCAACCCGAAGGCTACGGCATGGAACAGATAGAGGGACCCCACCCGTACCAACCTCCCAGCGGAAGCACCCTATCGGGTCTCCGTGGTTCACGGAGCCCGGTCTCCCGTTGCCGGGAGGGAATCCGAACCCGGCGCGGTGGCTCCGAGATATGTAAAACGGAAATCACCGCGAGGCCGGGTCCGGAGCCCGAGATGCGGAGCCCCCGGGTCGGAAGCCGAGAACGACCGAACCTCGTGCTTCCAACCCGGGACGCCGGGTTCCGGAGGAAACCTTTAAGCCGGTTGAAACGGATGGTTTCCCGTTGGACCGGAGCGGGTTAGATGGTGTGGATCTCCACCCGCCGGTTTTGCTGCCGTCCTTCCTCGGTGTCGTTCGAAGCAACGGGGTCCCGTTCGCCCCGGCCTTCAATCAACATCCGGTGACGCGGAACGTCCTGATCGGCGAGGTAATCCGCAACGGACTGAGCCCGCTGTTCGGAAAGTTGCTGATTGTAGGACTCGGTCCCGACGCTGTCGGTGTGACCCTCGATGCGGATCAGGGTGTCGGGATTCTCGTTCAACATCGTTGCGACCTCGTCGAGTTCCTCAATGGAATCGTCGCGAAGCTCGGCGCTGTCGAATTCAAACAGAACGTCAGCCGAAATGGTGATGGGGGCCGGTTCGACCCTCACGCGGGTGTTGGCGGAATCATCCTGACTGGCCACCCCGAAACGCCGTGGCCCGACGTCCTCTTCGCTGGTCTGATAGGAAAACGTCCTGGTGCGGGACTGATCCGGGTCGAGGGAAAAGTCCGGGCGCGTGGCGAGGTCTTTCCCGTCCATCCGGAACCGGATGTCCTGGGTTGCGGACTGTTGACCCGTGTTGGTGATCCTGTACTGAACCTGGACCGTTTCTCCGGCGGTTACCTCCTCGGGGGCCTCAAGGATTTCAACCCCGAACAAGGCGGGGGAAGCCTCCTCCTCGGCTCGCATGTCGTCCATGGTGGAACATCCAACGATGAAGGCGCCAAATCCAAGCACCAGCGCCAGGGAGATGAGGCGGACCCATTTAGGCTCCGCTCCGGTTTGGCTCATTAAACGTGAGAAAGAAAACATATTAAGAAACACCTCTCATAAAATTATTTACACTGCACAAGGGGTTAGGTAGGAGGATAATAGATAACCGAGATGGACGTTGTCAAAGAACAAGTGACTAAACTTGGATTTTGGATTGTTGCAAAACCGATGTGTGAAAGGTAACAACCCTCAACTTCAAGATCCTTGTCGAATCGGAACCAGGCTTCTTCAGAAAAATAAATGAACTTCGGGGGTCTTCCGTTTACCGGGAATGATCGGTGAAGGCCCGGATCAGGGTTCTCGTGCCGTCGACGTCGGTCTCCTCCACAACCAACCGACGAAGGTCGGGAACCGAGTCGGCGACCACCCGATAAGCCCGTTCGGTCAGGGCCATCGTACAGGCCTGATCCGGTTCGGAAACATCTCGTTCACGGACTCGCACGGTCAGAGAGCGGGTTTCCGGGTCGTAGTTATAGTCAGTCAGGTGAGGCATGTGGCAGCCGTCCCGGGCCATGATGCAGCCGTCGACCGTGAGCCGGTCCGCCGACCGATCCAGCCGGACGGATTCGAAGTCGTCAACCGAACAATCGTCGGACTGGCGCCGTTCCATGGTTACGTCGAGCGTGTCTTCCACGGAATCGGATGGTTCCGTGGGGGAATCCTCGGGGAGAACACAACCCGTGAACAACAGGATGGTGAGAAGAAGGCCTGCCGAAATGATCCGGCGATCCGGGAAGCGGGCCATGCTTGCACTCCTTACGAAACGGGGTGGAACCCTTCGTCTCATCGGTCAGTATACCAGCTCCTCCTGCCGACGGTTCAACCGGCCGACAGTTCACCGTGTCTCATCTGGAGGGTCCGTTCCATGGCGGCGGACAGGTTCTGATCGTGGGTGGCGACCAGAATGCCCATCCGGTCCCGTTCCCCCAGTTCCAGCAACAGATCAATAAGGGTTCGGCTGGTTTCTTCGTCCAGGTTCCCGGTGGGTTCGTCGGCGATCAGGAGAGGGGGGCGGTGCATGATGCTGCGGACGAGGGCGAGGCGCTGACGCTCCCCGGTTGAGAAGTGAGCCGGACCTTCCGACCCACGAGCGGGGTCCATCCCAACGGCTTCCAGGAGGGACTCGAACCGCTCCCGGATCCGTTCGACCGGCCAGGATCGCTGACTCAGGGTGACGGCCAGCCGGCAGTTCTCCCAGACGGAAAGGTCCGGCATCAACAGCGATTCCTGGAACACGAAGCCGAGGTACTGACCCCGGAGCCGGGACCGGCCTTCGACTCCCCTCCGGTAGACCTCCTCCCCCTTGAGAATGACCCGGCCCTCCCCGGGTTGACGCATGGTTCCGAGAACCTCCAGCAGGGTGGTCTTGCCCACTCCGGAGGTTCCCTGGATGGCCACGCGGTCGGTCTCGTTCAGACGGAAATCCAGGTCACGAAACACCCAGGGGGCGTTTTCGCTGTACCGGTAGCCCAGTTCCTCGCAGATCAGCAGGGGATCAGCCAAACCGGAGTACCTCCGCGGGATCGATTTTCGAAGCCTGCCAGGCGGGATAGAGCGAACTGACAAACCCCAGGAAGAAGGTTATCAGGGCAATCCAGAGGACGCTCAACCATTCAATCTCGATCGGGAGCTGATCGATCATGTAGGCCGCCGGCAACTCGAAGATGAATACCTCGTCCAGCAGGTAACAACCCGTGAGGCCGACGGATAACCCGAGGATCAACCCGGTGAGAGTGATGGTCATCCCGGCCCCCAAAAACAACCTCATGATCCGTCCGGGGGCGGCTCCCATGGCCATCATCATGGCGATCTGGCGGCGGCGCTGGAGAATCGACAGCACCAGCATGCTCAGGATGTTGATGGCGGCCACCAGCACGATCAGGGCCAGGACCAGAAAGTACACCCGTCGTTCGAGCTGGAGGGCCTCAAAAATGGCAGGGTTGGCCTGCTGCCAGGTCACGAGGTTGTAACGGCCGGCCAGCCGTTGCTGAATTTGATCCCGAACCATCGGGGCGTCCATCCGGTCCGGGATCCAGACCTCGAGGAAGGAGGCTTCCCCTTCCGGGACGTTGAACAGATCCCGGGCCCGGTCCCACTCCAGAAACCCGATGTTCTGATCCAGTTCCTGCTGGCCGGATTGAAAGGTTTGATTCACCGATACAGCCATACCGTCCGGGATCAACCCGAACAGGGTCTGTTCCAGCCGGGGCTCGATCAGGGTCAACTCATCCCCCGAGACCACCCACAAATCGCGGGCCAGAAAATGACCCAGCGCGACGCCGGAGGGTTCCGTTTCCAGCGGCAGTCGTTCCCCCCGCCAGGGCTTGAAGGCAAGGATTCGACCGCCCTGGAACCGATCCTCCGGGGACCGGATCAGCACGTCTCCCTGAATGACCGAGACCAGCTGGTCGATGTCCTCCAGGTCCTCCAGCGACTGTTCGACGGTGTCCCGATCGAGGTGTTCCCCCGGGGGAGCGTAAATCCGAATCGGGCTGTGAAAACCCACCAGCTGTTCCTGAAGGGCGTCGGAAAACCCGGTCATCACGGCCAGGGTGACCACCAGCACCGCCACGCCCACGGCGACACTCAGCAGGGCAAACGTGGTAAGCCAGGGAAGCACACCGATGGACTGGGACCGGAACAAAAATCGCCAGATTACCTTGAATAGAAAGCCGTCCATGACGGGCTCCTTGAGGTGGTTTGCCCCGGCCACGGGGACGAATCCTTTCGCTGACGGACAACCCTTCACCGGACCGGGACGGCGAAACGAACACCAAATCCTGCAGGAATGATACGGGACTGCAACCGTTCTGTGCATGCGGGTCCCGTCGAGATAGTGTCCCGAACACCGTGGTAAAATGGTCTCCTCCCATCCTTTTCGCTCAGCCGGAGGCTGACCGCTACCAACGGTACGACGTGCGTCCCCGGGAGGATTTCACCTCACGGACTTGGGTGTTGGATCTCGCGTCCGGTCAGGTTCCTCGTGGCGATGGGGGACCCATGGTTGGTTCCGGATCGGTGAAATTAATCCCGTTCGTCGACCGTATTAACACACAAACATGAACGGGACCCCCCGTCGGTCGTCAGGAGTGAACGGAGGGTGTGATTGAACACAGACGTACCCGGTAGGCGGGGACATCCTACTCTGAAGAATCCACAGGTTCGGCCGCAGGATGGACCTCGTTCGTGCGGTGTTGGTCGATTCGTTACCTGTTCAGTTTACCTGATTTCGCAGCGGAGCGTCCGGTTGGGTTTCCAGACGATGAACGTTGTCGGCCACGATGTCGGCCAGCCGTTCGTAGTACTTCGGGGTGCTGCCGGCGTTGTGTGGGGTGATCATGACGTTCGAAAAGGACCAGAGGGGGTGCTCGGGGGGAAGAGGTTCCGGATCGGTGACGTCGAGGGCGGCCCCGCGGATTTCCCCCTGCTGAAGGGCCGCGACGAGGTGGTCGGTGTGGACGACTCCTCCGCGGGCGATGTTCACCAGCACCGCATTCTCCGGCATGGTGACGAAGGTTTCCCGATCGATCAGATGACGGGTCAGGTCCGTCAGGGGGCAGGAAAGCACGACGTAGTCGCTGCGGGAGAGGGCATCGTGAACGTCTCCCCTATCGTAGCTGAGAATTTCGTCGACGGGACCGTCCTTGTCCGGGGAATGGCGGATCCCGATCCGGTGGACCCCGAAGGGTTCCAGTCGCCGGGCGATGGCCCGTCCGATCGCTCCCAGGCCGATCACCGTCACGGTGCTGCCCTGGAGTTCCCCGGCCCGGTAGTGCTGCCAGACCCGATCCCGCTGCTGTTCCCGTCCCTGATGAAACCGGCGGGAAAAAGTCAGGATGGCTCCCAGGACGTGTTCTCCTATGTTGGGGCCGTGAACCCCCGAAGCGTTGGTGACCCGAACGTCCCGGTTCCGAAATGCCTCCAGCGGAAGGTGGTCGGTGCCGGCAAAACTGCAGGCAAACCATTCCAGCCGGTCGGCCTCGTCCAGCAGTTCCTCGGAAAAATCCAGTCCCGTCGCCACCCGTGCCCGACCGATGAGCCGACGTTCCTCCGCCGGCGTCTGAACCCCCCGGATCGTTCGGTCGGGGAGCCGGTCTCGAAGTTCTTCCACGTAGGACCGGATGGGGATCCGGTGAACCGTTTTCCTCAACACCAGAAGATCGATGGGCGCTTCGCTCACGAACGGTCATCCTTTCGAACCGGAGAGTTGGGGATGCATGTTTGAGCCTACCGGTCAGGCGACTCAGGTGAACCCGGTTGGCTGGATGAGTTCTCCCGTCCGGTGACCGAAACAACCCAATCCTTAAACGAACCTTCCGAGAAGTACGGCGATGTCGCTCGAAACCGGGATTTACGGTACCTGACGGTCCGACCGAGTACGGAGTAAACGGCGGGCGCGGGCGGCCCGGAACGCTCAGGGTAGGGTGATGGTCGCTCCGGGGCCGAGCGGGAGGTCCAGCCCCATCCAGAGGCTCAGCAGAGCGGCTCCCCCGAGGGCGAACGTCAGCGAATACGGAACCATCAGGGCGAGGATCGTGCCGAGGTTCGCCTCGGGACGATGGCGGCGAGCGAACACCACGATTAACGGAAAATACGGCAGCAGCGGGGTGACCACGTTGGTCACCGAGTCGCCCACCCGGTAGACGGCCTGAGTGAACTCGGGGCTGTACCCCAGGACCATCATCATCGGGACGAAGACCGGAGCCAGCAGGGCCCACTGGGCGGAGGCACTGCCGATGAACAGGTTGAGGCCGGCCGAAAGGACGAGAATGCCCATCACGAGCAGCCAGCCGTCGAGGCCGATTCCCTGCAGAAACCGGGCCCCGGTTACGGCCAGCACGACCCCGATCCGGGACCACTCCACGAACGCCAGGACGACCGCCGCCGCAAAGGCCAGCAGGATGTAGGACCCCAGGTCCCCCAGGGCGTCGGCGATCATCTCGACCGCGTCCCGATCGGACCGGATGGTGCCGTTGAACCATCCGTAAACCAGACCGGGGAGGAGAAACCCGAAGGTCATCAGGGCGACCATGGCGTGGTACAGCGGTTCCAGGGAGCCCGAATCGTCCCGGAGGATCCCGGATTCGGGCACCGCCATCCAGGCCACCAGCCCGAGGAAGAAAACCAGCACGACCGCCGCACCGAGCAGTCCGGCCGGATGGATCTCGGGCTCCTCCACTTCGTCGGTCCTGTTTTCCGGGTCCGAATCGTTCTCCTCGTCAGCCTGACCGGCGGATTCCGGGTTCGGGTCCTCCGGAGGATTGTGCTCCAGGTAGGGTTCCACCCACCATTCGGTGACCCCGACCCCGAGGACCAGAAAGACCGGCACCAGGGCGACCATCAGGTAGTAATTGTCGGTGACATGGACCACGTACTCGGGGTCCACCAGTTGAGCCGCCGGGGTTGAAAACCCCGCCAGAAGCGGGTCCAGAGCGGTCAGGATCACGTTGGCGCTGAACCCGGCCGACACCCCGGCAAAGGCCGCGGCGAGCCCCGCAAGCGGAGGTCGCTGTGCTCCCGCGAACAGCACCGCCCCGAGGGGAATCCAGACCACGTAGCCGGCGTCCAGGGCCACGCTGGAGCAAATGCCCACCAGCACGACCGCCGTGGACAACCAGAGGTCGGGCAACAGCTGAACCCCCTTCCAGAGGACCGCCTTCAGGAGCCCCGACCGATCGGCCACGCCGATCCCCACCATCACCACCAGGACCATGGCCAGGGGCGGAAATTCCCCCATGATCTCGGGCATGTCGACGAGAAAATTCTGAACGTGATGGGAGGAAAGCAGGCTCTCCACGGACACCGGATCGTCCTCGGTGGGGTGCGGAACGGACCAGTTCACGGCCGATCCAACAACGGAAACGCCCACCACCACGAATCCAAGGATCACGAACAGGGTGACCGGTTCCGGCAACCGGTTGCCGGTCCGTTCAATCCAGCCCATGAGCTTCGTCCGCACCCGGATCGCCTCCTCGCTGATTATTTTTTTAAGCTAACGATCGACCGGACCGGGTTGTCCAGTCCTCATGGGGAAACCGATCCGGGCTGTGTTTTTGAGGGTTCGGTTGGTTGGAATACTTCCCACCCGGACTCTGTTACAATAAGAACGTGGTAAACCTCCGATCCGAAGGGGATCGGAATCCTGATGCATAACGGGGGATTTTCCATGCAAACGCCGAAAGGCATTCCGGAAGACGAACTTCACTGGGCCCGCACCACCGATCGGTACCTGGAGGCCCTGAACAGCGATTTCCAGCCGATCCGCTCCTTCCAGGGGGAGGATCTGGACGAAATCAGCCACCTGAACCAGCAGGGCAAGAGCCACATCCGGTTTATCCCCCTGCGCAAGTGGGATATGGAAGATCGCAAGATGGACGTGGTGTTAATTCCCGTCTGCCTCAATTAAGCGAGGGTTCCGGTCCTCGGGCCGGTCCGGGGACATTCACTCGCCGGGCAAGTACCACCGGCGTCCACCGACCTGATGTTCCCGAAGCTCGGGGAGGTCGTAGAGTTCTTCCAGGTTCTCCGTGGTAAGGACCTCCTCCGCCGGCCCGTGATGGAGAATGGTTCCGTCCTTCAGCAGGAGGACTCGTTTGATGTCCGGTAGAATCACTTCCGGTCGATGAGTCACGTGGATCAGGGTGGCCCCTTCCTCCCCGATCGCCCGCTTGAGATGGGTGAGAAACCGTTCCCGGGTTCCCGGGTCCAGTCCCGCGGTGGGCTCGTCCAGAACCAGCAGATCCGGCCTGGGCATCAGCGCCCGCGCGATCAGGACCGCCTGCTGCTGGCCCTGGGAGAGGTTCGCCATCCTCCGCTCCGCCAGCGATTCCAGACCGAACCGTTTGATCAATCGCCTGAGTCGGTTTCCGAGTTCGGGCTCGTCGCCGTCGGAAAGGGATTTCGTCAGGAGAGTCTGGGCGAAGGCTCCGGACAGCACGGTGTCGCGGACGGATTGTCGGTCGGGAATTCGTTCCAGCAGCCCGAGGTGGAGCCACCCGACGTGTTTCCAGAGTTCCCGCAGGTTCGGGCGGCGGGAACCAAACCGTTCCACCAGCCGGGATTCGCTGGGCCATTCGTACCCCACGGCGATCTTGACCAGGGTGGTTTTGCCGGCCCCGTTGGGGCCCAGGACCGCGGTGTGTTCGCCCCGCCGGAGGGTCCAGTCAATGCCGTTCAGGACCCGGTTGGTACCGAACCGGTGGGATACGTCCTTCAGGCGGACGAGCGGGTCAGGGGTGATGGAAACCGGGTTAACCCTTCAGCGTCGTGATGATTTCGTCCAGCTGGCGCCGCACGGTTGGATAGGAGACGTCCAGTTTTTCAGCCATGCTCTTGAGGCTGCCGCTTACCATAACGAAGTCCCGCACGAATTGCTGATCCTCCGGGTCCAGTTCCGATAACGGCGACAGTTCAAACACCCCTTCAACGGCCGTCTCGCAATCCTCACACCGCATTGTTTCCAGATACATCGTTCCGCCGCAGTACTGGCATTCCGCGTGTGGATGAAATTTGGGCACGGTTGAATCCCCCTGTTCGATCAAAGGATATCCGTAAATGGTTCGTCACAGTTGCACCATCTTATTCTTACAAACGTTGACCCATCAAGCCCGCTCGGCTCCAATTTTTTTGTCGATTGGACAATCTTGTTAAACAAAACGGGACGTCGGCATGGGATCGTGTCACGAATTGGGTGGAAACACGGCCTCCGCCCATCCTTCTCGTTCAGCCGGAAGCACAACGGACGATTCTTTTCGACGGGGATGATGTCAGCAGGAGGAGAGTTCCTACCGTACGGTCCAACCTTGAGTATGGTACTCTCTCCCCGGTGAAGGAATCATCAACGGGTTCCCTGTCCCTGCGAACAACGGACTTCACTCCCTTCTCCGACAGCCGGTGACCGTCCTCCGGGGAGATTTCACGCTGGATATCGGACCGCTCATCCGGGGTCCCGGCTGGTTCGGATTGAACGGAACGGGTGGCAGCCTGACGGAAGGGTTGCGACGGCCGTTGTTGCTCAGGCGGAAGGCTTTAACCCCCCGGTACGGAGAGGACCTCCCGGATGGAAGCATCCCATCAACGCGTTCCGGCCTGGTTGAGCATTGGCTACCTGATCGGGCTGGTTCTGGCCTGTGGACTGGTCGCCTGGCTGGGGGCCGTCGTTACCGAACCCGGACTGGAGTGGTACCGGGGGCTATCGGGCCCGCCGGGCACCCCACCGGACGGGGTGTTTGGCCCGATCTGGACCATCCTGTACACGTTCATCGCCCTGTCGGGCTGGCTGGTGGCCCGGCGACCGACCGGGGACCGCGGCTTCGTGCTCTGGTTATTCCTGCTTCAACTCGTCTTCAACCTCCTCTGGAGCGTGTTCATTTTCGGTCTCCAGTCCCCGGCCGGCGGCCTGGTGATCCTTGTTCTGTTGACCGGGTTGATCGTCGCTTACGTGCTGACCGGCCATCGGATTTCTCCCTGGGCCTCCTATCTGTTCGTCCCCTACCTCCTCTGGGTCCTGTACGCGATGTACCTCAACGCCGGGATTCTCATCCTGAACTGATGGACCCCGTACCGGAACGGTCCCGTGACTGAGCCGGATTTTTCGGCCTTTCGGGACGAATTTTCCGTCACTGATTCCCGAGCCTACTTCAAGGCCCCCGCCGTGACAGCCCTGCCCGATGCGGCCCGCCGGGCGGTGGAACGGTTCGCCGGTGACATGGTCGACCGGGGTTGCCTCAACGAATCGGACTGGATCCGGCGGACGGACGAAACCCGGGAGCTCGCCGCGGGGTTGGTGGGGGTTGACCCGGACCGGGTTGCGTTTGTTCCCGGCACCAGTGCCGGCCTGAGCATGATCGCCGAGGGACTTCCCCTGGAGTCCGGCGATCGGGTGGCGGTTCCGGAAGGGGAGTTCCCCTCCAACGTCTTTCCGTGGCTGAACCAGGAACACCGCGGCGTGGAGGTGGACCGGATCCCGACCGGCCAGGACGGGTCCATCGAACTCGACGCGATCCGGAGCACCCTGGAGGATCGGACCCGGGTTCTCGCACTCAGTTCGGTCCAGTTCCACAACGGATTCCGGACCCCGCTCGACGAACTTGAGGAGCTGGTTCGACCGGACCGCTACCTGGTGGTGGACGGGATCCAGAGCGTCGGCTGGGACGACCTCCGACTGGACCGGTCACCGGTCGACGGCCTGGTGGCGGACGCTCACAAGTGGATGTGCGGGCCGGAGGGGATCGGGATCATGTACCTGAGTCCGAGGCTCCAGGAGGTCCTGCATCCGGTGCTGGTGGGCTGGAAGTCGGTCAAGGACGCGTTTCAGTTCGAGGAGACCTTCCGTCTGCGAGACGACGCTGCCCGGTTCGAACCGGGCAGTTCCAACCACCTGGGCATTCATGCTCTTTATGCATCCCTCCGGTTGCTGGCCGATCATCCCATGAAGGAGATTAAACGGCGTTGCCTGGAACTGCGGTCGGAAGCCGCACGGATGCTTTCCACTCGGGGGTTTGAGGTTCTCGGGGCGGACTGGGACCGCCGCCACCGGTCCCCGATTCTGGCGGCCCGTCCTCCCGGCGATGCCCGCCCCGAGGACCTGGCCGGAATGCTCGCCGAACGGCGGGTTGACGTCAGCGCCCGGCGGGGGTGCCTGCGAGCGGGGTTTCACGCCTACAACAACGAAGCCGACCTGGGACGGTGGATGGACGCTCTTGACGAGGTTCTGTAGCATACGGGGATGATGGACTGCACGAGGACCGGACCAGCCTTACCCGATCCAGGGTTGAAAGGATAATTGGACATGGCCGATTCACGCGTGGTGCTGACGGCGTACAAGGAATGGGCCGCGGTCATCCGGGGCCTGGAAGAGGGCGATCAGATCTGTCTGCTGCGGAAGGGACCCCTGCAGGAGCCGCGGTTCTCCCTGGAGAGACGCCGGTTCTGGTTGCTTCCCACCTACGCCCATCAGGAGGAGGAAATGATTCAGCCTCCCTACCGGAAGTACCTCGACGAAACCGCCGAACACCAGGCCGAGGCCGGCGAGGACCACGTCCGCGTCAACAGCTGGTTTCAGGCCCGCACCCTGATCACGATCCGGAAGAACCAGCGCCTCAACTGGCTGACCGACCACACGATTTATTCGCCGCGGTGTTTCCAGCACCGGTTCCAGGTAGGTCCGGCCCAGGCGATCCACCTGCTCGTCGGCCGTGCCTACACCCTCAGCGAACCGCGGTTCCTTCAGAAACAGCCCGACTACTCGTCCTGTTCGGCTCAGGACGGATCGATCTGGACGGAACTCCGGCAGCGCATCCCCATGGAGGCCGGCAACCCGGCCGTCTCCCAGCAGGAGTTCGAGACCCGGAAGGAAGAACTCCGGGATCGGTTCGTCCGCCAGGATGACCGGCAGCCCGATCCGCTGCTCTTCTGACCGTTCGTCCCCTCTCTAGTTTCCCAGAAGGTATCTGTCTTCAGGCTTCCCCGACGAATCGACGTCCCCGGAACGGCAGGATGAATTCCCGAGTGCTCCCGGGCTGAAGTCGGCTCGGAGCGGTCGGGTCGAGCCTCGTCCCGTGTCCGGATACAATTCTCTGAGCGACCGGTGGACCCGGTCAGGATTGATTAAATCAGGAGCCGCTCAAGCATCAGGGAGAGGAAGATGATCACCGCGGTCCATCCGATCAGGACCGCAGCGTAGAGTCGGCGGGAACCTTCTTCGGGGAGGACGGTCACCCACCGGTTGAGGGAAATCCGGTCCCCGGCGACCGCTCCCAGCCCAAGAAACAGCGTGGCCAGCGTGCCGGAGGGAATCCACCAGAGCCAGGAAACGTGCACGGCGGTCTGCCAGGTAACCAGCCACAGTCCCCCGCTCACCGCCACCCCCCCGAGCACCGCGATGTTGACGCCGCGGGGCGACAGCCCCGACCCGATCACGGCCAGCAGGAAGGCCCCCAGGATGGGACCATACAGGACGCTTCCGATCTGATTGATCAGGACCACCACGGTCTCGCGAGTGGCTTCGCCCGCGTACGCGAAGACCAGCGCCGCCGTCAGGGCAAAGGTTGCCCAGAAGACGGTGGTCAGACGGGAGAGCGTGAGATCGCCGAGCCGTTGTTTGAGCCGAGGGAAGTCAAGGTCAAGGTGGTCGCGGACGGTGACCGCACTCAGGGAGTTCACCGCCGAGTCCAGGCTGGACATCAGGGCCGCGACCAGGCCGGCAAACAGCAACCCGACCATCCCCGGAGGAAGGTAGGTCAGGATGAAGACGGGCAGCATCCGATCGGGGTGGGTCTCAAGCATCGTCCCGAACTCCTCCGGGGAGCGCCCGACGGTGTCCGCCATTTCGGCGGCGTGTTCGGGCACCGAGAGCACGGCCCCCACGAACAGGCCCACCAGACAGTAGAGCAGCACGACGGGGAACCGGCCGAGGGCGTTCAGCAGCAGGGATCCGCGAAGTTCCCCGGCATCACGGACCGACAGTTCCCGCTGCATCTGGCTCTGATCGCACCCGTAGTAGGAGGCATACAGCACCGTGCCTCCGATCAGCATCGGCCAGAACCCGTAGTCCTCACCGGACTTCAGACCCAGATCCTCCCAGATCAGGATCCGGTACCGGGCGGGATCCAGAGCCCTGACGACGGTTCCCGGATCCAGAAGATTGACGGCCGCCACCCCGCAGGCCAGGAGGCCCACGACGATAATGCCCATCTGGATGACGTCGCTCAAAATAACCACCCGGATGCCTCCGATCAGGTCGTAGACCAGGGTGATCAGGCCGATGATCACGATGGAAGCCGCCAGGTTGATCTGCAGGGTGGTGGAGACGATCAGGCCGCCGGTAAGCACGATCACCCCCGTTGCGAGCCCGCGTCCGAGCAGAAACAACCCCGATACCAGACGCCGGGTCGACCGTCCCACGCGGTCCTCCAGCAGTTCGTAAATGCTGACGGGCCAGACCTCGGTGAGGGCCGGGACGAGGACCAGAAGAACGATCAAAATTCCCAGCGGAAGGCCGAACTCGTAGGCCAGCCAGCGAAGACCGCCTCCCTCGGCCACCGCCACGAACGCCGGCACGGACACGAAACTGACCGCGCTGAGCTGGGTGGCCATGGTGGACAGGCCCGACTGCCACCAGCGCATGGACCGACCGGTCTGGTAGTAATCGGAGGAATCGTGGAGGTACCGGTTCGCCCAGGCGGCGACGGCGATAACGATGAGGACGTAGAGGCCGATGACAAACCAGTCCACCGGATGCATGCTGAACCTCCCGGACCGGGCGGGCTGGGTGGAACCGGGGGTTGATTTTGAGCGAATCGTGCTTCAACGTAAATGGATCTCAACGGATTCGTAGCGAGACGGAGGGAATGAACGCCGGTGACGTTGCACTGTGTGTTTGATTTTGACGGCACGCTGATGGACACGACGGAGGACATCGCGCGGGCGCTGAACTACATGCGGCGGGAACGGGATCTCGCGGAGTTACCGGAGCAAGCGATCCGCCGGGCCATCGGTCACGGAGCGGAGAAGCTGTTTGCCGAACGACTGTCCGAGACGGGGGAATCGCCGGAGGA
>CAYPTI010000039.1:0-14610 GCA_964413525.1 uncultured bacterium | reverse complement strand
ATTGGCGGAAGGGGTTGGAATCGAACCAACCGATCCGTACCAATGCACGGATCCAACGGCTTTGAAGGCCGCGGAGGGCACCAGCCACTCAACACCTTCCAGAATCCCTCGTCTACCGTCTAAAGCGTACCAGCCGGGGTCAGGGTGAGGTAAGGGAAGGGTGGAGCCAACTCAAGGTCGAGCGGAGCTGACCGGGAATTATTCGTCCGGGGAACGGACTACACCGAGCCGGATTCATCATCCATACGTACGGGGTAACCCGCCTGTTCGAGGGCTTCCAGCAGGTCCTGGCCGGCCGACCTGGATCGGACCTCGATCTCCAGGGAAACCTTCGCCCGGCGCAGGGCGACCCGGCGGTCGGACCGATCGTGGTTGATTGACTGAATGTTTCCTCCCTGCTCGGCGACGATTCCGGACAGGTCCAGAAGGGCCCCCGGACGATCCGGAAGCTGGGTTTCGAAGGACAGCAGCCGCCCCTCCATTCGCAGACCGCGCTCCACCAGGTGGGTCAGCTCCAGGCTGTCAATGTTTCCCCCGGAGATCACCAGAGCCCCGGACCCTTCCAGCTGATCCTGATGGTTCCTCCAGGCGGCGAGTGGGGCCGCTCCGGCTCCCTCGGTCATCTGACGCTGGTTCTCCAGCAACCAGAGGATGGATTCGACGATGGCGGGGTCGTCGACCTGAAATACGCCTTCCAGGCGGTCCCGGAGCAACTCGAAGGGACGATTGCCAATCAGGCCGGTAGCGATGCCCTCCGCCACGGTGTTCGGGGGATCGATGTCCACCGGTTGCCCGGCGTCCAGGGCGGCCTGAAGCGAACTCCCAAGCGCACTCTGGACGGCATAAAATACCGGAGATGGGCCACCGTGCTGCCGGTAGGAAAGAACGATTCCCGCCAGCAACCCACCGCCCCCGACCGGAACGATCAACCAGTCCAGATCCGGCCGGTCCCGAAGAAGTTCCGCCCCGACGGTTCCCTGACCTTCAATCACGTCGGGGTGATCGAAGGGGGGAACGAACAACCGATCGTGCTGCTCCTCCAGTCGACGGGCGTGGCGATGGGATTGCTCGAACGTCTCTCCCTCCAGGATCACGTTGGCCTCCAGTCGGCGAGTCGCCTCGACCTTGTTCCCCGGGGTGTGTTCGGGCATCACGATCCAGGCCTCACATCCGACCTGGAGGGCACCGAGGGCCACCCCCTGAGCGTGGTTCCCGGCGGAGGCCGTGATGACTCCCCGATCCCGAGCGACATCACGGTGCTTCATGATCATGTTGGTGGCTCCGCGAAGCTTGAAGCTCCCCGATCGCTGGAGGGTTTCCAGTTTCAGATACACGTCATTTCCCTGAATCCGGGACAATTCACGGGATCGAATCAGCGGACCGGGCCGGATAACGTCATCAAGTCGCCGCTGGGCCGCCTCTACATCTAATTCTTCCCACCATTTCATTCGGTTCAATTCCCTCCCGGGTGCGATCCGCTATCGTGGAAATCCGGTTCACAATTCAACCATTATGCGGAGTTTTCTCTGTCAATAATATTTCTTTCTTTATTCCTATAAATATCGACAATTAAGCTTGTTTTCAGGTACATAGTTCCCGATTAACGGACGGGGCGTGGACCCAACGACGAAATCGTGAATGCGTACACCATAACGTCAAGCTTGCAGGATCCCAATCAACAGGCCCCCGGTGGTTCAAACAGACAACCGGTGAAGGCTATACTGACAGCCCATCCCGTCGAACCCGGGGAGGCAAACCGTGGCTCCTGCGGCGCTGGCTCTGTTTTTGATCATGCTGGGTGCTCTGTACTGGTTGACCCGCCGGGAGGACGCCCAGTACGACCGGTTGGAGGAGGTCATGGAGCGGAAATCGGACCCGGAGCCTGCGGAAGCAATCAATTCGATCTGGTCCGGGGACGTCAACGGGGAGCGGGTGGACATTCTTCGTGGCGAGGACATCCGGGATTCCAACCGGAGCATCACCCTCCGGATCGAAGCGGGGGTCCCGGTCCGGTTTCGTCTCGATCCCTCCAATCCTCTCCGAAGGATGTCGCGGTGGCTGGAAGAACTGATGGGCAACCACGGTCGGGTGGAGTTCGAGGGCCCTCTTTCGTCCATGATCGGGTACGGAGAGCGGCCGGAAGAAATCCGGCAGTTCCTGCGGCCGTGGGACGATCAACGACCGGTGGACCGGCTGAAGCAATTCCACCATGTCCGGGGGACCGATACGGCCCTGGAGGCCCGTTTCTACCAGACGGAAATAGATCAGGAGGACATTCGGAACCGGGCCGAGGAATTCGTGGAACTCTGCAACCTGCTCGACCTGTCCCCCGCCGAACCCTGACCCAACCGGCCGACCGGCGTCAGGACCCTGATTCGTGCTCCTCGGGCCCGGACGACATCGATTCGATCCAGGCGGGAGGAACGTACGATACCAGGATCGTCGTTCCCGCCCGCTGAAACGTCCGATCGTGGTCCCGGGGTACGTCGATCCTGAGCAACACGGGATCCCGGGCGTGGCGGCTCCCAACCCTCCGGGCCTCCTCCCTGTCCTCCGACAGGTGGACGTACTGCCGGCTCCCGGGCACCAGACCCTCCTCCCGGATCGACTCCCATGCTTCCGGGCTGGTGCCGTGGTATAGAGGTCCCGGGTTGTCCACGGGCGGATGGTCCAGGTCGACCTCGATGCTGTGGCCGTACCGGGCCCTCAACTGGTTTCCCCGGAGTTCAAATCGTTTGTTGCCCTCGGGTTCCAGGTGCTCCCGGATCCATTGCCCGTCAAACGTCCGATCCGGGAATTTCTCGTTCAGCGCCTCGAGCACCCCGGAGACGTGGGCGTACCCCTGCCGATCCGGTGTTATCCCGGCATCCTCAGGGTGATGCCTCAACCAGTACGAAAGGGTTTTGGACACGGTTGTATCCACGTCAGCCCCTCCTGTGGTTCGACGGTTGATCCCGTCTCATCCCAGCCGGTTGCTTGAATCCCGATCAATCGTTCCCAACCCGGTCTGGTGAAGCCGGACTCGGGTGATATCCTTGCTTCGAGTCCATACTCCGACGGGAGGACCGGAATGAACATTTACACGAAGACCGGGGACGAGGGAAACACCAGTTTATTCGACGGAAGCCGGGTGCCGAAACACCATCCACGGGTGGAGGCGTACGGGACCGTGGATGAAGCCAACAGCTTGATCGGACGGGCGGTTCAGTCACTCAGAGAATCGGGACTGGACGAGCTGGCTGAACCAACCCACGGACTGCAGCACCGGTTGCATGCGGTCTGTGCGATGCTGGCCAATCCGGAGGACTCCCCCGATGCGAAGCTGAAACCGACTGACGTCGAGTCGCTGGAAGAACTCTGTGATCGGCTGACGGAGGAACTTCCCCCGTTGAAAACCTTTATCCTTCCCGGGGGAAGCCGTCCCGGGAGCCTGCTTCACCACGCCCGGACGGTCTGCAGACGGGCCGAACGACGGTGTGTCCGGCTGGACGATCAGGAATCCCTGAATCCGTTAATTCTAGAATACCTGAACCGATTGTCGGACGGCTTATTCATGCTGGCCCGCTCGGCAAACCACCGGCTCAATCACGAAGAAGTTCCACCGGAGTACTAATCGTTCAACCCATGCCGTCGACGCGACCCGCAGGATTCGACGATCCCTGTTGAACGGGGACCAATCGGCCTGGCTCAGGTCCTTGCTGGGCGGAATTGTCCTGATCGGATTGGTCACCATTGCCCTCGTGATGGCCGGGGGTCCGGCGGCGTTTGAACAGTGGATGCGGGGAACCCTCCAACCCTGGCTGGAGGCCAACCCGACCGGAGCCCCCCTGATCTTTGTCCTCGCCTATGCCCTGGTAACGGTGCTCCTGCTATCGACCAGCGTCATGAACTTCATCGCCGGGGCCGTGTTCGGCCCCTTCGTCGGCCTGTTCTGGGCCCTGACCGGCCTGATGCTCGGGACCGTTCTGGCCTTTGTCATGGCTCGCTACCTGGCGGCCGACTGGGTGGAACGGAAGCTTCCCCTCCGGGTTTCCCAGCTCAAATCGGGCATTGAACGAAACGGTGTCCTGTACGTGGCGATCGCCCGGATCGTCCCGTTTGTCCCCTACAGCGCCGCCAATTACGGGTTCGGGCTGACCAAAATTAGCCTGCCAACGTTTCTGGTGACCAGCGCAATCTTCATCATTCCGCGGGTCTTCGGGTGGGTGTACACCGGCCACGCCGGCCGCATGCTTCTTGTCGGGGACGTCCGGCTCTCCACGGCCCTGCTGGCCCTGACCCTTGGACTCGGGATCCTCCTGGTCACCCTCGCCTTGCCGGCTCTGTGGTTTTCCAGTCACGGGGAACCGGACCGGCAGCCTCCGACCTGGCACTTCACCCTCCTTGCGCCGGTATACGATCTCCTCATGACCCTCAGGTCTCCAAAACCGATCGACGACCGGATCCGTACCCTGGAGGGTCCGACAATCCTGGACATCGGAGGAGGCACGGGGGCTCTGGTTCTGGATCTTCCGGAAAGCATCACCTACGGGCTGGTGGACCGGAACGAGGCCATGCTGCGTGAAAGCAAGGACCGGCCGGGAAGCGTGATTCGTGTCCTGGGAGACGCCCGGTCCCTGCCTCTCAAGGACCGTTCCTGGGACCACGTGGTCATGCGAGACGCCCTCCATCACATGGGGGAACCGACCCGGGTCCTGGCGGAAATTGAGCGAATCCTGAACCCGGGGGGAACGGTTGTGCTGGAAGAATTCAATCCGTCCACCTGGACCGGCCGGGCCCTGGAATTATTCGAACGGGGAGTGGGCATGGAAAGTCGGTTCTTCCCCCCGGAGGAGTTACGTCGACGCCTGAATCAGGCCGGACTGGAAGTGGAGGAAGAAGTTCACAGCGGCATGACCGAGCTGTTCATCGCGCGGCGGCCCGGGTAAATTCCTTACGAACCCAGTTCTATCGTGAACACAGATCGTCCTTCGGACGCTGAAACCAGCGGGCAAGTTTCGGATTCCCGATCTCGTGCGAGATCGCCCGCCCGTGGGGACATCGGGCCGGAAACGTAAGTTCCTCCAACCCCTTCACCAATTCACGCTGCTCACGGGGAAGCAGCCGGTCTCCCCTCATCACGGCGCTCCGGCAGGCCATAATGGTCAGGACGTCCTCCTCGACCGACGTGACGCGGCCCTCCTCGGTCCAGTCCAGAAACTCTTCGAGCATGTCCACGATTTCTCGCTTGTCCTCCGATCGTCTCCCCAGGTAGGACGGGAGGGTATGGAGGACCAGGCTCCCGCCTCCGAAGGATTCCAGCTCAATTCCCAGCTCCTCGAGTTCCCCATCGACCTCCAGGAGATGCTCGGCGGCTTCGGGAGAGAATTCCAGGGTCCAGGGCACGGACAGCGACTGAGCACTCTTGTCCTGATGCTCGGCCCGGTCCATGTACCGTTCGTACAGGATCCGCTCGTGAGCGGTGTGCTGATCCACGAGCATCAGGCCGGAGGACCGTTCAACCACGAGATACGTGTTTCGAAACTGACCCAGCACCCGGGAGGAAGGAGCCCGCTGATCCGGCTCCTCGGCATCAAACAGGTCCCTGGCTCGCTCCGTCCCGTCCCCGGATTCGGACCGGGGTTCGACGGATTCTCCCGCCCCGGGTTGCCGGCTGGTTCCCTCGATCGAGCCCGACCGGGATCCGACGTCATCCTCGCCGTCCTCCGCCAGCTCTCCGGTGCGAACCCGATCCCGGTGGTGGTCCCGGAGCCGCTCCTGCAGGGTCTCCTTAACGAATCGAAAGACTTCCTGCGATGGATGAAACCGGATTTCCTCCTTGCGGGGATGAACGTTCACGTCCAGGTGTTCGCGGGGCATATCCAGAAACAGCACCAGCGGTGGATTTTCATCGTCGTAGCGAAGGAATTCCTCATACGCTTTGTCCACCGCCCGGTAGAGCATCGGGTCCCGGATGGGCCGTCCGTTGACGAAAAAATACTGCTGGTTCCGATCTCGGTGGACTACCTCGCCCGTACCGATCCGACCGGACAACCCGAACCTCCCGAGGTCCTTCCAGTTCCCCTCCAGCCGGTCCAGCTGAATCATTTCCCCGACCGAGTCTTCCCCGAGCAGAGAACTGATTCGTTCCTCAAGATCCCCGGCCGGAACCACGAGTTTCCGTTCGTCCCCCTCCTCCACAACCAGGCGCAAATTGGGGTTCGCCAGGGCGGTGCGATGAACCTGCCGGTACAGGTGCCTCCGTTCGGTGGATTCGGTCTTCAGGAACTTGCGCCGGGCCGGGACGTTGGCGAACAACTCTTCCACGATCACGGTGGTACCCGGCCGCCGGGCGGCCGGCTCGATCTCGGGTTCACCGCCGGGTTCGAGAACCATCCGGGCGGCTTCGGCTTGCTCCTCCGGTCGGGAACAGATCTCAAACCGGGCAACCGAGGCAATGCTTGCCAGGGCTTCCCCGCGGAACCCCAGGGACTCGACCGTTTCCAGATCGTCGGCGGATTGAATTTTGCTGGTGGCGTGGCGCTGAACGGTCAGCGGCAGTTCATCGCGAGGGATCCCCCGTCCGTCGTCCCGCACTTCCAGCCGGTCGATCCCTCCACGCCGAAAGGACACCTCGACTTCTTCCGCCCCGGCATCAAGGGCGTTTTCGAGCAATTCTTTCAGCACGGAGGCGGGGCGCTCGACGACTTCCCCGGCGGCGATCTGGTTCTGGACCGACTCGGGCAACACCCGGATGGTCGTCATCGTACCGTTACTCGGAGGGCTCCGATTCGTCCACCAGCTCATCCAGCGACGACTGGATATCGTCCAGGAGCTGGAGGGCCTCCAGCGGGGTGAGCCGTTCGGTTTCCAGGTTGAGGATCCGCTCCAGAACCGGTCGGGCCGGATGAAACAAATCGATCTGTTCGGTATCGGGAGCTCCTTCACCGGAACTGCCGTTGGCCGACGTGGATCGCCGGGTCTGCAGTTCGTTCAGGATCGAACGGGCCCTCCCCAGGACCGGTTCGGGCAGGCCGGCCAGCCGGGCCACCTGGACCCCGTAACTACGGTCGCTTCGTCCTTCTTCGACCTGACGAAGAAACACGATTTCGTCCTCCCACTCCCGAGCCCGAACGACCAGGTTCATCACGGTCGGGTGATCCTCCGCCATGTCGGTCAATTCGTGGTAGTGGGTTGCAAACAGGGTCCGGGCCTCGATCGTCCCCACGATGTACTCCATCACGGCCCGGGCGATGGCCAGACCGTCATAGGTACTGGTGCCCCGGCCCACCTCGTCCAGAATTAACAGGCTCCGATCGGTGGCGTGGTTGAGAATGTCGGCGGTTTCCACCATCTCCACCATGAAGGTGCTCTGTCCCCCGGCCAGGAAATCGTGCGCTCCAACCCGGGTGAACACCTGATCCACCAGGCCGATCTCGGCGGATTGAGCCGGTACGTAGGATCCCATCTGGGCCATGATGGTGATCAGGGCAACCTGCCGGATATAGGTGCTTTTTCCCGACATGTTCGGCCCGGTCAGCACCACCTGGCGGCGGTCCCGGTCAAGTTCGATGTCGTTGGGGACAAACTCCTCCTCATGGAGCTGCTCGACCACCGGGTGGCGACCCTGTTCCACCGTGAGACGTCGGTCGTCATGGAGCGACGGTCGCGAGTAGTTCCGCTCCAGGGCCAGGTGCGCAAAACAGGCCAGAACGTCCAGGTCCGCCAGCACGTCGGCGTTCTGTTTCAGCACGTCCAGGTACTCGGAGACGAATTCTCGCAGTTGCTTGAACAGCTTTTCCTCCAGGGCGTGACTTTTTTCCTCCGCTCCGAGAATCTGGGATTCCTTCTGCTTCAGTTCGTCGGTGATGTACCGTTCGGAATTTTTCAGGGTCTGTTTCCGTTCGTAGTCATCCGGCACCGCGTCGGTGTTGGCCTTCGTCACCTCGATGTAGTACCCGTGAACCTTGTTGTGGCCGACCTTGAGGGATTCAACCCCGAGCCGTTCCCGTTCCTGTTTCTGGAGCTCGGCGATCCAGTCCTTGCCGCCGCTCATGGCGTCCCGGAGTTCCTTCAGTTCCTCGTCGTACTCCGACCGGAAGATCCCGCCCTCGGAAATCAGCGCGGGTGGGTTGTCCACCAGGGCCCGGTCCAGCCGATCCCGCAGATCCCCGGGATCCTCCAGGCGGTCGGCCATCCTCCCGAACAGTCCCTCGTCCGGGAGCATCGATTGGATGGCGGGAATCCGTTCCAGGCTGGTCAGCAGGGCCTTCAAATCCCTCGGGTTGGCCCGGTTGGAGCCGATTTTTCCCACGATTCGCTGGACGTCGTACAGGTGGCGAAGTTCTTCGTTGAGGTCGTCAATTCGTTCGGTGCGGTCCGTCAGCCACTCGACGGCCCCCTGTCGTTCCCCGATCCGGGTGCGGTCCATCAGGGGTTGCTGGATCCAGCGGCGCAACCGACGACCGCCCATGGCGGTCTGGGTATGATCAAGGACGCCAAACAAAGTCGCCTTGTCCTGACCGGTCAGGGAGCGGACCAGTTCCAGGTTCCGCTGGCTGGTGCTGTCCAGGATCATGAATTGCTGGCGTTCATAGGTGCGAATTCGATCGACGTGCTGGAGGGTCTGTTTCTGGGTTTCCTTCAGGTAGTGGAGCAGCGCTCCGGACGCTCCCCGCGCAAGGGGTTGCTCCAGGACCTCCTCGACGTGCTGTTCCTCGAATTCCTGCGTGAGAATCCGCTCCCCTTCCTCGGGATCGGACTGCCATCCGGGCCGGCGAGCCAGCGCCAGGTCGTCCCGGTACGGGGTGATATCGTCAACCAGCGTTAAATGTCGCCTGTCATCCGGCACCAGCACTTCCGACGGATGGAGCCGGTTGAGTTCCGAATCCAGCAGGTTGTAATCGTCATCGTCCCGAAACTGAGTGGCTTCAAATTCACCCGTTGACAGATCCACGAAAGCCACCCCGACCCGCGGCTCATCGCCATCTTCAACGACCACACTCATCAGGTAATTGTTTTCTCGCTGGACCAGGTACTCCTCCTCGGTCAGGGTTCCCGGAGTCACCACCCGGACCACTTCCCGGTTGACGATCCCGTCGGCCTCGGAGGCATCCTCCGTTTGCTCGCAGATCGCAACCCGGTGTCCCGCCTCCAGCAGGGCCTCGAGGTAGGAGTCCACCGAGCGGACCGGAACCCCCGCCATGGGAATTTCCTTTTCCTTGGCGACCGGCTTGGAGGTCAGCTGAACCTCCATTTCCCGGGCCCCGACCTCCGCGTCCTCGTAGAACAGCTCGTAAAAATCCCCCAGCCGGAAGAACAGGATGCTGTCGGGGTGTTCCTCCTTGATCCGGTGATACTGCTTGAGCAGATCGGATTCGCCGTCCGTGCTCAAGCCGGTCTACTCCCTCCGGTCGATCCGGCGAAGGGACCGACCGCGGAGCCGGGAAGGCTCACGAGGAATCGACCCGGAGGTAATACCCGTCCTGCCCGTTCCCCTGGAGCCGCTCAAGAAATTGCTCGGCTTCCGTTTCCGTGGTAAATCCACTGATCTGAACCCGGTAAAAGCGGGTCCCATCAACCGTGGTTTCCTGAATGGTGACGGGGCGGTCGTAGTTCTGCGCAATGTCCTCACGAAAGCTTCGGGCCTGCGAGGGGTCCTGAAAGGAACCCAGTTGAACCCGGTGGGGAGTTACTCCATCCTCACCGGGTTCCCCCGGTCTCTCGGGCCCTTCTCCATCACCGGTAAACCCCCCGTCGGTTTCCCCGTCGAGCAGCGAACGGACCAGGCTACCGGAATAAAAATCGGTGATTTGCTGATAGGCCAGCCGGGCTTCCTCCGGCCGGTCCTGCCGTTCATGGAGCTGCCCCTTCAGGTACCAGTACGCGGGCGTGGTCGGTTCGTTTCGGACGTATTGATTCAGGCGCTGTTCGGCCTCGTCAAATTGTTCCCGGACCAGCGCCAATTCGGCCAGTCCAAGCAGACTCCGAGGGGTTGAATCGAACCTTATCAGGACCTGCTGATAGGTTTCTCGAGCCAATTCGTAGTGTTCCGACATCCGGTAAAACCGGGCAAGCTGGATCCAGTCTTCCTTCGAAAATTCCTCTTCCAACTCCCGGGACACGTCCTCAAGAAAACCTGTATCCTGGTTAAGGTCCCCATCCATAATTACCAGAAGATTAAGGTATTCTCGGAACAGTTCACGACCAACGGAAGGAGGAGGATCCAGATCGAGGGCCCGGCGGTAATGGGTCGCTGAGGCTTCGGGCTCGTTCAGGACCCGGGCCAGTTTGGCATGTTGTTCCGCCGTGGTCGGATTAAGCTCGCTGACCTCGTCCGGGGAGAGCGTGGTGCCCTCACGGAGGGCTTTGTCGACCGACTCGAACCCCCAGAGTGAGGACGGGGCAAGCAGGCAGACCGTGATGAAAAGAAGGACGGGAGCGAGGATCGAGATTCGGCTCATGTGGCGACGGAACCGGCGAGCTCCCGCGAGGAAGAAATCGGTCGATCGGGCTCGCCAAACAGCGTAAAGGAACCGGCCCGGTCGATTGTCACCGGGACAAATTCACCGGTCCAGTCGTCCTCCCGAGGGGCGTCGAAGACCACGACTTCGTTGGTCCCCAGTCTGCCGGTGTACTGGGGTTCCTCCTCGGTGCTTTTGGGGCTGTACCCTTCAACGAAGGCTTGCCGGGTCCGTCCGACCAGCCGCTGGTTGACCTCGCCGGCGATCTCCTCCTGAAGGGATAGCAGTTCCTGGTGGCGCTCGGCGATGACCTCCTCCTCCACCGGATCCTCCATCTTCGCGGCGGGAGTTCCTTGTCGAGGGGAAAACTTGAACATAAAGGCGCTGTTGTAGCGAACCTCCCGGAACAGATCCAGCGTTTGTTCGAAATCCTCCCGGGTTTCTCCGGGAAAACCGACGATCACGTCCGTGGTGATGGAGACGTACCGGTCGAGGTCCCGGACCCGATCGATAATGTCCATGTATTCCGATCGGGTGTACTTCCGGTTCATCCTCCGGAGGATTCGATCGGAACCGGACTGGACCGGGAGGTGAATATGGGGGGCAAGGTGATCGAGTTCATCAAAACATCGGACCAGTTCCGGGGGGGTGTCCATCGGGTGAGGGCTGGTGAAGCGGATTCGATAGTCACCGGGGATCCGATCAAGCCGACGGAGCAGCCGGGGAAAGGTCTGGCCCTCGGGAAGGGTTTTTCCGTAGCTGTTCACGGTCTGTCCGAGCAGGGTGATCTCCCGGTAGTCCTCGTCGACGAGGTCACTTACTTCCCGGACGATATCGGAGGGATCCCGGCTGCGCTCCCGACCCCTCGTCTGGGGGACGATGCAGAAAGTACAGAACTTATCGCAGCCGGTCATGATGGGAACCCAGGCCTGGGACCCCTCCCGGCGGATCCTCGGGGTGGTGGAATCAACCATTTCCAGCTTGCCCTCGGTGGCGAGAATTCGCCGGTTATCGTCCCGAATGGTGTCGAGGTAATGGGGAAGGCCCGTGAGGTTCTGGGGGCCGAGCACGAAATCAAGGTACTCGAACCGATCCAGCAAATTTTGCCCCTCTTTCTGAGCCACGCACCCGGCGAACCCAATGATGAGTTCGGGGTTCTGTTGCTTGAACTCCCGGTACCGTCCCAGGTAACTGTACGCCTTCTGTTCGGCCTGCCCCCGAACGGCACAGCTGTTGACAATAATGATGTCACTGGCGGACGGGTCGTCAGCCGGTCCGTAGCCTTCGGACTCCAGCATGCCCGCCATGGTTTCGGAGTCGGACTCGTTCATCTGGCAGCCAAACGTAACGATCGAGTATGTTCCTCGCATAACCAATCCAACCTCGGAGTTGAAAGAAGTTAGGATTCTTCCTGCGTGCCGGCGGTCGCTCGACCGCGGACGTATTATGTCATAGCTTCGTCGTCAGACCTAAGACGGGACACCGGTACGTCGACCGGCAACAGGGATTCGGTCAGGATATGGCGGGTGCTCTTCGGGGGGAAGACCTCTTCGCTCAACCCCATTCGAAGAACCTCCTGTTTGGTCAGTTCTCCGCTGGGCGAGTTCGGTCGGGTTTTTAGCTGGATAAGGTCGTCCCGATCGTAGGGAACGCGGACCACCGGCGCCAGCCGAACACCGAGTTCCCGGAGGGCGTGATACCGGTGATGACCATCCAGAATTACCCCGAACTCACTGTCGATAAGTATTGGGTAGTCAACAATGTTTTCTTCTTCAATCGTGGACATTACCGCCTGGAGCCGATCGGGAAGAATGCGCTCGTGAGGACGAAGACTCTCCAGGGGAACCAGTTCCGGTTCCCGGTCCGAAATTGGGCTGCTCACGCGTCA
The DNA here is from genome assembly GCA_964413525.1 of uncultured bacterium. GTDB lineage: Bacteria > T1Sed10-126 > T1Sed10-126 > T1Sed10-126 > CAYPTI01 > CAYPTI01. The sequence goes on along the minus strand of CAYPTI010000039.1, from coordinate 2,280 downwards.
TCAGCCGGAGGTTCAAGCTGGGTTTCAAACGATATGTGAACCGTGTCTTCGATGGTCAACCGTCGAAACAATGCCGGTAAATCCCGCTCGCGGTCCCGGGTGCTGGACACGCGAACCTCGACTTCGTACTCCCCGTTCGAAAGGATTACCCCGTCCGATCGGATGGATTCAACCCACATCGTCCCGTCAAAGGAATCCTGTTGATTCACGACAGTTCTCCCTCAGGGCGATCCCGATCAAGCCGGGTTTCGGTCCCCTCCCGATCCACCCGGGAGACGATGAACGGTCTCGGTTCCGGGGGCTCGGGACCGATTTGTACGGCCCTGCGAACCCGATCCCGGGCCGTGTCGGGGGACACCGATTCCTCGTGACGGAGCCGAACGAGAGTCTCTTCGGCCTCAACCCGGCTTCCCACCTTCTTCTCCAGTTCCAGTCCCGCCCCGTAATCAAGTTCATCCTCCATGGTGTCCCGGCCGGCCCCGAGGCTCTTGGCAGCCAATCCGATCTGGAAGGCGTCGATGGCTTGAACGTAGCCCTCCGATGAGGAGGAAACATCGGTCGACGCGTCGGAGACCGGGAGGAGTCCGGGATCGTCAACCACCCCCGGTTCACCGTCCTGTCGGTCGATCATGCGCCGGGCGTACTCCAGGACCTCCTCGTCGCCGAGTCGGTCCCGGAGCCGGTCGTAAGCTCGATCCGTGTCCTCTTCAACTCCGGCAAAACGAAGCATTTCCGCGCCCAGACGGCAGATCAGTGCCGTCAGGTCGGGTGGGCCCTGATCGTGGAGAATCTCGATCGCCTGCTTCATCTCCAGCGCATTTCCCACCGCCCGGCCGAGCGGCTGATCCATGTCGGTGACCAGGGCGGCGATCTCCTTATCGAGGTTGCGACCGATGTCCACCATGGCCCGGGCGAGTTCCAGTGAATCCTCGTACTCGACCATGAACGCGCCGGAGCCGGTCTTCACGTCCAGGATCAGAGCGTCCATGCCCTCGGCGATTTTCTTGCTCATGATGCTGGCGGCGATCAGATCCACGGAGTCCACCGTCGCCGTCACGTCCCGCAGAGCGTACATTTTCTGATCCGCCGGGGCGACCTCCCCTGTCTGGCTCATAATGAGTCCGCCGACTTCATTCAGGACGTCCTGGATCTCCTCCTGTCCGAACTGGACCCGGAATCCCGGGATCGATTCCAGTTTGTCCAGGGTCCCTCCGGTGTGTCCGAGTCCCCGACCGGACATCATGGGGATCTTCACCCCGAAACTTCCCACCAGGGGAACCAGGGCCAGGGAGACCCCGTCTCCCACTCCTCCGGTGCTGTGTTTGTCCACCAGCGTGCCCGAGACCCTCGGATACTCAAGCGTCTCCCCGGTATCGACCATTTTCTGAGTAAACTGGGCTCGTTCCCGGGGATTCATGCCGCGAAACCAGGTCGCCATGAGGAAGGCGGCCATCTGATAATCAGGAATCTCTCCGTCGGTAAACCCGGAAACCAGGAACTCGAGTTCCGGTTCGGACAGCTCGTTCCCGTTTCGTTTGTTCATGATCAGCTCATAGGCGTCCATAAAATCTCCTCCGAGCTGGACGAACCGGTCGGGGACCGTGCACCGGTAGCCAACGACCGACCCCGGACGGGAATAAACGGTCGCGTCCGAATTCGGATATACAGGTCAACCGCCAGCTACGGAAAACGTAGGAATACCGGTTACTTGCGGTAGGTAATGTAAATTTCCAGATCCGGCCGTTCGTACCGGTTCATGTACTGGAACGAATGTTCGACCGAAGGCTGGGAGGTGTAGATAAAATTCAGGGTGACGGTTTCTTCGTCCTCGTCTACCGGGATAACCTGGCGGGGCATTTTCAGGACGGGCTGGAGGGAGGGTCGGACGCTCTCATTCACGAGCCGAACCGACGGGATGTAACCCCGGTTCCCGTCCAGAAAGGTTCGTTCCACCGTTTCCACGTAGTATTCCCGGTCTTCGTCATCGTACCGGTTTGAGCGGATGGTGACTTCCCGGTGTTCGAGGCGGGACAGGATTTCCATATTCTGGTCCTGGATGCTCTGCTGCCGGCTGCGGCGACGCTGTTCCTCCGGCGAGGGCTGAGGCTCGGAATCAGACATTTCTGATACCTCCGACGGTTCGGGTTGTGCGCTCCGTTCATCGGAATGCCGTTCAGGGTCCCGGATACGAACATCCCTGTATACGGAGAACAATCTAAAAATGGAGCGGGGGACGGGAATCGAACCCGCATCACCAGCTTGGAAGGCTGGGGTTCTACC
>CAYPTI010000038.1:9010-15309 GCA_964413525.1 uncultured bacterium | reverse complement strand
CTCAATAAAATTACGACCGAACTTCATCCATGGCGAGGACTGGTCGATCCGGGGAATTTCAGACCAACCGACCGACTGAGGTTGCCCGGGGGACTATACGTTCTGGGGTCGGGACTGGTTTCGTTTCAACCAGGTTCGGACGGCGGCTCCGAACACGGCCAGCACGGCAACCGCCACGAAGGCCCAGAAGACGTACATGACGGAGCCGGTGGCGTGTTCTCCCAGCCAGGAGTAGACGATGGTCGCGGGAAGCTGGCCGATCCCGGTGGCGACAAAGTAGCCCAGGAACCGCATCGCAGTCAGGCCGGCGGCGTAACTGACCAGGGCGAAGGAAACGACGGGAACCAGCCGGGCCAGCAGGACGGAATGGATCCCGTAGCGGTGGAAGAACCGATCCGTCCACTCGAGCGCTTCCTCCGGAAACAGGTTCTCCACCGCGGGACGACCGAAGGCTCGAGCAATATAGAAGCTCAGCGCCGCCCCCACCATGGCGCTCGACCAGGAGAGCAGGGTGCCCCAGAAGGCACCGAACAGCAACCCGTTGGTGAAGGTCACCACGAAGGCCGGAAGCGGAGGGGCCACCACCAGGACGAACACCATCAGGAACGCCGACACCACCGGTGCCCAGACCCCGAAGGAAAGCAAATAGTCCCGAAACAAGTCGATGTCGGCCCGGAGCAGTTTGCCGGTGGCCTCGTGGACGAAGTCCTGGAACCCGACATGAGTGAAGTAAAGCAACGCGAACAGAAACCCGGCCCCGAGCACCAGGACCATGTTCAGGAATCGGCGTGGACTTACGACCGTCCCCGAGGGGTCCTCGACGGGACCGCTTGGCCTCCCGGACAACTGACCCAGGCGGTGGTACAGGTCGTGGGTGAGATACCCAACCACCATCCCGATCAACAGCAGCACGTTCACCTGCCGGACGGTCAGGGAACCCCCCAGCAGGCCGTCCCGGACGAGGTAGGCGGGAAGGGTCCCGAGCCCTCCCGATCCCAGCAGCCCCACCAGAACGACTCCCCCGAGGCTCCCCGCGATCATGAATTCTCCTGTCAATCGCCGGGACCAGAACAGGGAAACCGGGCCGGCGGGAAGACGAATCAGGGAGAACAAACAATACAGAAGTCCGAAGAACAGGGGGGTAACAATCAGGATTCCTTCCGGGTGGGACCGGACCGCCGTCCAGGACACCGAGGTCAGTCCCATCGAGAGGGCGAGGGACGGGAGGAACCAGACGTACAGCGTGTTCCCCAGTCCCAGCAGCCACCTCACGGTCGGGACCCTATCCCCGCAGAGCGAAGGTCACGACCACCGGAGTACCGTCCTCCGGCAGAACCTCCGTCTTCCCGCGCAGGGCCACGTCGGCGTCCGGATTTTCGGTAATTCCCTTGGGATGGGAGGTGTTGCTGGTCACGCCCACGTCGCAGCTGTCCAGACACATCATGCAGCCGGTGAATTTGCGCATCGCGTTGGTAACCGTTCCCCCGTACTGAAAGTCGAGTTCCTCGCCCGTGCTGTCTTCGATGACCTCACCGAGTTCGTACCGTCGATCGGCTCCCTCCCAAGTAACCGAGATCTCCATCTCGGTGCCACCAACAATGTGGCCGTCCACCAGCTCCCCGCGTTCGGCATTCAATTTCAGCAGGGCGTCGTGAAAGTCCAGCATGTTGGCATGGGAGGCGAACAGCGATTTGTCCCCGATGTTGCCCTCCCGGAAGTTCATTCCGTGCCGGGTGGGTTCTTCTTTGTACTGCCCGTTCACGGTAGCGTACACGGAGATCGTCCGCTGTTCGGGATCGATAACCAGCGGGGACTCCGAGGTGGGTTCCTCCGCTTCGGTGGCCGGCGTCGGGGTCGCCTCCTCCACCGTTCCCCCGCAACCGACCACGAATCCCAGCACCACCACAAAGGTCGCGAATCCGGCGAACAGTTTGTACACGACGAATCCTCCTTGAATTTAGGTCCGATACTTTGGTTCCCCGGGTGTTTGAACCGGATTTGATCGGAGTCGACCCCTCCCTCAACGAACTCAGAACCGTCCTCCCTGCTTCCGGACGGTCCTTGCTGTTCGGGCAAGCGGTGCCTCCCTGAACATCAGGGGTAATCATACCCTTCCTGCTCCGGTCCACGGGAATGGAAAAAGTGGATTGATGTTGCCGTCCGATGCGTTTACTGCATGGTACCTGCTCCGGGGATGGGTCGCCGGACGCGGGCTGACCGAGAATGATGTGAGGAGGCCGACTTTACACACAAAAATGGACGTAACCTGACCGAAAAACCGCGGATACGTTATACTGACGGACTACCGGGAACCGTATCCCGAAGGAGTGGACGTGTGTTGGATTCGTCGACCGAAGATACAAACGAACCGTGGTTAAAGTTCAACCGGCCTGTTGTCTACTGGTCGGTCACACTGGTCTTCCTGGGGTTCTGTTTGACCACGGGATCCGGGTTGGGTCTTCTGATCGGATTTTCGGGGCAGTTGCCCTCCCTGGCACCCCTGGAGGACTATACGTCGGACGAATGGAACCTCCCGACCAAAGTGTACGACCGGGAGGGGACCCTGATCGCGGAGTTCTACCAGGAACAACGGGAACTGGTTTCACTGGAGGAACTGCCGCCGGAATTGATCCATGCCATCATCGCCATCGAGGATCGGCGGTTTACTCGCCACAACGGGATCGACTTCCAGGGAATTTTTCGAGCAGCGATCCGGAACCTCCAGGCGGGTCGGATCGTTGAGGGGGGAAGCACCCTCACCCAGCAGCTGGCGAAAGTCCTCTTCCTCACCCCGAAGCAGACTTTTAAACGGAAGTTCGAGGAAGCCCTTCTGGCCCTGCGCATCGAACGTCATTACACGAAAAAAGAGATCCTTGAACGGTACTTCAACAAAGTGTACTTCGGGGCCGGAGCCTACGGAATTCAGGCCGCCTCCGAACTCTATTTCGGGATTGACGCCCGGGATTTGAGCCTCCCCCAGGCCGCCCTACTTGCCTCGCTTCCCCGGGCCCCGAGTTATTACTCCCCGTTGAACGACCCGGATCGGGTGAAGGACCGTCACCGGCACGTCCTCTCCCTTCTGGCGGAACGGGGTTGGCTGGAACCGGACGAGGTCGACCAGGTTTTCGAGACGTTCTGGGATCAGTATGACCCGGAGCGTCACCGGGAAAATTTCCGTCAGGTTCGGGTTCACGACTCCCGATACTTCGTGGAAGAAGTCCGTCGTCGGCTGGTGAACCGGTACGGTGAAGAGCGGGTCTATCAGGGGGGATTGACGGTTCACACGACCCTGGACCGGGAGCAGCAGTCCCTGCTGGAGGACGAGATGCACGACTACCTCCTGGAGTTGAATATCGGCCAGGACGTTCTTCCGGACACGGCGGTGAGCTTTGACGGATACCGGGATCGGAATCGAGTGGAAGGCTCCGCCTACCTCAAGGACCCCACCACCGGGGAAGTTCGTGCCGTGGTGGGCGGACACGGCTGGCACGTGGACAACCAGATCAACCGGGCGACCCAGACGAGACGACAGCCCGGCTCGGCCTTTAAACCGGTCCTGTACGCGACCGCACTTGAAGAGGGATTCACGCTCAGCGACACCCTGCTGGACATGCCGCTGATCCACGACACCCCTCAGGGACCGTGGATTCCACGAAATTACACGGGAACCTTCCGGGGGAAAGTTACCCTCCGAAACGCTTTGATCGACAGCGTAAACGTGGCCACGGTGAAGTTAATGGACCGGGTCGGCCCCGAACGGGTCCTGGACATGGCTCGAAACCTGGGGATAGAGTCCCCGATCACGCCCAACCTCGCCGTGGCTCTGGGCGGACTGGAACACGGGGTTACGCTGGCCGAACTGACCGACGCGTACGGTGTGTTCGCCGCCCAGGGGGTGCGGACGAATTCGTACCTGATCCGGGAGATCCGGGACCGGGAAGGGAACCTGCTCGAACAGAACTTCGCCTACCGGGAAGAAGTTCTGTCTCCCCAGGTCGCCTACCTCATGAACCATACCTTGCAGAGGGTCGTCGAGGAGGGTACCGGACGGTCCATCGGACGAGCCGTCAACATTCCGCTGGCCGGGAAAACCGGGACGACCAACGAATTTCGGGACGCCTGGTTCCTGGGCTATACGCCCGATCTGGTGATGGGCACCTGGTTCGGGTACGACCGGGAACGGCTGTCGATGGGGGAGGGAATGAGCGGAGGGGTGGTGGCCGGCCGGTTCTGGCGCCGGGTCGCTCCGGATCTGTTCGATTCCGACCCCTCCCCGTACAGGGTTCCAAACGGGGTCCACTACGTTCGGATCAATCCCAACACGGGGCTCCGGGCATCGGACGAATGTGAAGAAATTCGCCGGGAACCCTTCATCATCGGAACCGAACCCACCCGGCGGTGTGGAGAACCAGAGCGACTGGAGACCGCCACACGGTAACGTCAACCCTTTCTCCTGAACCGACAGAGGGCTCAGGCTTCATCCCCCGAGTCGTCTTCAGCCCCCTCTCCTTCCGTACCATCCACCGAACAGGACGCTTTCAGCCCACACCAGGAGCCAATCCGGGTCCGGTTGTCGGCTATCCAGCGATACACCCGTTCGGAAATGGACAACAGGGGCCAGAGGAGAAAGGGAGCCGCGAGGACTTTCCAGCCGGGATGCAGCATCATGCACCGGAGCATAGCCTCCGCCCCCTCCACCCAGGTGCCGTCCGGATAGACGAGAAACACGGCGTGAGGGTTGGTCGGATCGAAGGGGAGGTCTTCGTCACGTTCTCCGGCGTACGTCTGAGCCGGTTCGTATTCAATTCGGTCCCCGATCCTTCGATGAAGCCAGTCAACCGACGCACGGCAGATTCCGCAATCTCCGTCCCAGATCAGGACGGGACGATCCCTCGTCAGGTCGTCGGGAAGGGTCAGTAGCTGGTCACGTCCTCCTCAACCTCGACGGCGGCCTGCGCGGCGGACAACCGGGCGATCGGAACCCGGTAGGGACTGCAGCTGACGTAATTCAGGTCGGCTCCGTGGCAGAACTGAACGGAGGACGGTTCCCCTCCGTGTTCACCGCAAATGCCGACCTTCAACGCCGGTCGTTCGCGTCGTCCCCGTTCCACCGCAAGCTCGATCAGCTCCCCCACACCCTCACGATCGAGGACGGCAAAGGGATCGTCGTCCAGAATGCCCTCGTGCAGGTACTGAGGCATGAACTTGTTGGCATCGTCCCGGCTGATTCCAAAGGTGGTCTGGGTCAGGTCGTTGGTGCCGAAGGAGAAGAACTCGGCGTGCTCCGCCACGTCGTCCGCGGTCAGGCAGGCGCGGGGCAGCTCGATCATGGTTCCGATTTTGTAGTCAACGGTCTCACTGGTCGTCCGGAGAACCTCCTGGACCACCTCGTCGACACGCTGACGGAGGATTTCAAGCTCCCGGGCTTCGCCGACCAGGGGAATCATGATCTCCGGCTGAACATCCACTCCGTCCTCGGCCACGTCCACGGCCGCCTGGACGATGGCCCGGGCCTGCATTTCGTAAACTTCCGGATAGGAAAGGCCGAGCCGGCATCCCCGGTGGCCCAGCATCGGGTTGAATTCCTCCAGGTTCCGGGAAAGCCCGCGAATCTCATCCGGGGACACCCCGAGCGATTCGGACAGCTGCTCGATTTCCTCGTCCCCGTGCGGAAGAAATTCGTGCAGCGGAGGATCCAGCAGTCGAACGGTCACGGGGTATCCGTCCATGGCCCGGAAAATTCCCTCGAAGTCCTGCTTCTGTTCCGGTTCGAGGGCTTCCAGGGCCGACGTGTAGTTGTCGAGGTTGGACTCAAGTTCCTCTTCCAGGTCCTCGATGTCCCGCTTGATCTGCGGCCTCCGTTTTTCCGGCGCGTTTTCAAGTTCCTGCTCCAACTCATCGATCTGGAGCCGCAGGTTCTGGACATCGGGCGCCACCAGGATCATCTCCCGGACGTGCTGAATGCGGTCCTCTTCAAAAAACATGTGCTCGGTCCGGCAGAGCCCGATCCCCTCGGCCCCGAATTCCCGGGCCAGTTTGGCGTCGTCGGGGGTGTCGGCGTTGGTCCGCACGCCGAGGGCCCGGAACCGATCGGCCCATTCCATGAGGGTCTGAAACTCGTCGGTCAGTTGAGCCTCAACCATGTTGAGCTGTCCGGCGTACACGTCCCCTTCAGCCCCGTCGAGGGTCAACCAGTCTCCTTCCTCCAGCACTTCGCCGTTGGCGGTGAACCGCCGAGCCTCGTAATCGATCTCAACGGCTCCGCACCCGGCCACACACGGCTTCCCCATGCCCCGGGC
>CAYPTI010000038.1:6311-8910 GCA_964413525.1 uncultured bacterium | reverse complement strand
CGGGTGATGAGCCCCTCCTGAGCCATGTCGTGAGCAATCTTCACCATGGCCCGGGCGGTCCGTTTCCCGGTTCGCGTCTGGAGGATGTAGAGGTCCCCGTTCTGCACCGTAAATTCGATGTCCTGCATGTCCTGGTAGTGTTCTTCCAACTTCTCAAAGATTCCCGCCAGTTCTTCGTACGCTTCCGGCATGGTCTCCTCCAGGGTCTCGAACTCGGTCTGTCCCCCGGTCTGTCGGACGTATTCGTTGATCGGTCGCGGGGTGCGAACGCCGGAGACCACGTCCTCTCCCTGGGCGTTGGGGAGGTACTCCCCGGTGTGCTCCCGGGTGCCGTCGGCGGCGTCCCTGGTAAAGGCGACCCCGGTGGCGCAATCGTCCCCCATGTTTCCAAACACCATGACCTGGACGTTCACGGCCGTCCCGACGTCGTGGGGAAGGTCGTTGATCTCCCGCCACTTGACGGCCCGGTCGTTGTTCCAGGATGCGAATACCGCCGTGATGGCTCCCCACAACTGGTCGTAAGGGTTCTCCGGGAAGGGCTCCCCGGTGTGATCCTCGTAGACCTGCTTGAATTCCTCCACGAGGTCCTTCCAGTCCTCGGCCGTGAGCTCGGTGTCGTCCTCGACCCCGGCCTCGGCCTTCTTCTCATCGATCAATTCCTCGTACACGTCGTGTTCAATGCCCTTCACCACGTCGCCGTACATCTGGACGAACCGCCGGTAGCTGTCGTAAGCAAACCGCCGGTCGTTGGACTGGTCTTCCAGCCCCTTGACCGTCTCGTCGTTGAGCCCCAGGTTGAGCACGGTATCCATCATCCCCGGCATGCTCACCGGGGCCCCCGACCGAATGCTCAGCAGGAGGGGGTTTTCGGGATCCCCGAACCGCTGTCCGTCCATCAACCCTTCCAGCCGTTCAACGTATTCGTCGACCGTCTCCTCGAGGCCTTCGGGGTATTCCCCGTCGTTCTCGAAGTACAGGTTGCAGACCTCGGTGGAGATGGTGAATCCGGGCGGAACCGGGATTCCAATCCGGCTCATCTCCGCCAGGTTGGACCCCTTCCCTCCCAGCAGATGAGCAAGATCCGCTCCGCCTTCGGCCTCCCCGTCGCCAAAAAAGAATACATGTTGTGTCCCGGTGTCCGTTTCGGTGGTGGTTGACATCATATTTCCTCCTGAAGGTAAGGTGGTGGCCGGTTTCGACCCGTCTTTGAGAGTCCGGTCAGATGGCCATTCAAACAACGATAGAGGGTAGCGAGTCAGGGGGAAAAATCAACCAATCACAACCAGGAATGCCCCGGAGAAAAACCGTTCGTAACCGGGGTTCCAACCCTACGAAACCAACCGGAGACCGGTGATGCCGGAGCCAGCGATCCCGATGTCGAACGAAGGAAGTCGGTTAGAAACCGATGGTCCCCTGGAGGCTGTAGAGCCTGGTGTCCTGGTCAAAGGGGGCGTCGTACTGAACGGTAAGATCCACGAACACCGGCAGGTCCAGCCGGGCCCCGAGGTAATATTTCCCCTCCGTGGACGAGTGGGACCCGGGACTTACTCCCTGATCAAAATCTTCGTCCCCCTTGATGTTGACGGTGCTGACCCCGGCATAGGGCGTGAACCCCCCGATGTCGAGGCCGAACCCCTGGCTGATGGTCAGGTCGGCTCCGACCGTCCGGAGGTCGAATTCGCTGACCCCGAACAGCCGGGTGGCGGTGGCCCGTACGGCCACGGATGGGGTTGAAAACCCTCCGGGGATGAATGCCCATTTTCCGGCCAGGCCGACGTAGGTGGCGTCGCCGTCGGGATCGGTGGAAACAAAGGCCGACACGTCGGTGTTGAAGACGAGCCCCTTTGAAAAACCGACCTTCGGAAGCGGCAAATAATTTGGAGCATCCCCGCCAAACGCCTCGTCCATGGCCTCTCCGGACGGAATGTCGGCGAAGGTCACCCCGGCGCCGACGTCCCAGCCGATTACTCCTTTGGCTCCGGCCGGATCCAGAGCCGGATAACTGAGGGCCATGCCGGCTTCCTCGACAAACTCCTTGTACTCCTCCTCCGCGCCAAAATCAAATTCAAAATCATCCGCCAATCCGGGGTCGGGAACCATCCATCCCCCGACCACCAGAAGAAGGCCCAGCAAAAGGACGATGCTCCGTTGGGTTCGATTCACATCGGTTCACTCCCCGTTCGGTACGATTTCGTATTGATACAACCATAGAAGGTACCGGAAAAATGACAACCAAACCCGGACAAACCATGATTTTCCGTCTGACGACCTGTCATCCGACGATTAATCCCGTGGCCCGGACGGGTCACAGGATCGGATCCAGGGCTCCGAAATCAACCACTCGATCCAGATCCCCGGCCAGTTCGGCCAGCAACGCCAGCCGGGCCCGCCGGAGGGGCTCCTCCTCCGCCATCACCATAATTTCGTCGAAGAAGTCGTTCACCGGCTCCACCACGTCCGCCAGCGCGTCAACGGCTTCGTCCAGATCCCGCGGCTCGGGAAACCGATCCAGGGAATCGTTCAGTTCGAGCTCGTCGACGGCCCGGATCAACCGACGCTCCTCGGACCGGTCCAACAAATCGGCATCGAAGTCGTCAGG
>CAYPTI010000038.1:3921-6211 GCA_964413525.1 uncultured bacterium | reverse complement strand
TCCAGCATGGTCCGAAGCACCCCCAGGGCGTCCCGTCGCAGGCCGTACGGATCGGAAGAACCGGTCGGACGTTCCCCGAGCCGGAAGAATCCGACCAGGGTGTCGAATCGGTCGAGCACCGCCAGCCAGGCCCCGGGATAGGATCCGGCCGGATCGTCCTCCCGGCCGGAGGGGGCATGATGCTCCTCGATGACGCGGGAGGCGTCAGGGCTCCAGCCGGACTCCCCGGCGTAGATCCGTCCCACGGTTCCCTGGAGGTCGGGAAACTCCTCGACCATGCTGGTTACCAGGTCGTTCTTGGCGTGGCGGGCGGCCCGGGGAAACCAATCCGGCAAGCCCTCCTCTTCCGCGACCTGCTCGGCCAGGACACCCAGCCGTTCCGTTTTGTCGTACAGGCTTCCAAGCTCCTCCTGAAAGACCACCCCCTCCAGGTCCTCCCGGTAGGACTCGTACTCCCGTTCCCGATCCTTCTCATAAAAGAACTCCGCGTCGGCCAGCCGGGCCCGGATGACCTTCTCGTTGCCCTCCCGGACCACGTCGATGCCTTCGGATGAACCGTTTCGGACCCCGAGGAAGTACGGCATCAGGTCCCCGTCACCGTCCTCCACCGGAACGTACTTCTGGTGGGACACCATGGCCTTCCGAAGCACCACGTCCGGGACCGCCAGAAATCGTTCCGAAAACGTGCCCAGGAAAGCTTCGGGAGCTTCCACGAGGTGAGTGACTTCCTCCAGCAACGACGGATCCAGCACGGGTTCGCCGTTGACGTCCGCCGTCCGGTCCTCAACCTGTCGCCGGATCCTCCGGCTCCGTTCCGTCTGATCCAGAACAATTCCCTGCTCCTTCAGAACTTCTCGGTACTGCTTCGTCGTCTCCACCCGGAACCGTTCCCGGTCGGTAAACCGGAGTCCGCGGCTCTCGGTGCCGGACTCCACGGGTCCCACCCGAAGGTTCAGCGGCTCATCATCGACCAGGCAGACCAGCCAGCGAAGGGGGCGGACGAACCGTACGTTGGAGGATTCCCACCGCATTGATTTGGGCCAGTCCAGACCGAGCACCAGATCCTCCAGGTCCTCTCGGAGACAGTCTTCCAGGGTCGAGCCCCGTCGCTCCACCCGGGCGACTACATAGGAGCCTCCATCCAGTTCTTCCACGTCGGCGTCCTCCGGCTCAAGATCGTGCTGGCGAAGAAATCCCTCCAGCGCCGGAGTCGGTTCTCCTTCGTCGTAGGCGACCTGCTCGGGCGGTCCCTTGATTTGCTGCACCCTGGCTCGTTGATGACCCCGGAGGGTCGCTTCCACCACCAGTCTTCGGGGAGTTCCCACGGCCCGGACGCCGGCCGAAGCCGGGTCGCCTTCCTTGGGGAGGAGCCGCCGGTTCTCGGCCCAGCTTCGCACTTCTGCTCGAACTTCCTTCAGCGCGTCCTCCATCATGCGAGCGGGAATTTCCTCCACGCCGAGTTCGACGAACAGGTCGCTCATGACGATTCCTCCTCCCCGTACCGGGTGTCCAGGTAGCCCCGGGCCACCCGGTTGGCCATCGTCCGGACGTCGCCCACCATGGAGGCTCGGCCCGAGACGCTCAGCACTCCCCGGGCGTCGAGGCTGTTAAACAGGTGGGACATCTTCATGACGTAATCGTAGGCGGGGTAAATCAGGTCGTTCTCGAGACAGAGACCGGCTTCCCGCTCGTACTGCCGGAACCATTCCCGGAGGCGATCCGGATCGGCAATGTCAAAAAAATAACTCGAATATTCCCGTTCGGTCTCCAGGTGGACGTCCCCGTAGCTCCGATCCTCGCTCCAGGTCAGGTCGTACACGCTGGTGACGTCCTGGAGGTACATCAGGATCCGTTCGAGTCCGTAGGTTAATTCCACGGAGACCGGGTCCAGTTCAACCCCTCCGACCTGCTGAAAGTAGGTAAACTGGGTGATCTCCATTCCGTCCAGCCAGACCTCCCAGCCCAGGCCCCAGGCGCCCAGGGTCGGGGATTCCCAGTCGTCCTCGACAAACCGAACGTCGTGTTCCTCCGGGTCCAGGCCCAACTGAAGCAGGGAGTTTAAAAACAGGTCCTGAACGTCGTCGGGAGGGGGTTTGAGGATGACCTGGTACTGGTAGTAGTACCCCAGCCGGTTGGGATTTTCTCCGTACCGGCCGTCGGCCGGGCGCCGACAGGGTTCGACGTAGGCTACGTCGTAGGGTTCGGGCCCGAGGACCTTTAGGAAGGTGTGAGGGTTGAAGGTCCCGGCCCCGACCTCGATATCGGTGGGCTGAGCGATCAGGCATCCCCG
>CAYPTI010000038.1:0-3821 GCA_964413525.1 uncultured bacterium | reverse complement strand
ACACGGACACAGGTTCGAGTTCGGAACCTCCGGTTCAGGCGGAATTCAGTTCCCGACGCACCCGGAGCGCCTCGACGCTGATGTCGAAATGAAAGTGAAACAGACGGTACAGAAGCGACTCGACCTCGACAAGGTCCTCCCGTGAAACCGTCCCTTCGACGACCCGGTCCCACGGCTCCCGCAGGAGGCTCTTCAGCAACCGCCGGCTACCCGGCCGGAGCGGGAAGCGGGAGGGCGATTCGCCAGAGGCACATTCGCGACACACAAACCCCTGTTCGAAGGCCAGCACCCCGGGCTCCCCGACGGCCTTCCGGCCGCACTCAACACAGGCGTCAAGCGGCAGCTCCAGGCCCTGCGAAACGGCGGCCCGGGCCAGCACCCGGGCCACGACGAGCTTGACCGGTTCGAATCCTTCCTGAAGGAGTCGTAATCCGTGGCGAAGCCGGGCGTAGGGATCCCGGGCCGGTTTGCCTTCCTGAAACAGGTCCCGATACAGGGACAGAAGGGGCCAGACGTCCTCCCGGCTTCCCTGTTCGAACACGTCGGCCAGGACGGTCTCCAGCGAGACTTCGGAGACGGTCCAGCGGCTGTTCTCCCGGGCCCGGTACAGCCGCGCCCGGACTTCGTTCGGGGGTTCCAGGCGACCGCAGTAGGTTTTCTGGGAACTTCGAGCGTGAGGAGCCCGGGCAGTGATGCCGCCAAACTCAGGGGTCAGGAGGACGATTTCCTGATCCCGTTCAAACAGATCCCGTCGACTCAAGATCATCCCTCGAGTGGTCCGGTACCCCATCTCAGTCGCTCCCCTCGGAGACACCCGGCACGTGGGAGGAAAGCATGGCTTCGGTCTCATCGGTTACGGAAAGGCGGACTTTTTTTACCCGCTTCCGGTCGGCCGACACCACCTTGAAATGCATCCCCATCAGATCCAGTTCATGACCCTCCCGGGGGATTCGACCCAGTTCCTCCACGATCATGCCCCCCAGTGAATCGTACTTCTCCGACGGAAGATCCAGGTGAAGCGATTCCACCAGTTCGTCCAGATCGATCCGGGCGTCCACCAGGTAGGAATCCTCCTCCACCGGCACGATCCAGTCCTCCTCGTCGTCGAACTCGTCCTGAATTTCCCCCACGATCTGCTCGATCACGTCCTCCAGGGTGATGACCCCGCTGACCCCTCCGTATTCGTCCACCACGATGGCCAGGTGAACCTGGTTGCGGCGGAACTCCGCCAGCAGCTGATCGACCTTCTTCGATTCGGGGACAAAGTAAGCGGGCCGACTGATCGATTCGAGGTCGAAGTTGTCCTCCCCGATGTCGGGCTGAGTGATCAGGTCCTTGATGTTGAGAACCCCCACGATCTGATCGAGTTTTTCCCGGTAGACCGGGAACCGGCTGAACCCGGTGTCCCGTACGACCTCCAGCATCTGTTCGTACGAGGTTCCAACCTCCAGGGCCACCACGTCCACTCTCGGGGTGAGAACCTCCCGAACCACGGTCTCGTCAAAATCAAACACGCTGTGGAGCATCTCGAGTTCGGAGGGTTCCAGCGCCCCCTCCTGCCCCCCGGCGTAGACCAGCTGTTTCAGTTCCTCCTCCGTAATCCGGGTCTGGCTGCGGGGCATTTCCCAGCCGCCGGCCCGGAGGATGAACCGGGTAATGAGACGCATGGCGAAGATGGCCGGGGTGATCGCTTTCGTAAACAGGATGATCGGCCGCAGGATCACCCGGGCGAAGGTCTCCGGGTTCTGTTTGGCGTACGATTTGGGGGTAATTTCTCCGAACACGAGCACAAAAAAGGTCACGAGGCCCACGGCCACGCTGCTGCCCAGAGCCAGGGCCTGATCAAACTGAAACACGGACTGGAAGATCTCGGTCGCGACCACGGTGGCCAGGGCGGAGGCGGCGATGTTGATGAGGTTGTTCCCGATCAGGATGCTGATGAGGATGTCCTCGGATTCCTCCAGCCAGTACTCCAGGTCCCGGGCGAACCGGAGGTCCTCATCCCGGTTCCGCAGTTCCGACATCAGCCGTTTGCTGCGCAACTTGCCCAGCGACGTCAGGGCTGTCTCCGAGCCGGAAAAGAACCCGGAGAAAAACAGCAACACAACGAGCACGGCCAGCTGGATCCAGACAACGATCGTCACGAAGAAACCATCTCCCCGATCCGGTCGGGATGGTCCCGGAACCATTCCTCCAGGAGTGTGTCCTGCCGGTTCAGATGTTCCCCGTCGTCCCGTTCGTGATCGTACCCCGACAGGTGGAGCAGGCCGTGCAGGAGCACCTCCCAGTACGTGGTCAGCCTGGGACGGTTCTCCCGCTCGACGAACCGGTCGATCACCCCGGGACAGATCAGGACCTCTCCCTCGTCCTCGTACCGATAACTTAACACATCCGTGGCTCCGTCCCGGCCCCGGTGACGTTCGTTCCAGCGGGACATTTCCTCCTCGGCGACGAACACGATCGACATCGTCTCCGGCAGGGATTCCCGGTTCGCGAGCCAGTCGACCAGGGTTCTCAGCCCGGACTCGGTGCCGGGAAACTCCTCCGGGTTATGAATCAGCAGATTCATCCGGTTCGTCCGCCCATTCACGCCGGGGGACGCCTTCCTCCTCATCGGTTTCCCGGTCCCCCAGCTGGACCTCCGGGAGTTCCTCATCGACCTGATCCGGGTACCGGATCCGCTGGTGGTGAACGCTCGACAGAACCCGGGTAAAAATCGACGAAATCGTGTTCAGATCCTTGACCGTAAGCCCGCATTCGTTCAACTGTCCGTCCCGGAACGTTTCCTCGATGATCTGCTGGATCATCTCCCCCAGTTTCTTGGGGGTGGGATCCTCCAGAGTACGACTGGCCGCTTCGGCCGCGTCCCCGATCATGCAGATTCCCGCCTCCCGGGTTTGCGGCCGAGGGCCGGGATACTGAAAATCCTCCCGATTCACGGTTTCGTCACTCTTCCTGGCTTCGTTGAAGAAGTACCGGATCAGGTTGGTGCCGTGGTGCTGCCGGATAAAGTCGACGATTTCCGGCGGCAACCCCGCCTCCTCGGCAAGCTTGATTCCCTCCTTCACGTGAGCCCTGAGAATGGTGGCGGACAGGGTGGGTTTGAGTTCTTCGTGCGGGTTCTCCCCCCCGCTCTGGTTCTCAATAAAATATCGGGGTTTGTCGACCTTCCCGATGTCGTGGTACAGGGCCCCCACCCGGACCAGCAGGGCGTTGGCTCCGATCGCCCGGGCCGCCCGTTCGCACAGATTGCTCAGCATGATGCTGTGCTGGTAGGTGCCGGGAGCCTTTTCGAACAGCTCCTGCAGTAGCGGATGGTTCAGGTCCACCAGTTCGATCAAACTGAAGTTGGTGGTGATGCCGAACCCCTTCTCCAGGTAGGGAAGCAATCCGATCACGATCAGGGGGACCAGCAAAAATCCGTTGCCGGCCGCCCAGAGAATGGAAATCCCCAGTTCCGGTTCCAGAAAATACGTCCTCGACAGCGCGTACAGCAGACCGACCCCGAGGACCTGGGCCAGGGCGATCATCACTCCGCACCGGATCAATTCCGACCGTCGTTCCACTCCCTCGACCGAAAAGGCCGCCGCGAGCCCCCCGAGCAGAAACATTCCGAGCAATTCCAGGGAGAATCCGAAGAACGACGCGATCAGCAGGGAGAGAAACACGGTCACCAGGACCGATAATTCCAGCCCGACCATGATCGCAATGAGCATGATGACGGAGGCAAACGGGATAACGTACTCAATTTGAGGAACCAGATCCGTCCCCCACAGGTCCAGGACCCGGGCGATAAGGACGAGCAGGACAACCAGGGTCAC
>CAYPTI010000037.1:0-15461 GCA_964413525.1 uncultured bacterium | reverse complement strand
TTCACCGCCATCCGGCTCGCGGTGACCACCGCCAAGACCCTGGCACTGGCGGCCGGCAGGCCGCTGGTTACCGTGTCCACCCTCCGGCTCATGGCCGAGTGGGTTCATCCCGCAACGACACCGATCCGGGTCTTGCTGGATGCCCGTCGGGGACAGTTCTACCATCAGGTATTTGAACAGGGTGAACCCGGGTTGAGGGCCCAAACGGAGCCGGAACTGGTGACTCCGGAACGGTTGCGATCCCGGGTCGACGATCGAACCGAAACCGTGGTCAGCCGTCAGCGGGACCAGTCCCTCGACCCGTCCCGGTGGCCGGCCGCCTGGCGCTGGTATCCGGAGGTTCAGAGCCGGTCCCTCTCCGTGCCGCTGGTTGGTATGATCCAGCGGGAGGATCCGGAGGCCGAGGCCGGCGATCCGGATCGCGTCCGGCCGCTGTACGTCCGAAAAAGCGACGCGCAACGCAGTCGGGAACGTGACGAAGTCACCGTCTGAACGGGGGACCGTACGCCGCATGGACCCCGGGGACGTGGCGAATGTTCTCGCCCGGGAACGGCGCACGTTTTCCCGGGAAAAGTGGGACGAAGAAGCCCTCCGGGAGGAGGTCGAGCACAACGCACGAAGCCGCTGGTTCGTGTACGAAGACGGAGTCGGGGTTCGGGGACATGTGGGTTGCTGGATCCTTCCCGACCGACTGCACATAACCACCATTGCTGTTGATCGGGAGGTCCGTCGGAACGGAATCGCCCGGCGGCTGATGAACGCCATGCACGGATCGCTGGATCACGACCGGCCGTTTCAACTGGAGGTCCGGGAGTCAAACACCCCGGCCCGGACCCTGTACGATGGACTCGGTTACCGGAACATTGGCCGCAAGCCCTCCTATTATTCCGACAATCAGGAGGACGCAATCGTGATGGAGCGGCGGAAGGAGGAAGGGAATGTCAGACAAAGCCAGTAATACTGAGTCAATGCTGAACAACCTGCCCGATCAGCCCGGTGTCTACCTGATGAAGGACGAGCAGGGGGAGATTATCTACGTCGGCAAAGCGCAGAGCCTGCGCGATCGGGTGCGAAGTTATTTCCGGGGTTCCTCTCCTCACCCACGCCGTCAGAAACTCCGCGAGTCGATCGCCGACTTTGACACCATTCCTGTTGAAACCGAACAACAGGCGCTGGAAGTCGAGTACGACCTGATCAAGTCCCACCGTCCCCGGTTCAACATTTCCTACCGGGACAACAAGCGCTACCCGTACATCAAAATCACCATGGACGAGCCGTACCCCCGGGTGTTGACTTCGCGCAAAAAAATCCCCGGCGACGATGCGAGGTACTTCGGTCCCTACACCAACGTCGGCAGCATGCGAAAAACCCTCTCCACCATCCGGGACATCTTCCCGTTCCGGTCCTGCAACGACGACCTGCCTCCGGGCGGCGACGAGGAACGGTTTTCCGTCTGTCTGGACTACCACATCAAACAGTGTGAAGCCCCCTGTGTCGGGAAACAGTCGGTCGACAGCTACCGGGAGATGATCGAGGACCTGTGCGAATTCCTCCGTGGCAACTACGGACCGATCCGGGAGCGACTGGAGGAGACTATGGACAAACACGCCGAGGAACACCGGTATGAGGCCGCCTCCATTTACCGGGACCGGCTGGAGGCTCTGGAGGAAACCGTTGACCACCAGCCCTTCATCGAGGCCACGGAACACGCGGACGTGCTGGGCCTCGGCCACGCGGAATCGGTCACGGCCGTGGTGATGCTTGTGATCCGGGACCACCGGATGGTCCACCGGCGGGAATTCACCCTGCGGTCGGAAGCCCCCGACCCGGGGGAGGCCCTGGAGGAATTTGTCCTCACCTTCTACGAACGACAGAACGATCTCCCCCGGCGGCTGCTCGTGGCCGAGGAGCTTCCCGACGAGGAGTGGGTCGGAGACCGGCTGGCGGAGTGGGCCGGACGGTCCGTCGAGATCCGGGTTCCCCGGCAGGGAGAAAAACGGCGCCTGATCCGGTCGGCCGAACGCAGCGCCGAGCTGGAGGCTCGCGAACAATCAATCTCCCTCCGGAAGCGGGAGGGTGACGTCCTGTCGGTGAGCCAGCATCTGCTCGATCTGGACCGGCTTCCGCAGGTGATCGAAGGATTTGACATCAGCCACACCCAGGGCAACGAGACCGTGGCCGGCATGGTGCGGTTCGTTAACGGCGAACCGGAGAAGCAGGACTATCGCCGGTTCAAGATCCGGGAGGTGGATGACGGGGACGATTACGGGGCGATGCGGGAGGTCCTCCGGCGCCGGGTTCACCGGCTTCGGGAGGAGGACCGGACGATGCCGGACCTGTTTTTCGTGGACGGCGGACGCGGGCAGCTGTCGGCGGCCCGGGAGGTGCTGGACGAAACACGGGTGGACTGTCCCGTTACCTCGCTGGCCAAGGAACGGGAACTCCTGTTTGTCGACGGACGGGAGGCTCCCTACGACCTGCCGGAGGAATCGCCCGTCCTTCAGCTGTTTCAGCGGATACGGGACGAAGCCCACCGGTTCGCCGTGGACTACCACCGGACCCGTCGGCAGGGCATGCTGAACTCCCGGCTGTCCGAGGTTAAGGGGATCGGCGAGCAACGCCTGAAAAAGCTGGTTGAAACGTTTGGAAGCCCGGCCCGTGCGCGGGAAGCGGAGATCGATGAACTGACGGACATCGCCGGCATTACCGACGACATCGCCCGGGCGATCAAACAGGAATCCTGACGCCGGAACAGGATCGCCCGACGAGGTTACATCAGGAAGAAGGTCGCGACGCTGAAGTAAATCAGCACCCCGGTGATGTCCTTGATGGTGGTGACCACGGGATTGCTGGCGGCGGCCGGATCCCAGCCCATCAGGTGGGTGAGCCAGGGGACCAGGTAGCCCACCAGGCTGGCCACCAGGATGATCAGGAACATGGACAGCCCCACGATGACCCCGAAGAGGACCGCCCTCTCGGGGGATTCGCCCCGCACCCAGACCTGCATCGCGTAGGCGACGAAGAACACCATTCCCCCGAAGATCAGGCCGAAGGCCAGTCCCGTGCGGAGGAGTTCCCGGATCAGGTCCTTGAAGAACGTCTTCGGGTCGATGTGTCCCAGCACCATTCCGCGGACGAAAATCGTGGTGGACTGGGTGCCGACGTTGCCCCCCATGTCCATCAGCACCGGCAGGAAGAACGCCAGCGTGACGGCCTCCTCGAGGGTGGCCTCGTAGGCGCCGATGACCGCCCCGGCGATCAGCCCGCCGATCCCGACGATGATCAGCCAGGGCATGCGGACCAGCATGTTGGTCCAAACAGTAGCGTTGATGACCCGGTGGCTCCGTTCGGTCTCCAGCGCCTCGACGGAGGACATTCCCGACCGTTTGTAGATGTCTTCGGTTTCCTCGTCCCTCATCACGTCCATCGCGTCGTCGATGGTCACGATTCCCCGCATCCGGTCCCGGGCGTCCACCACCGGGACGGCCAGCAACTGGTACCGTTCCAGGTACGACGCCGCTTCCTCCTGGTCGTCGTCGAGTCGAACTTTGAACAGGTCCCGCCGGGCAAAATCGTTCACCGGGGTCTCGGGATCCTTCTGTAAGAGCTCCCGCATCGACAGGACCCCGGAGAGCCGTCCGGAGTCGTCGGTCGTGTAGACGTAGTAGATGGTTTCGGCCTGGCTGGAGGCTTCCCGGGCCGCTTCGATGGCCTGCTCGGCCGTGGCGTCCTCGTTCACGGTGACGTACTCGGTGGTCATGATCCCCCCGGCGCTGTCGGGCGGATACGAAATCAGATCGATCAGTTCCTGTCGTTTGGATTCGTCCGAGATGGAAGGAAGCAGCGCCTCCTGCTGTTCCTTGGTGAAGTCGAGAAAAATATCCGCCGCGTCGTCCGGGTTGACCCGGGTGAGCAGGTCGGCCCGGACGTCCGGATCGAATTCTTCCAGGATCTCGGCCGCGAGGGTGGCGGGCATGGCTTCCAGGACGTCTCGCTGGAGTTCATCCGGGGCCCGAACGAAGACTTCCCGGGCCTGATCCGGGTCCATCTGACCGAGGACCCGTGCCAGATCGGAGGGGTGGACGATCTCCAGGTTTGATTTGAGTCCCTCGTAGTCCTGCTGATTGAGAAACTCGGTAAGCTTGCGCTGCAAGATTTCCGTTCGTCCGTTCAGGGTATCTTCACCTCCCGACGCGTTCCCCGATCATCTCCCCCCGGAGTCGGTTCCATCTGGGAATGCAAAACGAAATAGTACAGCATCATCTTCTTTTCCTTCAAGTCGGGGCGTGCGTCGTTGGGTTCGGTGGGGGACGATCGTAGCATGGTGGAGGAAGTCGGACGGAAGACGAATTGTCCATCCACGGGGGAGCATCCGGGAACGGCGTTCCCGGACAAACGGGAGGATGACGGGATGTTTTCTGAGCTGAACGACCTGCCCCTGTGGGCCCGGACCATCACGGTGGTGTTG
Source organism: uncultured bacterium (assembly GCA_964413525.1). Classification (GTDB taxonomy): domain Bacteria; phylum T1Sed10-126; class T1Sed10-126; order T1Sed10-126; family CAYPTI01; genus CAYPTI01. The sequence goes on along the minus strand of CAYPTI010000037.1, from coordinate 10,993 downwards.
GTCCTGCTGGGGATGGGGGTGGGAGTGTTCCTGCTGAGGACGGTGTGGATTCCGTTCCTGGTTGCGTTTCTGGCGGCGTACGTGCTTCAACCCGTCGTGGCCTGGATGAACGATCGAACGGGGCTCCCCCGGACGGCCTCCGTGGTGGTGCTCCTGCTGGTGGGGTTGCTGATCGGAGGATTTCTGGTGGTCCTGGTGGTCCAGCAGACCGTTCAGCTTACCGGCGTCATTTTGAACGTGCTTGAGAATCCCCCGGATCTGGTCTCGTCCCTCCGACAGGCGACTCCCGCCGTCCTGGAACCCTACCTGGAAGGTCTGTTTGAACAGCTCCAACCCGCCGACTGGACCGAACAATTGCAGGATTGGGTGGTTGCCAATCTCGATCTGCTGCTCGGAACCCTTCAGGAGGGAGTCGGGTACCTTACGTTCGTCGCCGCGCAGACCGTCGGGGTGTTTGAATTTCTGATCAAGGCCGGGCTGGCGTTCATCGTCACGATCTATTTTCTCCGGGACTACGAACGGATCGTCGCGGCCACCAAGGACCTGGTCCCGGTGTCCTATCGGCCCCGGCTTGATCGGGTTCTGGATGAAATTGACCGACTTCTTCGTGCTTATCTCCGGGGGTACCTGATCGTCTCCTGCGTGCTGTCGGTTGTGTTCTTCCTGGGCTTTGCACCGCTTCAGTTGCAGGGGGGTCTCGCCCTGGCGTTGCTGGCCGGGTTTCTGAACATCATCCCTTACCTCGGTCCGTCCGTGGGGTTTCTTCTGACCGCCGCCATCGCCGGGTACCAGTTCGGGCCGGGAATCTGGCTCGTCCTGACGCTGGTGTTCTACATGCTTGTCCAGACACTTGAGAGTTCCTTCCTGACCCCCACGATCATCGGCGAAGCCCTCGATTTGCACCCCGTCTGGATTATTTTTTCCCTGACCCTGTTTGGTTTCTTAATGGGGATGACGGGCATCCTGCTGGCCATTCCCCTGGCGGCGGTGTTCAGCGTTCTGATCGGGGAAGCGGTGAAGGAATACAAACGGTCGGCGTGGTATCGGGCGTCCCGACAGCGGGATTCCTAGTCCCGGGCGGGGCTAGAGCACGTCAACGTAGAGGTATACGATGAGCACCAGAAGGAAAATGCCAAGCAGCGCCCAGGTCCTCCACGAAGGGTCGGAGCCGGTTTGTGTATTCTTCCCCGGGGAGGAAGTGCGAACGGTATCGATCAGTTCGGGGACCTCCCCGGCCTCCCGCCATTCGTCCTCCGACTCCCGGCGGACCTCCGTTTGTCCGGTTAACGAGGGGGCGTTTTTTAACTCCTCCAGGGTGAAGGGATCGCTCGTGTCGGGCCCGAGCCGAATGTACCAGGTCTCCTCCGGGGGGTTCCCGGCCGCCACCGCGGGTTCGTTTTCGGACTGACCGGGGGACGGAGACGAGCGTTGTCCTTCCCCGTCAATCCGGGCCTGAGCGTCGTCCCGCGGGGTCGAATTCGACTCCGTGGAAGGTTCCTCCGACTCGGATTCGGTGGATCTTCCGGATCGGATGGATTGGATCCTCTCGACGAGATCAGGATAATTTTCAAGCACCCGCCAAGATTCGGTTCCGTCGGGACAGATCTGGGTGTCGGGACTCAGTTGTTCCAGATCGGCCAGATCCCGGGCGGAAAAGGGACCCCGGACTTCGTCGCCAAGATAAACCCACCAGGTCGGTTCGGCCATGGGAGCCTCCCGGAATCGGTGCCTGCTTGTTCATAAGAGAGAATACATTCTTTCCAATATTTGATGGAGATCAAGAAGTCACCCTTCAAACCGGTCACCGAACGAACCGGAAGTGCCTCGACTGCAACCGGTTGGCCCGGGTCGGGTCCGATCCGGTTTGAAACGCGGAGCCCTTTCGTCCTTCTCGGTCGACCGGAACCGGACCGTCGAGGGGACGACGCCTCCCGGATCAGGATCAGGATACGTCTCTACCATCGATTCAGGTTACAATGGGACGGGAGAATGGTGGTCGCGGGAACCGTTGGTACACCGGACATCAATCGCAATCCCGGCCGCTGCCGGTGGTCAATTCGCTTCAGGCGACGGTTCGGCTCCAACCGTGCCGGACCGATACGGCGAACCGGTTCGGAGGTACGAAATTCCGTCACCGTCGGAGAAAGGAAGACGTACCATGGGCTGGTCAATTTCGCTCGATCGGGGTGATCCCCTGGAATCGGAGTCGGAAGGTTTGATCCACCCGACGGTCGGAGCGCGGTTTGAGGAAGGAAGCTGGGTGACCGGGGTTCTCGAGGGAATGGGACAGGAAGCCCGGATGAAATTGGCTGACGAGGCGCCGGTTCGGGTGGGGTCGACCGCGATCACCGGCGCCGGCGAGCTTCCGTTTGAAACCATCGTTCATGCTCCCGTCCAGTCGGGGCCCGGAACCCCGACCACGCTTGAGAACCTCCGAGTGGGGGTACGAACGGCGCTGGTGATGGTGGACGAAGAAGGCATCGGCTCCGCCACCATGCCGAAATTTCTCCCCCCCAGCGGGGCGGATGATCTGGATCCGGAGGAAGCGGCGAAGACGTTGATTGAAGACCTGGCCCATTATCCCGCCACCCACCTGAACCGGCTGCGGATCGTGACGCCGGACGAACGGTGGATTGAATGGATGAGGACTCATTTCCCCGAATAACGCAGGCTCGACCGGCGAGAACCGAACCCGGAACTGGGTGGAACTGTTGTCCACCGGAGATCATGCCCTGGTCAGTGCCGTGGTGAGCCTGCTCGAGGCTCAAGACATCCCGGTTGAGACGGGCAACGAAGTCAGCAGCCGGATGAACATCGGAGGCCAGACCTCGATCCGCGTCCCGGAGGAGAGCATCCGGGAGGCCCGGAATCTATTGAATCAGGCGGACCTCGGCGGGGTGACCGACGGCGGGGACGAGCCGCCGGAACCGTCCGGCCAACCGAATCAATACGAACAATACGAGGCCGATTTTTCGGACGGTGGCTGGCCTGTTCGAACGATCGTGGCGATTCTCCTGGTCCTCGGGTATCTTCTGATCCGGTACGGTTGGTAGTCAGGGACTGACTCGGGCCTCCTCCTCAACCAGGTCAATAAATTCGTACTCCGGCGGGCCGTTCCGGTTGCGATGGGGGATCGACCACGTCCCGTTCGTGATCGACGCCGCCGGACCGATCCGGTTGGGAACCGGTGGCGGGAAACCCCTGGTTCGGGTGAGGTCATCGGGACGTCGAGGTTTCAAGTACCCCGTCCGGGGCTCGTCGACAGGTTCCTGACGGGTTGGGTGACGGGGATCGAACCGAATGAACCGAGCGGACGGTCAGGAGGATTCGGAGGAATCCACGAAGGACTCCTCGGGAGCCTCCTGCTCGGCCTCCATCAGGTGGGCCTTCTGCCATTCCTCCTCCTCCCGAAGGTAGACGGTCCGGTGGGGGAAGGGAATGGTGCAGCCGGCTTCCTCGAGGCTGACCTTCACCTCCTGGGTGAGGTCGGCCAGCAGCTGGATGTAGTCGTTTTTGTTGAACCAGCAGCGCAGAATCAGTTCGATCCCGCTGTCCCCCATGGAATTCACGATGGTGACCGGCTCGGGGTCCCCCATGACCATGGGGTTCTCCTCCGCGGTTCGGATGAGGGTATCCCGGGCGGTCTGGATGTCGTCCTCGTAGCTGATGCTGGTGGCGATGTCGATCCGCCGGATGTCGTACCGGGTGATGGTGATGATGTCGCTCTTGATCAGTTTTTCGTTCGGAATTCGCCAGGTGAGGTTGTCCAGCATCCGGATCTTGGTGGACAGCAGATCGATGCTGTCCACGGCCCCGAACCGCTCGTCGATCCGGATGAGATCCCCGACCTCGAAGGGCCGTTCAAACACCAGGAAGATGCCGCTGATCATGTTGGAGAAAGCGGTCTGGGAGGCAAACCCAAGCGCGATGCCGAGGATTCCCCCGGCGGCCAGCAGGGTCGATATGCCGACGTCGAGCTGCTGGAGAATCACCGCGAACCCGAAGGCAATGATCCCGTAGAAGACCACCTTGTCCACCAGCATGCCGGAGGTAACGTCCATCCGTTGCTCGATCTGTTTGCCGGCCAGTTTGGCGAGGTACTTGGCTGCCAGGACGGTGACCACCGCGGTGGCCGCCACGACGGCTACGACCGTCCAGTCGATGCTCAGGAGAACCTGTTCCGCAGCCTCGATCATCGGTTCATGAACACGCTGGTGAGGGTATCCAGGCGGGGCAGCCCCTTCACCCGTTCAAACAGGGTCTGAGGTTGATTGGGGGCCTTGAGGAAATGGTTCAAGCGCTGCTTCATTTCCCGGGGCGGCCGTTTGAGGGGGTTGGGTTCCTGGTAGAATTCGTCCTGCTGAACCAGGGAAACCACTTCAAACACCAGATCATCTTCGTCGTTTCGGTACAGGTCCAGTTCCCGGACGGGAACCAGGCACCGTTTGATCTGATGGGTTTCGTCGTAGCGGTTTCGGAACCACACCGGAACCACGGCGGTGTCGGTCGCGGTGCTGACGGTCCGGTCCGGGGCGTCGGTGGAGATGGAGGACCGCACTTCGTAGGCCAGGAGTCCGTCCTGCGGGGGACCCCAGTAGGTCTGCTTGCGGGGTTTCGGAAGCAGTTCCTCCAGCACCGTGTCGGTTCGCTGGAAAACCAGTCCCACCGCCATCGGGATGGTCAGTACGAAGAACCCGTCTTCCCCGGCGGGAATGGTGAGCGTGTCATCCAGTTTGAACACGATCGGACGGTCCGGGTACAGGGGACGGAAGGTCAGGTTCACCCGGTCGCCAAGGCTGTCCATGAGGAAGATCTTCTCGACCGGTGGTTCACCCTCGGGATCGTCGAAGTCCGGGTGGGAATAGTGGAGGGCATCGTCCTCCAGCCGGACGGTCAGCGGACCGAGGTGGGTCTCGACGGTCTTGGTCTCGTCCTGTTCCAGGGTGAGTTCGGGCATCCATTTCAAGGCAATCGAGCCTCCCGTTCCGGAGCTTTATGGTACCGACACAATTCCACGGGAACAAATCCCCCGGGTACGGATCTCTCCGAGCCGCAGGGAAAACGGATCCCTCTCATTGGGTTCCGAGGAGCCTCACAGGACCGTGCGGACCGGTGCCCGCGGCACGACCCATGACCCTGAGGTAATTGCGGGACCAACAGTTTAGAGAATGTACCCGCTGGTGGCCTCCTCGAGGCCGATCACCTGAACGCCGTAGTTCCTCAGATCAAGCAACAGGCTGGATCGATCGGATTCGTTCAGGGCGCAGGTGGCGTCCTCGATGACGGTGACGGTCTGTTTCAGTTCCACCAAATGTTCCACCACCGCCTTAATCCCCCGGTCGAGACCAACGCCGAAGACCGCGAATTGAAAGGGATCGATCCGTTCCACCAGCGGTTGGACGTTGGGGTTTTCAAAACTGTCAACGTCAGCCTTGATCAGATGAAGGTGCTGTTCGTCGGCCAGCCGGTCCAGTTGCTCACCGGGCAGGGGATCCCGCTCCACCCGGCTCGGGTCCTCCAGGCGGGTTTCCTCGATTTTTTCGGCCCCCGTGGTTCCCTCGACGCAGTGCGCCGGGAAGGTGGTGTCGAAGTCCGGGTCATCGGAAAATCGGGCGTGATCGGGGGGATATTCGGAAACGGAACTCAGGATCGGGCTGTCGTTCTCCAGGGCGTACTCCACGATGGTTCCCAGGGCGGGCCGAATCGGATCGGCCCGCTCCACGGGAATTCGAGCCTCCGGAGGAAAAAAGTCCTTCTGTGTATCGATGTCCCAGAAGACGGTCTCCACGGCCGGTTCCTCCCGGTCTGGATTTGGATCCTACCGTTCATGAAGTCAAAAGGAGTTCCCGAGGAACGTGAAGGTCCTCCGGAGTGAGCTACCGTCGCGCCCGGTCGCCGGACAACCAGTCGGCCAGGACGTTCCGTTCCTCGTCGTAGGTTGTCCTCCGGAGGGCCTCCCGGTCACTCAGCCATTCGTACTCCTCATGCTCGTGGGACAGACGAACGGCCCGGTTCCCCACGGGACCCGCAAAATAGACCACGGTTTTGTGGATCAGAACGTCATTGTAGCGAAAATCGTAGGAAATTTTCCGACGAAACCAATCGTCCCATCGGTTCAGCTCCAGCCGGGTTTCCTCCCCCAGCTCCCGGGCCGCCGCCTGACGGTCCGATTCGCCGGCCTCGAGGTGACCTTTCGGGAACCCCCAGTGTCCGGCGGGATAAAGAAGCAACAGCCAGCGGCGGCCGGAGGGAGCCTCGAACCGCGGAAGGACGCCGGCGGACCGCTGCCGCTCAGCCAATGAGACAAGCCTCCCGCCCGAGGCTTCCGGTGGATCCCCGGGAACTCAACGGACTCGTCTTCCGAGGTCGAACCGGACCGTTCTCCCGTCCGGACCCTTCGGCGCGACAACCTGGATCCGTGCAAGCAACCATGGGACGCTGCCTCCCTGTTTTGGGTTTCCCGAAAGGATATCCGTCAGGGGCCGGTGTCCGACAGGTGGTTCATTCCGCGGTCGATCCGGTCCGGACGAAGACCGCGTCACCCGGCGATTGAACACCATCGGTGTTCGTTGTCCGGAACCTCCGGTTCAGGAGGCTAAGCGGGTTATGGTCATCCCGATTAACCGTTAGGATTATTCGTTTCACCGAATTCGGAAAGGAAGTGGATCCTCTTGGATTCGACTCCATCCCCCTCTGCGTTGATCCTGGCGGCGGGCAGGGGAACCCGAATGAATTCGCAACGGCCCAAGGTGCTGCACGAATGTTTCGGGGAGCCCATGCTTCACCACGTCCTGCGAAGCGTGTCACGGGCCGGGATGGAGGATTGTTCCGTCGTGGTGGGACATCAGGCCGAAGCGGTCCGTGCCGTTCTGCCGGAGGAGGTGGACACCTTCCTTCAGGAGGAACAGCTCGGCACCGGACACGCCGTGCTGCAGGCGCTTAAGAAGTCCGATCTGGGCGATGAACGGCCGTTGCTTGTGACCTGCGGTGACATTCCCGGGATCCGTCCGGGACGGTACGAGCGGCTGGTGGGTCAATTCCTGAAGGACGAGGCCGACTGCCTGGTTCTCAGCGCCCGGGTGGACGATCCGTCCGGGTACGGACGGCTGGTTACCGGGGACTCGGACGAGGTGCTGCGAATCGTGGAGCAGGCGGATGCTTCCGAGGAGGAACGGGCCCTCACCCTGATCAACACCGGCATTTTGCTTGCTTCCTGCGGGACCTTTCGGGAGCATCTGCCGCGGCTCGAGGCGAACAACGAGGCCGGGGAGATGTACCTCACCGACGTGGTGGCCCGGATCAACCAAACCGGGGGGACGGTCCGGCACCACGAAGTGGACAGCGAACTGGAGGTAAGCGGCATCAACACCCGTCGGGATCTGGTGGACTTCGAACGGGAGACCTACCGTCGCCGGGTCCGGCGAGCCCTGGAAAACGGGGTGACCGTCCACGATCCGGAACGGGTTCGCATCGGTCCCTGGGTGGAACTCTCCCGTGACGTAGAACTTCGTGGGGACGTCACGCTGGAGGGGGAATGCAGGGTGGACGAAGGCGTGAAAATCATCGGTTCCTCACGAATTGTCGATTCGAGTCTTGGCCGGGGAACCCGGGTTGAGCGGTCGGTGATCCGGAAGGCGACGGTCGGGGAGGACGTCCGGGTGGGACCGTTCTGCCACCTCAGGCCGGGGGCCGTCGCCGGGGATCGAAGCCGGCTTGGCAATTTTGTCGAAATCAAGAAATCAACCGTGGGGGAGGAGACGAACGTGGCTCACCTGAGCTACCTGGGGGACGCGGAGGTGGGACGGAACACGAACGTGGGCGCCGGCACCATCACCTGCAACTACGACGGCTACGAGAAACACCGGACCGTGATCGGCGATCGGGTGTTCATCGGGAGCAACACCGAACTCGTCGCCCCGGTTTCCGTGGGAGAAGGAGCCCTTGTTGGCGCCGGGACCACCCTCACCGAAGACGTCCCGCCCTACAGCCTCGCCCTGACTCGCGTGAACCAGAAGGTTCAGGAAAATTGGGTTCGTGACGTCTGGGAACCCCGTCATCGAAAGGAAGAGAACGAATGAGTCGATTTCGTGATTTGCGAATATGCAGCGGAACCGCCAACCTGGATCACGCGGAACGGATCGCCGGTCAGCTCGGGGTGGAGCTGGGGGACATCACGGTCAAACGGTTCGCGGACGGTGAAACCCGGGTTCAGTACGAACAGACCGTCCGGGGGGTGGACCTGTTTCTGGTTCAGCCGACCTGTCCGCCGGTGAACGACAACCTGATGGAACTTCTCCTCATGATCGACGCGGCGAAGCGTGCTTCGGCCGCCCGCGTGACGGCGGTGATTCCGTATTTCGGTTACTCCCGACAGGACCGGAAGGACCGACCCCGGGTACCGATTTCCGCCAAGCTGGTGGCCAACATGCTGGAGGAAGCCGGAGCCGATCGCATTCTGGCCATGCACCTGCACGCCGATCAGATCCAGGGGTTCTTCGATGTGCCCGTGGATCATCTCTACTCCACCCCGGTGGTTATCGATCACCTTCGGGAACGCTTTCCCCCCGGTGAGAGCGTCATCGTCAGCCCGGACGCCGGGGCGGTGAACCGCTCCCGGGCCCTGGCCAAGCGGCTCGATTTTGAACTCGCCATCATCGACAAACGACGACCGAAGCCGAACATGTCCCAGGTGGCCAACATCATCGGCGACGTGGAGCGGAAGAACTGCATCCTGCTGGACGACATGGTGGATACCGCCGGAACCCTGACCCATTCGGCCGAGGCGCTCGACGAAGCCGGGGCCGCGTCGGTTCACGCGGTGGCCACCCATCCGATCCTGTCGGATCCGGCCCCGCGCCGGCTCCGGGAATCCGAACTGGATACCATTATCGTCTGCGACACCATCCCCCTCAACGGAAAGATGGAGGGCTTCGACAACCTGACGGTTCTGAACACCAGCAAGCTGTTCGCCGACGCGATCACCTGCGTGCACGAAGAGCAGAGCATTCAAAAGCTGTTTGTCTGGTGAAGGAACCGGTTTCGCGAGCGGGATCGAGACCCCGACCCCTCTTCCCCTGACATAATATTGGGCGGAGCACGAGATCGTCCCGGTCCTCCGGAGGGAAGTCGGCCGGCTCCCTAACCGGGCCTCCCCGGACGAACAGATTCGGCATTGAATCATACGGTCCTGTCTGTACCATGCAGCAAACGGACGCGGATGTCCCCGACCGGACGTGGGTCATATGGTGTGACCAAACGACCCCCTAACTTGATTCTCGGTCAGTCCGACGCCGCTCTTCGAGGTGATCCATCCTCCCCGGTCGAGGGGTTTTTCCGGAGGTTTCGGTTCAACCCGATCGGTTGGGGGTTGATGGAAAGTACCTTGCCGGAGAAATAATAACCGTTCGGAGTCCGTTTGTTCCAATCAAGGACCGGACGCCCGACTGATGCTGAATTTGGACCACAAGTCAGCTTGAGGAGTGATGGGAATGGACGAATTCATCGAACGAGTGGAGGAGGCCCTGGGCCTGCTTTCGATGGTGGTTGAGGACCTTGAAGACGAGGATCAGAAGGCCGATCTGCTGGAAGCGGTCGAAATCCTGGAAGACGTGGCTCGAGATCTCGGGGCCAGCCAGGAGATGAACGAAATGCTTGAGCAACACCGGGACGACATGGAACGACTGGAGGACTTCTGACCGGTCAGAAGGTCCAGTTGACGAAGGGGAAGAAGGTATACGGGACCGAATCGGGAAACCCGGGCCCGGGATCGGCCTTCAGGTTGATCAATCCGATCTGCACTCCGTTCAGGGTTTCGGTCATGTTGGCCAGGCCAAACTGCAGTCCCCGGACGTGGCTTGCGTCGTTGAGCACCCCAATCTGGGCTCCCCTCACCTGGCCGTCAACAAGGTTGATCGCGGACAGCTGCAGTCCCCGGTGATCCTCCATCGTCCAGTTCACGAACCCCCATTGAATCCCGGAGGCACTCCCCCCCACTTCGTTGTAAATGCCGAGCTGGATTCCGGTAAGATCCCCGCGGAGAAAGTTGAACGGGAGTCCGTATCCAAAATCGACCCCCGTCAGATCCTGGTTCACCCCGTACAGGACGTTCAGGCGGATTCCTCGGATGGACGTCGCTTCGTCGGGATACTGGATCGGGTTAAATATGGAGATCCCGATCGGCGACTCCTGGGCCTTCACATCGGAGGTGGGAACGACGACAAAGGAAAGGGTCAGCAGAGCCAGCAGGGCAACGGCAAACAATCGTTTCATGAAAGACATCCTTTCGTGGTGATGATGTCGGTTGATGACACCCGGCGCCGGGCCGGGTTCGTTTTCATGTCTACTGCCGAAGCAGAGTCCTTGAGTCTGGAGCATTCCAGGAGAGGCCCTGGCTCCGGAACAGCCATTTCTAACTCAGGATATCATTCTCGGAACCGGATGGAAGTCATCGGCGAACCCTCCTACGGGTCGGAAACGATGGTTCAGGCACTTCCCGGGTGCCGGACCGGTTTATCGACCGTTGGTCACCCGGGGGAAGCGTTTGTTAGGGTGGGGGACTTCAAGGATCCATCCGGCTGGATTGAACCGGGGCTCGGTCCCTTCGTGGGAGCCATCCGGAATGTTCGATGTTTGACCACATCCAGGTTTTGTCGAAGGTGAGACGTCCGGTGAGAGAATTCGTGGTTCGTCGGGAAAGCCAACCATGACGTACTTTGACCGGGTGAACGAGGAGTTACGTCCCGTTCTCCCGCAGTACTTTGAGAATCTGTCGGCCGATCTCGAGGACCTCCGTTCGGCCGAAAAACAGGGGGATCGAGAGGAAATTCATCGGATTGCCCACGGGATCAAGGGCTCGGCGGGGAGCTTCGGGTTGCAACAGCTCCAGCGCCACGCCCGGGCGGTGGAAGAGGCCGCGGAGGGCGAAACCGGAGACTGGCGGGAACCGCTTCAGGACCTGATCGAACTGGCCCGGGAAATGCGGGAGTCCCTCAAC
>CAYPTI010000036.1:10851-15463 GCA_964413525.1 uncultured bacterium | reverse complement strand
TCGCCGCTCAACGGTTCGTAGGCCCAGTCTTCGTAGTCCTTCACCATCCGGTAGGCACCGAATTCGGGAAGCACGGACCGGATGGCGTCCCGCATCATCCCGATCCACTTCCGGGGTAGCCCCTGTTCATCCCGCTCGTAAAAGGTCGGAATGACCTGCTGTTCGAGGGTGTCGTACAACAGGTTTGCGTCGTGCTCGTCCTGGCGGTGGGTGTCGTCAAATTCCTCCCCCTCCCCGATGGTCCAGCCATTGTTTCCGGTGTACCCCTCGGCCCACCAGCCGTCCACGATGCTGAGGTTCAGCACCCCGTTCAGAGCCGCCTTCATGCCGCTGGTCCCGCTGGCCTCCATGGGACGGCGCGGGGTGTTCAGCCAAACATCAACCCCCTGTACCAGCCGGCTGGCCACCCGGAGGTCGTAGTTCTCCAGGAAGAAAATTCGATGTCCCAGCCCCCGGTCGTTCATCACCCGATAGATTTCCCGAATCAGTTCCTGTCCCGGAGAATCGGCCGGATGGGCCTTGCCGGCAAAAATGATCTGAACGGGCTGTTCGGCATCGGTGACCATGGCCTGAAACCGTTCAAAATCGCGGAACAAAAGGTTTGCTCGTTTGTAGGTGGCGAACCGCCGGGCGAAGCCGACCGTCAACACATCCGGTTCTATCAATTCGTCGACCGACCGTAATTCGTCGGGTCCCCGGCCGTGCCGGGAGCGCTGCTCCCGCAGAATGGATCGGCCCAGACGGACGAGTCGCATCTTCTGGCTCCCGTGCGCCTCCCAGAGGTCCTGGTCCTCCGTCTCGTCCAATCGTTCCAGCATGGTCCGACACCGTTCCGGGTGCCAGGGGGACCGGGGTTCCCCGAACAATTCCCGGATCTCGTACCCCAGGAAGGTCGAATGATGGACTCCGTTGGTCACGTGATCGAGGGAGCGCCCCTGCTCCTCAAGAATCCCGGACCACATGTCCCGAGACACCCTCCCGTGGAGTTCGCTTACTCCGTTGATCCTGGCGGAAGTCCTCATCCCGAGGGCGGTCATGTTAAACGTTTCGGGATCGTCCCGCTCGTCCCGACCCAGGCGGAGGAATTCTTCGACCGACGCGGGACCGTCTTTGAGCACCGGTTCCATGAAGTTCGACACGGAGTCCCTGTTAAACCGTTCGTGTCCGGCCACCACCGGGGTGTGGGTTGTAAAGATTTGATCGCTCCGGAGGGACTTCAGCGACGACTCAAACCCTCCGTTGGAGTTTTGCTGACGAAGCCGTTCGGCCACCAAAAAGGCGGAGTGACCTTCGTTCAGGTGCCAGACGTCGGGGACCAGGTCCAGTTCGTGCAGAACCCGGGCCCCGCCCACCCCGAGCACGACTTCCTGGCACAACCGCATGGTTCGTCCCCGGACGTACAGCTGACCGGTGATCGGTCGAAGGTGGTTCGGGTTGGCGGGAAAATCAGTATCAAGCAGGAGAAGCGGAACCCGGCCTACTTCCACAAGCCACACCTTGAGCTGCACTTCCTCGTCCCCCAGAGGCATGGACACCGTCAGGGGCTGCCCGTGACGGTTCCGGACCTGCTGAAGGGGCAGACGACTGAAGTTCTGATCGGGGAACACGTGGTGCTGGGTCCCATCGGAATCGATAAATTGCTGAAAGTAGCCGTGGCGATACAGGAGCCCCACCCCGATCAGAGACAGCCCGCAGTCGCTGGAGGCCTTCAGGTGATCCCCGCTCAAAACCCCGAGCCCGCCGCTGTAAATTGGCAGGGAATCGTGAATCCCGAACTCGGTTGAGAAATACCCGATGGTTCCGATCGAACCGTGATCGTCAAACCGCTCGTTGTAGCGGTCGAAGCTCCTGGTGACCGTCTCGTAGAGGGCCAGAAAATCATCGTTCTCCCGGAGCGGTCTCCAGTGAGATTCGTCCATCTCGATCAGGATCTCGATTGGATTCCGGTAACGATTCCACAGTTCCGGGGCGAGGAAATTAAACAGCTTCCGCGCTTCCGGCGTCCAGCTCCACCAGAAGTTGTAGGCCAGATCGAGCAGCCGATCGAAGTCCTGGGGAATGTCGATTTCCAGGGGTTTTGAGGCACTGATCCGGTCAGAAAATTCCGGGTGAAGCATGGTATGGGTCCTCCGTACGAAAACGTTTTGGTTGGGGATCGTAGGTTGCTGTTCGTCAGGGAAGGAGCTAGTAATGGATCACCCGATCGTGAGCATCAAGAGCCGCCTCCATAACGGCCTCCGACAGCGTCGGGTGGGTGTGGATGGTCTCGTAGAGTTCGGCCGGGGTTGCCTCGAGGTTCTCGGCCAGCCCCAGTTCGGCAATCATGTCGGCGGCCCCGTATCCGATAATGTGAGCTCCGACGAGTTCCTCGTACTCGCCGGCGAACAGCAACTTCACGAACCCTTCGGTGTGGTCGGTGGCCAGGGCTTTTCCAAGCGCCTTGAAGGGGAACTTCCCGACCCGGACTTCGTCGTGGCGTGAGCGGGCGTCTTCCTCCGTCAGGCCGACGCTGGCCACCTGCGGCTGGCAGAAGGTAACCGCCGGGTAGACGTCCGTCGCATGGGGCTCGCTTCCCTCAACGATGTGTTCAACGGCGGAGATTCCCTCGTGGGAGGCCACATGGGCCAACCAGGGGGCTCCGGCGACGTCGCCGATGGCGTACACGCCGGGGAGACTCGTGGCGTGGTTGTCCTTCACCTGAATCCAGCCCGCGTCGTCGGTCCGGAGGTTCAGGTCCGGATTCCACAGATCCTCCGTGTTGGGAGTCAACCCCAGGGCGACCAGTGAGACGTCCCCCTCGATCCGGTCCCCGGACTGCAGTTCCACCGCCACGTCCTCCCCTTCCTGCTCCACGGAAGCGACCGCCGAACCGGTCCGGAGATTCATCCCCTTCTTCTCGTAAATGGATTCCAGTTCGGCCGAGACCTCCGCGTCCTCCTGGGGAAGCAGCTGCTCTTCCATCTCGACCACGGTGACCTCGGACCCGAAGGCGTGGTACAGGTAGGCAAACTCCATGCCGATGGCCCCGGCCCCCAGCACGATGAGGTGCTCGGGGCGTTCCTCGAGCACCATGGCTTCCTTGCTGGTGACGATCCGGTCGCCGTTGGGTTCAATCCCCGGAAACGACCTGGGTTGAGCCCCGGTGGCGAGAATGACGTTCTCGGTCTCGATGGTCCGGTCTTCAACCTGGACCTCCCCGGGTCCCTTCAGCCGGGCCCGATCGTTCACGTACTCTACACCGTTCTTCTTCAGCAGGCCGACAACTCCCTTGCCAAGTTGATCCACCACGGTTCGGCTCCGTTCCACCACGGTGGGCCAGTCCACCTCGATCCCGTCGATCTGAAACCCGTACTCCCCGGCCGACTGCATGAACTCGTACTGCTGGGCCAGATAAAGCAACGTCTTGGTGGGGATGCACCCCCAGTTCAGACAGACCCCTCCGGGTTGTTCAAGGTCGTCGACCATGGTTACGTCCGCCCCGAGCTGGCCGGCCCGGATGGCGGCGACGTAACCCCCGGGGCCTCCGCCGATCACAACAAGGTCCTTACTCATCGTCCGTCACCTCGCGTATTCAGGATGGATAGGGTTGATGATACCCGTGGAACGTTCGGGGAAAAATACCGAGTCCGGATTTACGTGAGCAATCGGTAGGGTTGCTCGATGAACCGGGCGAAGGTCTGCAGATACCGGGCTCCGATTGCACCGTCGATCACCCGGTGGTCCCCGGCAAGCGTCACGGCCATCCGTTTCCCGACGGTGAGGTTTCCGTCCTCGACCACGGGTTCCTCCCGCACCGTCCCCACGGCGAGGATCCCGGCCTCGGGCGGGTTAATGACCGCGGCGAAGTTCGTGATGTCAAACATCCCCAGGTTGCTGACGGTAAAGGTCCCTCCCTGGTATTCGTCCGGCGTCAACTCCCCGTCCAGGGCCCGCTGGATGAGCTCCCGTGATTGAACTCGAATCTGATCCAGCGGTTGTTGTTCGGCCTGACGGATAACCGGCGTGTAGAGTCCGTCCTCCACCGCCACGGCGAACCCCAGGTCCACCGAATCGTAGTACTGGATGTGATCGCCCTCGAAGGAAGCGTTCATGCGGGGGTGCTGGGTGAGGGAGCGGGCGACCGCGGCCAGGAGAAGGTCGTTGAGGGAAAAGGCTTCATCCTCCTCCCGCTCGGCGTTCAACTGGGACCGGAGGTCGAGCAGACCGGTTACGTCCAGGTCCCGTTCAAGGTAAAAATGAGGCGTATTCTGTTTGGATTCGGTCATCCGGCTGGCGATGACTTTACGCATGCCGCTGAGAGACTGTTTTTCATCCTTCAATTTAGAGTCGAGCGAAATCGCCCCTCCCGCGGGACCGGCGGCCCGGGCCCGTCCGTCGGTGCTGGTCTGGAGAGCCTGTTCGACGTCCCGTTTGACGACCCGGCCCTCCGGACCGGATCCGTCGATCGTACGGAGGTCCACCCCGTGGCGAGCGGCCATCCGGCGGGCGACCGGGGAAGCCCGAAGGGTATCGGTGGAGGGTTGGGCCGATTCGGAGGTCCCGGAGGGTTCTTCGTCAACCGGGGCCGGTTCCGTGGGTTCCGGGGGAGCTTCGGGTTCCTCGTCGGGCTCCG
>CAYPTI010000036.1:0-10751 GCA_964413525.1 uncultured bacterium | reverse complement strand
CGGTTCCTCGGAGGGTTCCGCTTCTTCGGGGGGTTCGCCGGTTGCGTCCGGCGCCTCCGGTTCACCGGATTCGTCAGGTTCTTCGACCGCCGTCTCGTCCCTGGCCTCTTCGTCGGCTTCGTCCGCCGGTTCGGGTTCCGATTCCTCCTCCGAGCCGGATTCCTCCGTCTCCCCGTTTCCCGAGAGGAGGTCGGAGATGTCCTCCCCTTCCTCTCCGATCACGGCGACCAGTTCCTGGGTGGGTACACTCTCCCCCTCATCCACCAGGATCTTCAGCAGGGTTCCCTGATCGAATGCCTCCAGATCCATGGTTGCCTTGTCGGTCTCAATTTCGGCCAGGACGTCCCCCATTTCCACCTGGTCCCCTTCCTGCACGTGCCACTTGATCAGGGTGCCCTCCTCCATCGTGTCGGAAAGCTGCGGCATGGTTACCTCAACGGCCATAATCATTCCACTCCTGAAACGTTGGGGTTCGTGGTCAGGACTTCATGTACAGGGTTCGACGGCAGGCCTCCACGATCTTCTCCGGCTGAGGCTGGGCCTGTTCCTCGAGGGCTTCGTTGTAGGGCATCGGGACGTCCTCCAGGGTGACCCGGCGAATCTCCGAATCAAGGAAATCAAATGCCTTTCGCTGGACGACGTCCACGATGGTGGCGCCGATGCCGGCCGTGGACCAGCTCTCCTCGACGGTGACGAGGCGGTTGGTCTTGCGGACCGACCGGAGGATGGTTTCCTCGTCCAGCGGCCGCAGGGACACCAGGTCGATGACCTCGGCGTCCACGCCGTCCTCGGCCAGTTGTTCGGCCGCTTCCAGCGCCTGGTGAAGCCGCTTGGAGTAGGAGAGGATCGTCACGTCGGATCCCTCCCGGAAGACCTGCGCCCGGTCGAGCGGGAGGGTGAAGTCGTCCTCTTCGGGGACCTCACCCTTCCTGCCGTACATGGATTCACTCTCAAGGAAAATTACCGGATCGTCGTCCCGGATGGCGGACTTCAGAAGTCCCTTGCCCATCCGGGGCGTGCTGCAGGCAACCACCTTCAGGCCGGGCACATGGGCGAACCAGGATTCAACCGAATGGGAGTGGGTGGCCGCCAGCTGGTGGACGACTCCGTTGGGGCCCCGGAACGTAATCGGTAACTTGACCTGTCCGCCCGACATGTAGCGAACCTTGGCGGCGTTGTTCACGAGCTGATCGAAGGCCACCGGGGAAAAGGACCAGGTCATGAACTCAATTATGGGGCGCAGTCCTCCCATGGCGGCCCCCAGGCCCAGGCCGGCGAACCCGTTCTCACTGATCGGGGTGTCGACAACTCGCTTGTCGGCGAACTTCTGCCCCAGCCCCTTGCTGACCTTGTAGGCTCCGTCGTACTCGTCCACCTCTTCTCCCATCAGGAAGACGTTCGGATCCCGTTCCATTTCTTCGTCCATCGCCTGGCCAAGCGCCCGGCGAAATTCCAGTTCAGCCATTGGATGACTCCTTTCGTTCGTTTATTGAGGGTCCCGAAGGTCCCTGGGGTAGGACGCGTATACGTCCTCGTACAGCTCCTCCGGTTCGGGTTCGGGGGACTCCTCGGCGAAGGAAATGGCCTCCTTCACCCGTTCCTGCGCGTCGTCATGCGCTTCGTCCATGTCTTCCCCGGACAGGATTCCCCGGTCTTCCAGCACGGTTTCGAACTGTTTGATCGGATCCCGTTCCTTGTATTCCTCGAGTTCGTTGTCGCTTCGGTACTCGGCCGGATCGGACATCGAGTGGCCCCGGAACCGGTAGGTCATGGCTTCAATGAAGGACGGTTGATGACTGTCACGCGCTTCCTCCACCGCATCCGAGACCACGTCGTATACCTCAAAAATATTCAATCCGTTCACCCGGTAACCGGGGATGTCGTACGAGGCCGCCCGTTTGTAGAGATCGGATTCGGCGGAGGCCCGGTCGACCGCCGTACCCATCCCGTAGCCGTTGTTTTCACAGATCAGGACCACGGGCAACTGGTAGAGGCCGATCAGGTTCATCGCTTCGTGGAAGGATCCCTGATTCATGGCTCCGTCCCCGAAGAAACAGAGGACAACCCGGTCGTCCTCGTTATAGGTGATCTCCCAGCCCAGACCGGCGGCCAGTGGAATGTGAGCCCCGACGATGGCGTGGCCTCCCATGAAGTTCAGCTCGGTGTCAAACAGGTGCATGGACCCGCCCTTCCCGCGGCTGCACCCGGTGGCTTTTCCGTACAATTCGGCCATCACTTCATTCGGGGTGAGTCCGGCTGCGAGAGCGTGACCGTGCTCTCGATAGGCGGAAATCGAGTAGTCGCGGGTGGGGTCCACGGTTTCGTAGGCACCGAGGGCGACGGCTTCCTGACCGGAGTAGATGTGACAGAATCCGCCGATTTTCCTCTGCAGGTAGACCTGGTAGGTGCGCTCCTCGAACACACGCATGAGGACCATCTTCCGGTAGAGTTCCCGGACCCGGTCCTCCCCCCGTTCGTCAATCAGGCGTTTCGGACTCTCGAGTTCGGTGGGATCCTGATCTTCGTCAAACCGATTCTCCAGCGGCGTATCGACGATTGATTGCTCGTTCATAAGAATTCCTCCCGGCGAGAGTTCGGAAAAACCAACCCTCACCCCTGAGTGGATGCAACCCCAATCATCATACCGACCACGGTCACGGTTCCAAAGTTGCTCCCGCTTCAAGCAGGGCCCCGACGGAGGGAGCGTGGAGCGGCAGGTTGTCCTTGAATCGAACGGAACCCACGGTCCCGGCCACAACCAGAACGGCCTTCGGATCCGACGGCTCCGTGGGCGTTAAGTCCGGGACCGTTACCAGTTCCACGTACTCCAGATCGATTGACTGATCTTCGGCGACCTTCCGGAGGTCCGACCGGATCGCGTCCAGGGAGTCGGGTGACCGTTCCTTCAGACGAACAAACGTACTGAAAAACGTCCCCATACGCCCCCGGGAGGATTCATCGAGCTTCCGGTTTCGGGACGAAAAGGCCACCCCGTCACGATCCCGAACCACAGGGACCGGGCGCAGAACATGAGGCATTCGAAGGTCCCGGAGCATCTGACGCATGACCAGCAACTGCTGAAGATCCTTTTCCCCGAAGTAGACCCGGTCCGCCGGTATCATGTGGAGGAATCGGGTCATGACCCCCGTCACCCCGTCAAAAAAGTGCTCCCGGTGGTCGGCCTCCAGAATCCGGGTCAGCCGGTTCCGGACGACAACCTCCGTCGAATCTCCCGGCGGATAAACCTCATCTCTGGAGGGCAAGAACAACCAGTCGACGCCCGCCTCCGACAATTGGGTTCGGTCCCGCTCGTGACTTCTCGGATAGGACTCGACCGCTTCTTCCCGATCGAACTGGTCGGGATTCACGAAGATGCTCACCGCCAGCCGGTCACATTCCTCCCGGCCGGATCGAACCAGTTCCATGTGTCCCCGGTGGAGAGCCCCCATGGTCGGGACAAATCCCACCCGGAGCCCGTCGGCCCGGGCCTCGTTTACCCGGCTCCGGATCCGGTCCCCCCGTTGGAGTACCTTCATCCAGCAAGTAGGTCGTGGAGGTCTTCACCGGCCAGGTCGTCCGGCAACTCATACGATTCCCCGGCGGCCGGAAACTCCCCCGAACGCACGTCAGCACAGTACTCCGATGCCGCGTCCCGGAGTCGGTCCTCCCAGCGATCGTACCGCCGGACAAACCGGGGTACCGACTCGGTTAACCCGAGCATGTCCTGGAGGACGAGAACCTGACCGTCACACCCGACCCCGGCACCGATCCCGATCACGGGAATCGAAAGCACGGTTGAAAGTTCCCGGGCCACCGGAGCGGGGACGCACTCCAGCACCAGGCTGAACACCCCCGCTTCCTCCAGCCGTCGGGCCCTGCGGCCGAGCCGGACGACCTGATCCCGGCTGGTCCCCTGGACCCGGTACCCTCCCATGGAATGGATCGATTGCGGGGTGAGGCCGAGGTGACCCATGACCGGTACGTCGTTCTCAATCAGGAACTCAATGGCTTCAAGTCGATCGCCGGCGCCCTCGATCTTGATGCCCTGAGCCGCCGTGCTGGCCAGAATGGAGCGTACCCCGGTCACCAGCCGGTCCCGGTCCCGGGCGATCTCCAGGAAAGGAAGATCCACCACGAGCGCGGTGGTTTGGACCCCGTTGGAGACCGCCTTAGCGTGGTAGATCATGTCGTCCAGGGTGACCGACAGGGTGTCGTCCTCCCCACGGATGACCGTTCCCAGGCTGTCCCCCACCAGGAGCAGGTCAAGCTCCTCGATCTGATCCAGCACGCGAGCGGTCAGATAGTCGTAGCAGGTCAGGCAGGTGATCTGTTCTTCCTGCTCCCGCAGGTCAACCAAACTGGTGCGGTTCATGGGCATCCTCCCGTTGGGTACCTGTAGGTAGGCCGCCCCGACCGACGAAGACGACGTAATTGTGATGTTTGTAGACAAGATCCACGTCCCGGAACCCGGCCTGTCTCAGTTCGAAAAGGAGTTGTTCCCATCGAGCCGGGTTGTCGTGCAGCAGGTGACCCTGCCAGCGTTCGGTAAACTCCTCCTCGGACATGGTGTCGCTTCGCCGGCTTCGAAGCCGGGCCAGCCGGTAATGGTCCGTGCCCCACTCGGCCGGAGACCGTACCACGTCGGCCAGCAACATCCGTCCCCCGGGCCGGAGGGCCGAGGACAGACGGCCAAACAGAGCCTGCCGCTCCGACGACGCGAGATGATGGATCGACAGCGCCGAATGAATCAGATCGTAGCTTCGATCGGGTTCCCACCCCTCAAACGACTGCTCGATTAGCCGGGAGTCCAATTTGCCTCCGTATCGGGACAGCTTTTCACGACAAACCTCCAGCATGTCGCCGGCCAGGTCCACGAGGTCGTAGTGATCGGGCCGGATCCGGTCCAGGATCCACTCCATCCGGCGGCCCTCCCCCGGACCCAGTTCCAGCACACCACCCGGGGACCAGCCGGTGAACCAGACGGACAGAAGATCGGAAATATCGTTCTGGAGGTCGCGATACGCCGGAACCTGACCGGCGAATTCGTCGTATTCACCGGCCATGTCGTTAAACCGCTCCCGGAGCGACTCGTTCGGGGTCACCGGTCGGCCAACCTTACAGCAACGCTGCCAGGAGAGCCACAAGGACGAGAGCGATGATCAGAACCGGCCAGAGGTAGGCGCTCTCAAGAGGGTCCCCCGACGCGAGCGGATCCCGCCAGACCAGGGTTCCCCCTTCCACCTCCAGTTCTTCCTCCGGATCGAGGTCACTTTTCGGGGGGGCTTCCGGCATTTCGTCAGCCATGGTCAAACTCCTTGACGTAAAGGTCGGTGATGATGCGCGCCAGGTCGAAGTCCCGATGCGTCAGTCCGTCCGCCTCGTGCGTGGTGAGGTTCACCACGACCGATCCCCAGGACACCTCAAGATCGGGGTGATGCTCGGCTTCCTCCGCCGGTTCCACGATCGCGTTCACGAACTGAACCGCTTCCACAAAATCGGCCAGGGAAAACTCCCGGCGGATCCGGTGTCCCTGCCGGGCCCAGCCGGGAAGATCGGACAACCGGTCGTTAATTTCCGTGTCGTCGAGCGTTTCCATCGGTCCGGAACCTCCTTGTTTCAGTGTTCTCATTGTAGTGTTCCGGACGTAATTTTTCCACCCGTGTGCGCCTCCGTAAGTTTTACTCCTCAAAGGTATGCTTCCGTTTTTCTTCTGGGTACACCCGTCAAAGGTATTCCTCGTCCCTCCCCTCTTTCCTGAACCCTTTCCCCCTTGAAGGTATAATAAATAAATATTTATTATACCTTCGAGGGGATATTGGGGTGGAGGTTTTGTGTGGGAAGGTCGAGGAAATTCCGAGGTTTGCTGGATGGTTGAAGGGATTGTAGGTGGGCTACCGGGGGGCGACGCGGTCCCGCAGCCGGTCGATCACGGTCCGGTGAGCGAACAGCAGCGGCTCGGGGGACGATTCGCCCCGAACCAGGACCTCACGATCCACGGAGTGGCCCGACAGGATGCCCAATTCGAGGTCGGTCCGGTGGCTGAGGCCCCAGCCCACGATGACGTCCCACAGGTGTCGTCTCCCAAGCAGAGCGCCGCATGCACGCCCTTGAAGAACAAGCACCATGTGGAAGGCCGTGCTGCCAAGGGAACGGGTTTTGCCCGGAAAATCGATCGAAAACTTCCGGTGAGCGTCCGAGGGGACGCAGAGCAGATCCTCCGAATCAAACGGGGTTTCGGGAGCGTCGGGCTCCCCCGTCTCCGGTTCGTAAAGCCCGAAACACTCCGTTTGAAGTTCCGGCAGCCAGACCACCCCGCCGGCCGGTTCGCCGTCGGCGAGAAGCCCCGCGCTGACCGCCCAGACCGGCAGACCCATGCTGTAGGAAGCGGTCCCGTCGATGGGATCCAGGACCCACCTCACCGTTCCGCCGACCCGATCGTGACGGGACTCTTCCCCCAGAATGCCGTCGTCGGGGAACCGCCGGTCAATTTGTTCGCAGAGGAATTCTTCCAGCTCCCGGTCCGCCGCGGTCACATAGCTCCGATCGTCCTTACGCTCCGGTACCACACCGGCCTGAAGTTGATCGGCCTTCAACCCCGCCCGTCGAACCCAGAATCGTGCCGTCCGAAGCCGAGTCCGCAGCTCTTCGATCATCGTCCCGCCTCCCGTCCCGGTCCCGATAAATTTATCATTCCGGGGATTCCTTGATACAGTATATGGATTGTGGAGGTGATTTGTGTGGGTTCTTCGGTGGACACCAGGCCGGACGAACAGGAGTCTCAGCAGGAGGAATCCGGCGACTACCTGCAGGATACCTACGGCCGGCCGATGAAGTCGCTTCGTATTTCGATTACGGATCGCTGCAACTTCGCCTGTACCTACTGCATGCCCGACGGAGGGCCCGACAACCTCTCCCCGAAGGAAGACATCCTCTCCTACGAAGAACTTGCCCGGTTGACCCGGGTTTTCGTGGACATGGGCGTCGACAACGTCCGGGTCACCGGCGGGGAACCCCTCCTGCGCCAGGACATCCCGGTTCTCATCGACTATTTGAACGGCATCGACGGGTTGAACGACATCGCCATGACCACCAACGGGATGCTGCTTCGCCGGTACATCGACGAACTGATCGAGGCCGGGCTGCACCGGATCAACTTCAGCCTGGACACCTTCCGGAAGGACCGGTTCCGGGAACTGACCCAGCGGAAACACGGTCTGGATCAGGTGCTGGACGGGCTCGACGCCCTGCTGGAGCGGCCCGAACTCCACCCGGTCAAGCTGAACGTGGTGGCCATCCGGGATTTCAACGAGGACGAACTGATCGACTTTGTGGACTGGGCCGTCGTCCACGGCCAGGCGGTTCGGTTTATCGAATTCATGCCCCTCGAACACGGAGACCACTGGTCGCCGGAGCGGTTGCTCCCGGAGGCCGAGATGAAGGAAATCATCACCGAGGAATATGAACTGGAACCCCTGGATAAGAAACAGCAGGAGGAAATTCACCAGGACGAGCACGCCCCCGCGACCACCTTCCAGGTCGCCGGCACCGAGGGACAGGTCGGATTTATTCCGTCCGTGACCCGACCCTTCTGTCACACCTGCGACCGGATTCGCCTCACCGCGGACGGCAACATCAAGAACTGTCTGTTCAGTTACGAGGAGGACGACATTCGCACCGCCCTCCGGGACGGAGCCGACACCCGGGAGCTGAAGAACATCATCCGAACGAACTACAAAAACAAATGGGAGGGGGGTTGCGTGAAACTAAAGAAAGGAGAGTATGATCCGCAAAAACAGAGCCGGAGCATGTCACGAATTGGGGGCTGATTTCGATTCCCGTCGCGACGGAACCGTCCATTTCCCACCGGGAGGAAGAAGTCGTTCGGATCATCACGCCGATGGCGGTTCGGTTGATCGAACAATCAGCCCCGGAAGCTACCTCCGCCGAAAAAGCCGAACTGTCCACCGAGCTCATCGTCCGGTTCCTGGAGGATCTGGACGGTCAGCTTGACCTCCCCTGCAGCGGACCCTACTGCAGCATCTGCGGTCTTTGTTCCTTCTGATTTCGTCAATCGAATTCCCACCAGAATATATCGTTCTCCGTAGCCACCTTCCGACGATGCCCCCGGGAAAACGGTCCTGATGGCCCGGGTGGTAACCGACGAACAGACCCTCGGGACCAAACGCGAGAACCTCCGACGGGAAAATCGATTCCTGTACTGGTTTGCCCGGACCGAAACCGCCGTCGGGGTGCTGACCGTCGGCTGGGGAGTGTACCGGTACCTGGAGGACGGGTCCTACGCCTGGCTGGTGATCGGAGGAGTCGTTCTGGGGCTGGGGTTAAGCCACCTGCTGAAACAGCGGGAAAATCAGTCCAATATCGCAAAGGTTGATTCCGGCCAATCGGGGGAACAATTCGTCACCCGGCTGCTCCGGGAGGAACTCCCGGATTCCTGCTTTCTGCTGAATGACCTCGACGTCCACGACGGGCTTAACAGCGCCCAGAACGATCACGTCATCCTCAGTCCCTCGGGCATCTTCGTGGTGGAGACCAAAGCATACGGAGGGACCCTCCGGGGATCGGCGGACGACGAGACCTGGACCCAGAGGAAGGAAACGGACGGCCGCGAATCAACCAACCAGCTGACCAACCCGATCCGGCAGAACCGGTATCACGTCGAGGTGCTGGAACAGTTCATCGAGAACCACCGGCTTCCGTTCCAACCGGAGCACATCCATTCCTTCGTCGCCATGGTGAACAAATCCTGTGAGTGGACCATCGAGGGGGACGACAGCATGGTCGACTACGCCTGGCGGATCCCGGACCGGATCCGGTCTCACCTGGGAACCAGCCGATACTCCGGGGAGCAGCTCCGGGAGTTGATGGAAGCCCTGAGCGTGGAGCCCCCCGAGGAGCTGATGGACAACCCGACCTAACGGCCGTTGACTCGGCATCGATTCTTGGCGAAGCCTCCGATCAGCCGGCGGTTCGTTCCGCCCGCCGGGAGACAAACCGACGCAGGCGGGTCGCAAAATCCGTTCCGTTCCTGCGGTCGTATCCGTCCAGCCGATCCAGGGCCTCCTCCGGATGATCATTCAGAAACCTGACCACCGTACCGGCCACGTCGGTTAAGTTGTCCGATTTGGTTCGGGCGACCCGCCGGATGTAGGGACGGAACAGGACTCCCGCGACGTGAAGGAAGGGATTGGACGCCCGGACGGATAGATCGATTTCGGCCCCGGTCGTGTCGGACCCGCCGTCCAGGTCAATTTCGGCGACGGCTTCTCCCGTGATCCAGACGTAATATTGCGAGGATTGATAGCGGCCTTCCCCGTAGAAGCTCGACGAGGATGGTTCCAGCTTGATCTGGTGGACCGTCCCCTCCAGTCCGGCGTGGTCCCGGGCGGCGTAGGTTCGCTCGTCGATTTGTTCGGCTTCCAGCCGATCGATGTCCAGTTCCCGAACCAGGACCGTGGCCAGGTCGAGGTTCTCCAGGAGGAACGTGACGGTGGGCGAGTCGGCGTCCAGCTCGGTTGAAAAGGTCAGTTCCACCGTGGAATGGTCCGAAACCCATTCGATCCGGTCCGTATCGGGCCGGTCGGTCGGGAAGGCCGGAAGTCCATTGAAAACAAGCAAGAGGCCGCACAGGAGCCAGAACAACAATGCCGCCCGGGGGTTCAACTCACCAGAGAGGACCCTCAACCGTGTCTTCGAGGGAATCGACGGACTGACTCCAGAGCCGCTGGCTGAGGTACTTCCAGCCGGCGTCGGGCAGCACCGTGGCGATGATCCCTTCCTCCATGGTCCGGGCGTGCTTGACGCATTTGGCCACGGCGGCGCCGCAGGAGATGCCGGCCAGGATGCCCTCCTCCCGGGCCAGTTTTTTCACGTAGGCGAAGGCCTCTTCGTTCCGGATCAATTCGTTGCCGTCCAGGACCGACATGTCGATAATTTCCGGAATAAATCCGTCCTCCAGGCTCCGTAGCCCCGAAAGGCCTTCGTCCGGCTCGGGCTGGATGGCGATTAACTCGACGTCCGGAAATTCCTCCCGAAGCGCCCGTCCAACGCCCATCAGGGTGCCTCCGGTCCCGAGCCCGGCGATGAATTTGTCGACCCGGGGAAGCTGCTGGAGGATCTCCTGTCCCGTGTGGAGGTAGTGCGCCCGGGGGTTGGCGGGGTTCGAGTACTGATCGAGCATGACGTACTGATCGTTGTCCTTGGCCAGCCGGCGGGCCTTGAAAACGGCCCCGTTGGATCCCTTGTCCGCCGCCGAATCGATAATGTTGACGTCGTACCCCCGCAGGACCTCGCGCCGTTCTTCACTCACGTTTTCGGGCATCACAATGGTGAGTTCGTAGTCGCGCACCGTGCAGATCATGGCCAGCCCGATGGCGGTGTTCCCCGAGGAGGGCTCCAGCAGGACCTTGTCCTCCCGGATCCGGTTTTCCTTTTCGGCTTCCTCGATCATGTTCAGCGCGATGCGATCCTTGATGCTGCCGGAGGGATTCATCCCCTCCAGTTTGGCGTAAATGTCGACCTTGGTGTTCGGGGTGATGTTCTGCAACTTGATCATCGGGGTGTTGCCGATGAGGTCGATCATGCCGTCGACCACCGGCGGAGATTCCACGGAGCCAGTTACGAGTGGATTCAAGAACACGTCTCCTTATCGCAGGTAGAGAATCCGGGGAAGATGTCCGTCTACCGGCTTCAATCAGCAAAATCCAATTCCTAAAGAATACCTCGAAAGCGGG
>CAYPTI010000035.1:12359-15513 GCA_964413525.1 uncultured bacterium | reverse complement strand
TACGCCGCCGACATCGGGATCCGTGACGGGACCATCGCGTCCATTGGTCGTGATCTTCCCACCGACGGAGCCGATGTCCTTGACGCGGAGGGCAAACAGGTCCTCCCCGGAGCCATGGACGTCCACGTCCACTTCAACCTCCCGTTTTGCGGGACGGTTTCCAAGGACGATTACGACCGGGGCGGCAGGGCTTCGGCCCGCGGCGGTCTCACCACCCTTGTGGATTACGGATTCCAGAACAACAACGAGGAGGAGAGCCTCCGCCAGGGGATCGAAAACAAACTTGAAGACGAAATGGACGGCATTTCCCCGATTGACTATTCCGTTCACGGCGCGGTAACCGGCTGGAACGACCGGGTTCGAAACGAACTGGAGGAATGCGTCGAGGACGGCTTCCCGAGCCACAAGATGTTCATGATCTACGAATCCGAGGGATGGCGTTCCGATGACGTCGACCTGTACGAGGGCATGAAGGAGGCCGCCCGGTTGGGCGGGACCATCCTGGTCCATCACGAGACTGACGCCCTGATGAACAAGATGATGGACGAGGTCTGGCAGGAATACGGGAAGGACATCGGCGCCTACGGGCTGGTGAAGGGCAAACCCAACATCATCGAGGCGTCGGCCATCCAGCGGACGGTCGAAATTTGCGAACACCTGGACAGCCGGCTTTACGTGGTTCACCTCTCGACCGGGGAGGGGGCCCGGATCATCAAGGATGCCCGGGAACGGGGTGTGAACGTCTTCGGGGAGACCTGTCCGCAGTACCTGATGTTTAACGAATCGGTGTTCAAACGGGAAGACGGACACCTGTACGCCACGGCCCCCCAGATCAAGAGCGAGGAGGACCGTCAGCGGCTCTGGCAGGGACTCGACCGGGGTGAACTGTCCATCGTGGCCACCGATACCTGTACCTTCGACACGGAACAGAAATCCATGTGGGAGGGGGACTTTCGGGAAATCCCTCTGGGCATGCCCGGCGTCGAAACCATGTTTCCGGTCCTCTACACGGAAGCCCACCGGGAACAGGGTTGGTCCCTGAACAAACTGGTTCAGAAGGTAAGCACCAACCCGGCGAAAATTCTCGGAATGCATCCCCGGAAAGGCTCCATTTCCGTGGATTCGGACGCGGACCTGATCGTGATCGATCCGGACCGTTCCGAGGAGATCGACCCGGAAACCCTGCTGACGGACTGCGACTGGAACCCGTTTGAAGGAGACGAGCTGTACGGGTTCCCCGATCATACCCTTGTCCGGGGGGAACCGATCGTACGGAACGGCGAGGTCCAGGACGGAGTCACCGGACACGGGAAGCGGGTCCCCCGGAAACCGGGCGGGTCCCTTGATTGACGGGCACGGTTCAAACGCCCTGGTTGAGGTTCTATCCTAGTCTTGAAAGGTGAACGAACATGAACGTTGATGTAAGCGTTGAACAGTACGGAATTCAAGACGGTACGTCTCCCGAGGAAGGGCGAGACGAGGCCCTCCGCCGCGCGACGGCCGCGGCCGACAGCGGAGCCGATCTGGTCGTCCTGCCGGAATGCTCCTCAACACCGTTCTATCCGGCCACCGCCGAATCGGAAGACGATCTCTCGGACGTCCCCGAACCCCTTCCGGGCGAAACCACCGATCGACTTCGGAGCGTCGCCCGGGACAACGAAACCGTAATTGTTTATCCGACCCTGGAGGAGGCGGCGGAAGGGATTTTCAGTTCGGCGGCGGTTATTGATGCCGACGGCGAACTGGCCGGGGTCTACCGGCGGATTCATGGCGACAGCAGCGAGGCCGTCAACGAGTCCTGGTTGTCGTTCGGAGACCAGTTGCCCGTGTTTCCCACGGCGGTGGGGAACGTCGGCGTCATGATTGGTCACGATCGACATTTTCCCGAACAGAGCCGGATCCTCGGTGTGCGGGGGGCTGATATTCTGTGTGTTCCCTCCGCCGGGTTCGGGGATCACGAGGACACCTGGGCTCTGGAACTTCGAGCCCACACGGTCGCTCACGGTGTGTTTCTCGCCGCCGCGAATCGCTCCGGATCCAGCGGGGATCTTGATTTCTTTGGAAACAGCATGATTCTCGATCCGCGGGCTCAATTTGTCGCTGAGGTGGAAGCGGGGGACGATCGGGCTCTCGGGAACTGCGATCTGGAACAGATACGTGAAGTCCGGGATCTGTGGCAATTTTTCCGGGACCGCCGGCCCGAGACCTACGACGAAATGATCAAGGAACCGGCCTCCGATCCGGTCGTTTGACGGGGAAGGGAACCACCATTCACCGAAGGAGTGGTTACGATGAGTAACCCGGTAAAGACCTGCCTCATTCAGGCCTCCGTCCCGGTCCAGTACACGGAAGCCGATCACATGGAAATGAAGGAAGCCATCATCGACAAGCACGTCGACATGATCGAGCAGGCTGCTGACAGGGGAGCTCAGATCACCTGTCTTCAGGAATTGTTTTACGGACCGTACTTCCCGGCCGACGAGCCCAACACCGACTGGTACGAGACCGCCGAACCGGTTCCGGACGGTCCGACCACCCGACTCATGCAGGACCTGGCGGAACAACACGAGATGGTCCTGGTGGTTCCGCTCTACGAGGAAGCCATGACCGGGGTCTACTACAACACGGCCGCCGTGATCGACGCCGACGGAACCTACCTCGGCAAGTTTCGGAAGATTCAGATTCCTCACTGCAAACCCGCCTTCTTCGAGAAATACTACTTTAAACCGGGGAATCTGGGGTATCCCGTGTTCGACACCGAGTACGCCAACGTAGGGGTCTACATCTGCTATGACCGGCACTTCCCGGAGGGGGCCCGGTGCCTGGGCCTCCGGGGGACCGAGATCCTGTTTAATCCCTCGGCCACGGTCGCCGGGTTGTCCCAGTACCTCTGGGAGATCGAACAGCCCGCCCACGCCGCCGCCAACCAGTACTTTGTCGGCGCCATCAACCGGGTGGGTCGTGAGCAGCCCTGGGACATGGGCAAGTGGTACGGTAGCAGTTACTTCGCCAACCCGCGTGGCCAGATTATCGATCAGGCCAACGAGGACGAGGACGAAGTTCTGGTGACGGAGCTGGACCTGGACGAGATCCGTGACGTTCGCGAACGGCACCCGTTCTACCGTGAACGGCGACCGGATGCTTACCACGACAT
>CAYPTI010000035.1:0-12259 GCA_964413525.1 uncultured bacterium | reverse complement strand
CCAGGAGGAAACGGGGGAACGGCTCGGGAAGTGTCTTCTCGAACTGGGGTACATTGACGAACGTCAGCTGGCCGCGGCTCTTTCCAGTCAGCTAAACATTCCCTACGTACAGCTGGACGATTATGAAGTGACCGAGGAACTGGTGTACACCATCCCGGAAGAAGTCGCCCGGAGTCGGAACATCGTCCCGATCAAAGATCGGGGAGACCATATGGTCATCGCCGTGGCCGATCCCCTGGACGTTACGTCGATGGACGACATGAAGGTCATGGTCGGCAAACCGGTGAAACCCGTCATTGCCCTGGAAGAGGAAATTGAAGCGGCCCTCAACCAGGTGTACGGAGAAGTGGATGAAGTTTCCGGGGTTATTGAGGAGTTAACGGAGGACGATGTCGACCTTGTGTCGGACCAGAGCGCCGATCTCGGCGATGACGTCGAGGAAATGGTCGACCAGACGCCGGTCATCAAACTGGTGAACATGATCATCCTGGAGGCCATTCAGAACAACGCCTCCGACATCCACCTGGAACCGTTCGAACACCGGTTCGTGGTCCGGATGCGGCTGGACGGGGTCCTCAAGGAACTGAACCCTCCCCCGCAGGAACTCCAGAGCGCCGTGACCTCCCGGGTCAAGGTCATGGCCGACATGGACATCGCCGAGACCCGGATGCCCCAGGACGGACGGATCCGGGTCCAGATCTCGGGCAAGGAACTGGACTTCCGGGTCAGCACCCTGCCGACCGTGTTTGGCGAAAGCGTGGTACTGCGGGTTCTCAGCCAGGACGACATCGACCTGGAGACCGGGGCTCTCGGCATGCTTCCCGAACAGGAGGATTCCTACCGGGATATCATCGAACGGCCCAACGGAATTATGCTCGTTACCGGTCCGACCGGCTCGGGGAAAACCACCACCCTCTACGCCGGGATCAACCACATCAACGAACCGACGGACAAAATCATTACCATGGAGGATCCGGTGGAGTACGAGATCCCGGGTCTCATCCAGTGTCAGGTTCACGAGGAGGTGGGCATGACCTTTGCCAACGGGCTGCGGGCCATTCTCCGGCAGGACCCTGACATCTGTCTCGTGGGGGAGATCCGCGACATCGAGACGGCTCAGACCGCCATCCAGGCCAGCCTCACCGGCCACCTCGTTCTTTCCACGGTGCACACCAACGATGCCGCCGGGGCGATCACCCGCATGATCGACATGGGGATCAAACCCTTCCTGCTCACCGCCACCATTCAGGGAGTGCTCGGGCAGCGGCTCGTGCGGATTCTATGTGAACACTGTCAGGTCGAATACGAACCCGATCCCACCGACATCCGAGCGATCGGCGAAGACCCCCGGGAGTGGCGAGATCACACCTTTTATCGCGGGGAAGGATGCGACCGGTGCGGGGGAACCGGGTTTGACGGCCGGACGGGCATTTTTGAGCTGCTGGTGATTTCGGAAGAAGTGCAGAAACTGATCCTGGACGGCAATTCGGCCAGCGATATCGAGAATCACGCGGTCGAAAATGGAATGGTAACGATGCGGCAGCACGGCTGGCAGAAGGCCGTCGAGGGAATCACCACCCTGGAGGAAGTGCTCAGGGTGGCTCCGGTGGAAGGGGACCTTTCGGTCGATGTTTCCGAACTTGATGTTGACGAAGAGGTGGCCGGCTATCTGTAAGGGAGCGACCCATGGCGATTAAAACCCAGAACCTGATCGAGTCCCTCGTCAAGGAGGATCTGATCACGGCCGAGGAAGCCGAGGACCTGTTTGACGAACTGAGGGACCATGACAGTCCGCTCGACGTGCTGGAAGCCAGCCACGACTTCGAACGAGAACAGTTGCTGGAGTTGTACGCCGATTCGTTTGGGCTCCAGTTTACGGATTTGAGCGCCTTCGAACCCGACCCGAACCTCCTGGAGATGCTCGACGGTTCCACCGTCCAGCAATACTTCATTTTTCCCCTGCGCATGAACGGCCAGCGGGTCGTGCTCGCTACGGACGAACCCCCCGACATCCGAACCAAGGACGACATCGCCGCCATCATCGACCGTCCCGTGGAGTTTGTCCTCGCGGATCCCGGGTTCCTGGAGGACCTGATCACCACCCATTACGGGGCTTCCATGGAGGACATCGACACGATTCTGGACGACCTCGGCGAAGATCAGATGATCTACCTCGACGACGAGGACGAGCAAGAGGACGTCGAACGGCTGGAGGAACAGGCCGAGGAAGCCCCCATCATCAAGCTGGTCAACATGATGATCACGGAAGCCGTCCGCCAGGGAACCAGTGATATTCACATTGAACCCATGGAGGACCGGCTGCTGGTCCGTTACCGGATCGACGGAATTCTCCACGAGGCCCACGATCCGCCCAAACGCCTCCAGGGAGCCATCATCTCACGAATTAAAATCATGGCTTCCATGGACATTTCGGAGCACCGGAAACCCCAGGACGGGCGGATCAAACTGAAGCTCATGGGCAAGGCCCTGGATTTCCGCGTCAACAGCCTGCCCAGCATTCACGGCGAAAGTGTGGTTCTTCGGATCCTGGATCAGGAATCGATCGACATCGGACTCGAACAGCTCGGTTTTCTTCCCGACAACCTGGCCGTTTTCGATCAGTTAATTTCCCGCCCGAACGGGATCATCCTGGTCACCGGCCCCACGGGATCCGGGAAAACCACCACCCTGTACTCGGCCCTGTCGGAGCTCAATTCCCCGGAACGGAAGTTGATCACGATTGAAAATCCGGTGGAGTATCAGCTGGAGGGCATCAACCAGATGCAGATCAACGAGTCGATCGGGCTCGATTTTGCCATGGGGCTGCGCTCCCTCCTCCGTCAGTCCCCCGACATCATCCTGGTGGGGGAGATCCGGGACTACGAAACCGCGGAGATCGCCATCCGGGCCGCCCTCACCGGGCACCTGGTATTCTCGACCCTTCATACCAACGACGCACCCAGCACGATCAACCGGCTGCTCGACCTGGGGCTCAACCCCTTCCTGATCAGTTCCTCCCTCCAGGCGATCATGGCTCAGCGGCTCGTGCGAACCATCTGTGATAACTGCAAGGAACCGTACCAACCGGAACCCGAATACATCGAGCAGGTGGGGTTTCCCCCGGAGGAAGCGGCGGACACGGAATTTTACCGCGGAAGCGGTTGCGACCAGTGCAACATGACCGGGTATTCCGGACGAACGGCGATCTTTGAGTTAATGGTCTGCAACCAGTCCATCGGGGAGATGATCCTGAACGAAGCCAACACGGCGGCGCTTCGGAAGGAAGCCGTCCGCAGCGGGATGAGAACCCTTCGCCAGGACGGGTTCATCAAGGTGCGGATGGGAGAAACGACGCTGATGGAAGTTGCCCGGGTTACTCAGGCCCACGGAACCGCGGCCGCCGTTTAATCGACTTTAGAACGAATTTAAAATGAAAGGGCGATGTACGGGTGTATATCCACGATGTTCTTGACATAGCCATGGAACGGGGAGCCTCCGACATTCACATCACGGTCGGACTTCCCCCGATGCTTCGAATTGACGGGGAACTTGAGCCGATCGGTGACACCAGCTCCCTGGACTCGGAGGATACCAAGCGGATCGTTCAGTCGGTGTCCCCCGACCGCCACATGAAATCGCTGGAAGAAGCCGGTAGCGCCGATTTTGCCTACGAGTACGTCGATGAGAACCGGTTTCGTGTGGCGACGTTCAAACATCAGAAGAACATGGGCATGGTGATGCGACACATCCCGAACCACATTTTCGGGTTCGACGACCTCGGGTTGCCCGCCACCCTGAAGGACCTGTGCGCCCAGCCTCGAGGGTTGATTCTCGTGACCGGCCCCACCGGGTCCGGGAAAACGACCACCCTGGCCACCTTCATCGATTACATTAATGAAACGTACCCCTACCACATTGTCACCATTGAGGATCCGATCGAATTCCGGTTCGAACACAAGCAGTCCGTTATTACCCAGCGGGAGAAGGGAGTGGACGTGCTGTCCTTCAGCGACGGCCTGCGCTCGGCGCTCCGGATGGATCCCGACGTCATGCTGGTGGGGGAGATGCGGGATCGTGAAACCATCGGGGCCGCCATCACGGCGGCGGAAACGGGCCATCTCGTGTTTGGAACCCTTCACACCAACAGCGCCTCTCAGACGATCAACCGGATCATTGACACCTTCCCGAAGGAGGAGCAGGCCCAGGTCCGGTCCCAGTTGTCCGTGACCCTGAGCGCCGTCGTCTCCCAGACCCTCTGTCCCCGCAAGGACGAGTCGGGGCGAATTGCCGCGTTCGAGGTGATGCTGGCCACGTCGGGCATCCGGAACCTGATCCGGGAGCGGAAGGAACAGAACATCCCTTCCGCCATCCAGACCGGCGGAAGCATGGGGATGCAGACGATGGATCAGCATCTGAAAGAACTGTATCAGTACGGCAAAATTTCCTACGATGAAGCCGTGGCTCGAGCCCAGAATCCCAAGGAGTTGAAAAAAGAGCTTTGACCGTCCAGAATAGACCGCCCGGCCGGACACCAGCTCTGGAACGGGAGGACGAACATGCCGACGTTTCAGTATGAGGCACTTGATCGGGGGGGGCAGGAGATCACGGGGACCGTCGAAGCTCCGAGCGAATCCTCGGCCATCTCACAGCTTCGGGACCGGGGTTACCGACCGTTTGATGTCTCGGAACAGAGCGAGGGATTCGGACTCGGGCTGGACTTCGACATCCCCTTCCTGGGCGGGAACTCGGTCGGTCAGGAGGAAGTAACCCTCTTCACTCGCCAGATGGCCACCCTCCTATCCGCCGGTCTTCCCCTCCTCAAATCGGTCAACATCATGGAAGAACAGACGGAGAATGAAGAATTCCAGGAAATCCTCGATGAAATCTCCTCCGATATCAAGAGCGGTTCCAGTTTTTCGGAAGCTCTCCAGCGCCACCCCAACGTGTTTGACGAATTGTACATCAACATGATCAAGGCCGGAGAAGTGGGGGGGGTCCTCGAGGTCGTTCTCGAGCGACTGGCAGAATTTGCGGAAAAGGCCCAGGAACTCCGGGCCAAAATGAAGTCGGCCACGATCTACCCGGGAGTCATGTTCACCGTCGCGGTTCTGGTGGTGGGCTTTCTCCTGGTGTTCGTCCTTCCCACCTTTGTTGAACTCTTCAACGACATGGGGGTGGATCTGCCTCTGCCCACCGTGATCGTTATCAGCGTCAGCAACTTCATGATTAATTACTGGTGGTTGCTGATCATCGCGCTCGTCGGTGCGTTCTACGCCGTGAAGTGGTACTACTCCACGGACTCGGGTGAATACGTCCTTGACAACCTGAAGTTAAACCTGCCGGTCTTTGGAGAATTGTTCCGCAAGGCGGTCATCGCCCGGTTTACCCGGACGTTCGCCACGCTCATCCGAAGCGGGGTACCGATCCTGGAGGCCATCGAAATCGTCCAGGACACCGTTGGCAACCGTGTGATTGGCGACATGATGGACGACGTGTACGACAGCATCAGCGAAGGGGACACCATCAGCGAACCCCTGTACGAAGCCGGTGAATTCCCGCCCATGGTCGTCCACATGATTTCCGTGGGGGAGGAGACCGGGAACCTGGATGACATGCTCACCCGGATCGCGGACACCTACGAGATGGAAGTGGAAGAAATGGTCGAGGGACTCGGTTCCCTGCTTGAGCCCCTGCTCATTCTGTTCATGGGCGGTGCCATCGGGATCATTGTTATGGCGTTGTTTCTGCCGATGTTCCAGATCGTTCAGGTTGTTGGCTGACCGTCCGGAGCACTCCGGTTTGGACGGTCTTTCGCTCCGGTGAACCGACCCTCGGGATGGCTGATCGGAGCGGTCGCTCTCCTGGTCCCGCTGCTTCTCGGCTGCGGCTCCGGAGAATCGCTGTTTAACGGCGAACCGGAGTCTGACGAACGTCCGGTCGTTCGATACGGCCACGTCCCCTCCCAATCAACCGCCGAAACCCTGGACCGGCTCGGTCCCCTCCGGGACCGGCTGGAGGAGGAACTCTCGGTCCGGTTCCGGATTTCTTTCGCAACCAGCTACGGGGAGCTGGTCCGTGAACTCCGGGAGGGGGAATTCGACTTCGTCACCCTTGGCCCGCTCTCGTACGTGGAAGCTGCGGACACAGAGGTTGCCCGGGTGGCCTTCAAACCCACGAGGCAGGGCTCGGAAGATTACAGGAGCATCATTTTTACCCACGAAAACTCCGACGTTGAATCGCTGTCCGATCTTGAGGACCGGTCGTTCGCCTTCGTCGACCGGGGATCGGCCTCCGGATACCTGTTCCCGCGCGCCTTCCTGACCGAGCAACTTGATCGATCCTTCGAAGAGGTTATCGGCCGGTACGATTTCCTGGGTGACCACGACAACGTCGTGCTGAACGTGTGGCTTCAGAACTACGCCGCGGGAGCCGTGTACGAAGACGCCCGGGAGGATGCGGACAACGCGGATCGGATTCTGGACGAA
The DNA here is from genome assembly GCA_964413525.1 of uncultured bacterium. Taxonomy (GTDB): domain Bacteria; phylum T1Sed10-126; class T1Sed10-126; order T1Sed10-126; family CAYPTI01; genus CAYPTI01. The sequence goes on along the minus strand of CAYPTI010000035.1, from coordinate 5,774 downwards.
ACCACCGTCCTTGCTCGTACCCCATCGATCCCCAACGAACCCTGGGCGTTCCATCCGCAGTTCCGGCAGGAACGCCCCGAGCTTGTCGAGGAGATCAAATCCATCATGCTCGGTCTTCAACCCCAGGACCCGGAGGATCGACCCATTCTCGACTCCCTGGAGGTTGACGGGTTTGTAGAGGCCACGGACGACGAATACGATATCGTCCGTGACTACCGGGCCCTGCTTCCCGGAGACGATATCGAAGAATCCAACTGACGACGATTTCATGACTCCCTCCCGCGGTTCGGAATCCTCCCGGACGCTGTTTCGCCTCCGTACCTTCTTTTTCCTTCTCATGTTTCTGGCTCTCTTCGGTCTGTTCCTGGTGCTTTCCTACCACGTTCCCGTTCGGGAATACGTGGGCTGGCTCGCCGTTGTCGTCTTCCTGTTTTTCTATTTTCTCGGCGAACCGCTGTACCGGCGACTCACCGACCAGTGGGAGCACCACGTTCTGGTGCTGGAGTTTTACGTCATCACAATTGCTCTTATCCAGCTGGCGTATCCGGCTGATCCGTACCTGCAGTGGTTGTATGTGCTGCCGATCTTTTCCGCGGCCCTGAGCTTCGGGCTGCCCGGTACCACCCTCGTTGCCCTCGTGATTTTCCTGATCGAGACCGTCCGCTCCGAAGTCTTTGACTTCTGGGAGGGGGCCGTGGACATGGGTCAGTTCGAAACCCTTCTACCGGACGTCATCCCCCTGATCATGCTGGCCCTGTTGCTCGGGTTTACGGTGGAACTAAAGGAATACATCCAGCGTCAGTTAATCCGGATCCTCACCCGCCGGGACGTCGTGGAGGACCTTCGAAACCTGGTGCGTCAGACCCGGTTCGACGACCTCGATCTGGACGGTCTGCTCCGGGTGATCCTGAACGCCAGCGACGTTCGAGGAGCCCTGCTATGGGACGAACGAGAGGAATCCGTCCTGCAGTCCGTCCGGTTGCCCTCCCCGGAGCGGGAGGACCTTGTGAGACGCCTCAAGTCCGACAACCCCCTGCCGGGGAACGCCTTCTTGACCGACTTTCCGTTGCCGACCGAGCGAGTCCAGGTTGCGTTCTCGGGCCTGCCCGGCCGGGGCATCCTGCGGCAGGCCCGCCAGAAGCTGATCCAGTCCCTGCTGGATTATCTCGAACAGACGATGGCGGCCGAGCAGGCGGTACGGGAACGGAACCTCGTCCTTCAGAAGACCGAGTTGCTTTATGACATGGTTCCGGTTGGGATCCTCGAATGTCGTGCCGACGGACGGATCGAAAACATAAACCGTAAGGCTCGAACCCTTATCGACGGATCCGGAGCCGAGGACCTCCGGTTCCGGGACCTGTTTTTTAACGGCGATCAACCTCTCCCGCTGGAGGAACAGCGGCGGGAAGCCCGATTGAACGGTGCCGGGGGCATTCCGATCGATCTCTCCGTGGTCACCATCCCCCGGGAGGGAGAGCAGGAATGGCTGGCGGTGTTTACCGATCAACGGCCGTTTCAGCAGGCCCGGAAGAAGGCGGAACGGGAGCGCAGACTCCGGGCGGTCGGGGAGGTGGGAGCGTCCCTGGCCCATGAGATCCGGAACCCTCTGGGCAGCCTCGCGGGATACCTTTCCCTGCTGGAACGCCGGATTGAACAACGGGAAGACGAGGAGCTAAACGAACCGGTCTCCCGGTTGCGCAAATCCTACCGTGCTCTCGACGGACTGGTTCAACAGTTTGTCGACTTCGCCCAGAGTCCCGCCGTGGAAGACGAATTGTTCCGGCTCCAATCCGTCGTTGAGGAAACCCTTGATCTGGTCACGATACCGGACGGAGTAGAGACCGTGGTGGAAACCCCGGATCAGGACGTGGTGCTCACCGGGATCTCCGAACGACTCCGGGTGGCTCTGGCCAACCTGCTCCGCAACTCCCTGGACGCCATCTCGGGTTCCGGAACCGTCACGATACGACTGGAGGAACGGGACGAGTTCGCCGTGGTGACGGTAGAGGACACGGGTTCGGGGATGGAGGAGTCGGTGGTGGACGAGATGTTTGAACCCTTCTATACGACCCGGGAAGAGGGACTCGGGCTGGGGATGTCCATCGTTCACCGGATCGTGCGGGAAGAATTTGACGGTCAAATTGAGGTCGGAAGTGAACCCGACCGCGGCACCCGAATCCAGTTGTTCCTCCCCACCGATTCGGAATGATGGCCCACGGATCGAAGCGGAGTGATTCCCGTCGCACCAAATATTTGCTATACTGCCCCTTTTAGGGGTGATGCCGGTGAAGGTTCATAAGGACCGACCGATCCTTTATTTTTGTGACGGTTGATGATGCGGAAACGTCCAGCTTGATCGCGAACGCGCTCGTACACCGCTGGATGAACTTCGGCAGGTCGCCGAAGCCGCTTTGCTTGACCGACAGCTTCAAGACGAGGTGCAGCTCGTGTCGACCGATTGCCTCGGGCCCTGCGGTGACGGCCACGTAATGGGGTACAGTCGGCCCGGGAAGGACCTCCTGATGTTTACTCAGATGAACGACCCGGAACGGGTTCGAGATCTTGTGGAGGTCGCCGCCTCCGACCGGCCCGGTTCATCCCGGAGGATTCCGGATTCCCTCCGAACCCGCCTCGAGGCGGTTCTGGACGACGAAACCAGGAAGGAACTCCCGGTGAAAGCCGTCATTCCGGTCACGGGAGGAGCGCCCCACGATGCTTGAGCTGGATCCGAACTACATGCTGAACCGGATTACGGCTCTGGAGGACCTTCTGAACGAACTACCCGAGGTGGACGAGGTTCGGAACCATCCGCCCCGGCGCTCCCGGGCTCAGGAGCTTATTCAGAAAATCCTTGAGCATCTTATGGAGGTCGTCGAACACGTTCATTCCCGGTATGATCAAAGCAGCTCTCCGGCCTACCGGGAGCGGGTCCGGGGGCTGGCGGAGCTCGGACTGTTTGAACGGAGCTGGGTTGAACGACACCTGGTTCCGCTCGCGGGGTTGTACGAGGGTCGTGCCGGGTTGCGGATCCCGCTGGATGACGAGGAACTCGACGAGGTCCTGACCGAGCACCGTCAGGCGATTGCCGACGCGATCGAGGCATTCCGCAGCTTGCTCTCCGATCCGGAATCGTACGGGTTGAGGTTACAGGAGAACGCAGGACAGCATTGAGGACCATGGGAAAGGAGTCCTGACCGTTGAAGTTTGCCCGCGTTGTGGGAAATGTCGTTGCCACCCGGAAGGAAGAAAAGGTCCGCGGTCGAAAATTTATGGTGATCCAGCCCCTGAACGTTGACATGGAACCGGACGGAACGGTCCAGGTGGCCGTCGATGCGGTGGGCGCCGGGGAAGGGGAAGTGATTCTGTTCGCGACGGGCAGTTCCGCCCGACAGACGCACCTGACGGAGAATCGGCCCACCGACTGCGTGATCATGGCCATTGTCGATCTGGTGGAGGTCAACGGGGACAACATTTACAGCAAATCCGACGAGGAAGCCTCCTTGGCCGGGTAACCGGTGATCCCCGTGAGCGGTCGTCCCGGAGAACCCGACGGTTATCGGCGGCGGATTTCGTCGTGAAGCCCGGCAAAGTCATCGGACGAGTCGTTGCAACTCAAAAATACAAGGAATTTCAAGCCGAACGGTTTCTTGTCGTCCAGCCCACCAACTGGTCCCGTGAACCCGTCGGAGACCCGGTGATCGCCACCGATTCGGTGGGCTCGGGAGACGGGGAATTCGTAGTTTACGTCGAATCCCGGGAGGCCGGGATCGCCCTCGGGGAACCTGTTCCGGCCTCCGACGCCACCATCTGTGCCATTATCGATGATGTCGATCACCGGGACGGTCCGGATTGACGTTGCCGGAGCGACGGAACATCCGTCCGGGGTGGTCCGGCGGGGATGCTTCGGAACCGTCACCCCATCGGCGCTTGCGGGAGGGTTGGACGTGATCGTTGGGAAGGTGGTGGGGCGAACCTGGGCGACCCGCCGTCACCCGAGTCTCCACCCTCACCGGATGTTGCTGGTAAAACCCTACGATCCGGTTCGGGATCGGTATGAGGGGATCCCGTACATGGCGCTTGACAAGAACATTGATGCGGGAACGGGCGATACCGTGCTGATGATGGATGACGGGGGTTCGGCCCGGATCGTCCTGGAGGACGACATGGCACCCGTGCGAGCGGTGATCGTGGGGATCGTGGATGACCTACATGTTAACCAGCGCTGGGCGGAGGCCTATTCAGCCGACGAACCAGCCTGACCCGGGTCCATTCCTCACTGGTTTCCGCACCGGTCAGTTTCTCTCCGTCCACCGTTTTGGAGGCGAGATTTTCATGACCTTCCCGATCGCACGGACGCCCGAAGGAACAACTTCCTCGGGGGTCGAACGCCGACCCATCCGGACCAACCTCGACCCGGTTCGGAAGGCGGTTGATTCGCTTAACCCTCCCCCCGCGAATCGCCGGATCCAGGTGGTGGGTTCGAACGGGAAGGGATCGGTTGTCCTGGCCCTGAGTCGCTGCCTGCTTCGGTCCGGTAAGCGAACGGTTTCGTTTTTGTCTCCTCACCTTCACCATCCCCGAGAACGATATTTACTGGACAGCGTCCCGATTTCTCGGCAGTGGATCGACGTGTTGCTGGAGGAGGAACGGCAACGTCATCCTGATTTTACCCCGTTTGAGATCTACACAATCGTCGCCTACCGGCTGGCCGATCGGCTGGATCCGGATTACTTGCTTCTGGAAGCCGGGATGGGGGGGCGGTGGGATGCGACCAGCGCCCTGCCGGCCCGGTGGATCCTCCACACCGGCGTCGAACGGGAACATACCGATTACCTGGGGGAGGACCGGCGGTCGATCCTGCGTGAACAACTGGTCCAGATGCCGGAGGGCGCAACCCTGCTCACGACCGGTTCATTTGATGAAGAGTGCCGGTCCGTGGTGGACGAACTGATCGCGGAACGAGGAGGGCGGTTGCGACTCGAGTCTTCGAAGGAAGGGGAGGAACCCTCCGTACTCGTGCGGGCGATCGCGGAGGAGCTAGAGGTGCAACCCCATGCCGAGGCACGGCTTCCCCGGCTCCCGGGCCGGCTGGAGCAGCGATTTCTCGGGATTGATCGTTCCCCGGTACTGTTTGACGTCGCCCATACTCCTCGTGCGGCCCGCCGGTTGATCAACCTCGTCAACGGTTCGGAGGATCACCCTGATCCGGAGGTCCTCGTCTACGGAGGCAACCGGGACAAGGACCATCGTTCGATCACTTCCATCCTCGAACGGGGGTTCGCCCCGGAACGCTGGATTCTGCCGGCGCTCCCGGACGCCCGGTTCACGTCCCCGGAGGAGCTATCTCTTCCCACCCGGGCAACCGTAAGCAGGGTTGAACCAAGCCGGCTCCTGGACGGGGTTCGTTCCGCGTCCGGGCCGGTCCTGGTTACGGGTGGATTTTCGGTGGTTCGATTTGTTCGGGAACAACTCGGGGTGGCTTCCTGATGGCCCGGGCCGCCGCGATCGGGGTCCTGGCCATGCTCCTGCTGGGTACCGGAGCCATCGCGTCGTCGGAACTGGATCGATTGATTCAGCAAACCGACCCGGTTGAACAGACCTTCCAGGAGGGACTGACCCGGTATCAGCAGGGCAAATCCCAGCGGGCGCTGGAAACCTTTCGATCCCTGATTCGACAATTTCCCGGACATGCACGGGCTCGGGACGCACGTTATTACGTGCGGCTCATCGAATCGCAGGTTCAGAATCAAAAACCCGCTCCGGTGATCCGGGTG
>CAYPTI010000034.1:0-15864 GCA_964413525.1 uncultured bacterium | reverse complement strand
CGGGTACCCGCCTCCCAGGTAGAGGGCGTCCAGGTCCGGCGGGAGCTGTGAATCCGCCAGCGGGGAGACGGAAACGAGTTTCGCCCCGGTCCGCCGGAGGTGGTCCAGGTTGACCGGATAGTAAAACTGGAAGGCCTCGTCCCGGGCGATCCCCACCCGGAGATCCGGATCGTCCACGGCAGGGTTTTTCGGGGCGGAACCGGGGGGTTGCCGGGGTTCGGGAAGAATGGATCGCAGAACCTCGGATTGGTCGTCGAACCGGTCGGCGACGGCGTCGATCGATTGTCGGAAGGGAGTCTCCGGTGGGTTCGAATGAAGACCCAGGTGACGATCGGGGATACGAAATTCGGGTTCCGAGGGAAGAAACAGAACCGGGAGATCCGGATCCCATCGGGTGAGGGCGTTCCGGATCATGGACCGGTGGCGGTTGGAACGGACCCGGTTTACGATCACCCCGCGACATTTCAGGTCCGGGCACTGCCGGCGGAAACCGACTGCTTCGGCCACCAGGCTGTGGGACCGGCCTCGGGCGGAGAGAACCAGAAGATAGGGGAGATTGAGGGTACGTAACACGTCGGCTGTGGAGTCCAGTTCCGGCGCCTCGGCACGCCCGTCCAGCAGACCCATGACCCCTTCCACAACGGAATAATCACGGTCCCGGGACCGGCGCTGAAATTTGTCTCGCAACCCGTCACTCGAATCAAAAAATCCGTCCAGGCACGGGGCCGGTCGGCCGGTTATTCGACGGTGCAGCAGGGGATCGATGAAGTCCGGTCCGACTTTGAAGGATTGAACGGTGTGGTTCCGTCGAACCAGCCAGCGAAGCAGACCCAGGGTGGCGGTGGTCTTTCCCTCGCCGCTTCGGCCGCTGACCACCGCCAGGGAACCGGCCGGGTTCATCGGTATCCCCTCGGGGTGATCATCCAGTTGTTGCGGATGTACGACGAGGAGTTGCCCACCACCACGAGGCTGTCCATGTCAGCCCGTTCATGATTGAATCGATCGAGCGTCGTGAGGATGCGTTCTTCGCCGGGTCGGTAGAGGTTGCGGACCAGACCGACCGGAGTCGGCTCGGAACGGTGTTCGCTCAGGATCTCCAGGGCCTCGGGAAGCTGCCAGGTACGCTGGTTGCTTTGCGGATTAAACAGCAGAACCACGAAATCCCCTCGGGCGGCGTGTTCGAGCCGTTGTTCGATGGTCTCCCACGGAGTCAGCAGATCGGAGAGGCTTACCGCCGCGAAGTCCTGACCGACGGGGCAACCGAGGCGTGCGGCGGCGGCCTGCAGGGAACTCACCCCGGGAACAACCCGGATGGCCTCAGGGGGGAACTCGTCGGGTAGCTCTTCAAACAGGGCGGCCGCGATGCCGTAGATCCCGGCGTCGCCGCTGGAAACCAGGGCCACCGTTTCGTTTTGTCGGTGGAGATCCAGGGCGTCCCGGGCTCGCCGTTGTTCTTCCCCCAACTCGTAAGGCTGGAACTTCGGTGGGTCGGGGAGGGACATGATCCGGATCTGATCGAGGTACCGTTCATACCCGAGAATTCGGTCCGCTTCCCCGAGAATCTGACGGGCCTCCGGGGTCAGGGTGCGTTCCGCCCCCGGACCGATGCCGACCACGGAAATCAAAACTTCACACGATCCGGGTACAGGATCAGCAGCGACATGTAGGGAGGCTCGTGATCGGGCGGGACCCGGTCGAGCCGGCGGTGTTCGGCGTTCGTTCGTCCCAGGTGTTCGAACAGGACTCCGCGGGACAGACAATTGTTTCGACTCAGCGATTCGTAGAGCGTGGGAAACGTGGTGTGAATTTTTAACAGGACCACCGCGTCGTGAAGTTCCATCAGGTCATCCATTCGGTCGATCCCCCGGTGAGCCGGGACGACGGCGTAGGATTCGTCTCGCTGAACCAGGGGACGACCCAGCCAGGCGGCAGCCGCCTGTGGGGAGGTGATGCCGGGATAAACGGTCCGGTGTTCCGGAGCTACCCGGTCCTCCAGGGCGGTCAGCAGGTAGCCGGCGGTACTGAAGAACAGCGGATCCCCGAGGGTCACCATGGCGAGGTTCCGGCCCTCCCCCAGTTGCCGTTCAATCTCGGCCGCCTTCCGGTCGTAGGCTCGGGTTCGTTCCCGTTCGTCCCCGTGCATGGGAAGAACGAAATCGATTCGGGGAGGGAGGGGATCCTCCAGCGTCTCCAGCAGATCCTTCGACCAGGATCGGGAGGATCGTTCGTTTTTCGGGCAGAGGATCCGGTCGGCGTCCCGGAGGGTCCGGAGTCCTTCGGAGGTGACCCAGGCCGGTCGGCCCGGGCCGAGACCGACGGCCGTGAAGCGTCCGGTCCTGGTGCCGGGAGAACTCAGTGGTCGGACCGGTCCCGGGTAAGGATGTATCCAACGCCGATCCCGATCCCGACCCCGAGACCGACCAGGGCGAGCATCAGGAGGTAGGGGAGTTCCGACGGGGTAAGGTGAAGCAAAACGGGTGAGAAGTCCATGTTCATTCGTCCTTTCCTGGCTTGAAATTTACTCGCTGTGAACGATTAACATCCTTAGAACAACTTCCTCGAACAGACGGTTGGACAACGGATTAACGAGGGTCCGTTCTCTGCTTCGGAACCTCGGAGCCACCGATTTCACCGGTGGTCCGCCTTCCCGTGTTCGTGGGAGTAGGATTTCATGGCGCGCGCGGGATGGTGGTGTTCGGGACATCCGGGAAGGTCGTCCAGGTAGTCGGCGGCGGGTTCGTCGCCAAACACGTCCAGGTGATGGAGGTGGTGGCCGGCGTTGCTGCTCAGCTTGGTGAAATCGTTCGGCCGGTGGGAGCGGGACTGATCGGCCAGATCCCGGATTCGACCGGTGACGATGTCGCGCAGTTTGTCGTCCTGGCTGAGATAAGGACCCATCCTGAGTTCGACCTGAGGAAATTGGTGCTGAACGTCGTCCACCATGGACCGGATCCGTTTCAGCAGCACGCCGTCGAACAGAAAGAACGGCAGCACAAGAAGGTTGCGGAACCGGTGGGTCCGAATCATGTTTTTCAGGGTCGACGGGATGGGGGGCTCGGCCAGGGAAACGTAACAGTACCCCACGTGCGGGAGCTGGTTTTCCCGCTGGAACCGGCGGACGCGCTTGAGGAAGGTGCGGTTGGACCGCCGGGAGGTGCTGCCGCGTCCAACCACCACGACGACGGTGTTCTCCGGTCGAGCGTCCCGGTCAAATTGATCCAGACCGCGGTCCAGGTTGGCCCGCAGGATTTCGCTGATCAGGGGGTGATTGCCGATGAAGTTCCCGTAATAAAACTCGACGTCCGGGAAATGACGCTGCGCCCAGCCGATGACCCCGGGCAGGTGTTCCATGGTGTGTCGGCCGGGCAGGAGCATGTTGGGAAAACAGAGAAACCGCCGCACTCCCCTGTCGATCTGGCGGACCAGTTCGGGGAACAGGAGGGGTTTGGACAGTTCAAGAAATCCCGGGGTGAAGGGCAACCCCAGGGACTGTTCGACGTTGCTGACCATGTCCATGGTCTGGGAGACGGAGTCGGCGTCCTTGCTCCCGTGGCCCATGAACAGGACGGATTCTCGTTGGGGCACGCGGCAACCTCCTCGGGTCGCGGTACGTGAACGATGGTTGAGGCAGGTTTCCTGGCTTCCCCGCCGTTCAGACGACCTTCCCTCCGGTTCCAAAACCGGAAGTGGTGCGAAGATCTGAACGCTGGGTCCGTTCTTTGACGGGAAGAACGGGCGGGGTTACAGTGGCGGGACCGCTCCCGACTTGCACGGGATTCCCTTTTTCTCCGCGGTTGAACCTGCGGAGCACCTCATTGTCCGACGGTAACGGGGCGTTTGAACGGTGTCAACGACGGGCCGGATCCGGTCCCGGACGGTTGGCGTCCAAGCCGGAGATCGTCAGGCGGTGATCCGTTCCACCAGGCGATTGACTCCGGTTTCGATGCACCGGCTGACTTCTCGATGGACCGTGGGCCAGTCCGGACGACCCGGGTTTTCCCCCCGGGACATGCAATCGGTCACGGCGGTTCGGAACTCCCAGAAAAACCGCAGCAGATCGGCGTCCTCAAGCCCCAGTTTTTCCTCCTGTTCAACCAGTTCGTCCACGAAGTCGATGACTTTCGGTTCGTCCTTGCCCTCGATCAGCGCCCGGAAGGATTCAAGTCCACGGTGGCACAATTCGTCCAGTTCGGGCAGGTCGTCCCGTTCGTAGCGGGATTTGGGATGGTCGTAGAGCCGGTCCACCCAGGTGTCGATCAAGAGATCCGGATGGTCGATGAACAGGGTCTCAAGCTGAGAATCCGTTTCCACGAACCCCACGTCCCTCCCGGACCGGGTTGATCCGGAACACCTACAATCCTGTACCGTATTGTACGGGATCTGGACGCTGCGTCAGGGGTTCGTCCGCGGTCCGCCGGACGCCCCCGGTCGGTTGCAAACCGGTTGGATGGCGAAGGAGGAGGTCGGACGACATGCTTCGGAAACTCTGGTCGATGTTGACGGAAAACGATATTGAGGCCGGGAAACACCCGGTGTACACGGATGTCGTGCCGATGAGGCTGCGGGGGGATCGATTAACCGTGTTCGGACGGGTTCGCCGGGCCTTTGAACAGGGCGGTGACCGCTGGACGGTCGTCTCTCAGGACACCCGGGAGGGACGGCTCGTGGGTACGGTGACCACGGCTTTGTTCCGGTTTGTGGATGATTTTTCGGTCCGCCTCGAGCCGGTGGAACCGGCCACGGAACCCGAAGAATGGCTGGTGAAAGCCCGCTCTCGGTCCCGGATCGGCATGGGTGATTTTGGGAAAAACGCCCGAAACTTGCGGGAATTCTACAGCCGGTTGAGCGACGTAAAGAACTCCGCTCCGGAAGACGATTAATTCAAACAGCATCAACCGGACCGAGCGGCTGTACACCCACCACCATGGGGCCGTCCCGGGGAATGGCCGACCCTCCGGCAGAGGGTGGGATTACTACCCGAGGTCGCGGATGGTTTCTACAATCGTGGTTTCGTCCGGAAACTCTCCCGTCTCCTGTTTGGAGTGAATTTTTGTTCCGTTGACCGAGACTTCAAACACCCCGCCCGAGGCGGGAACCAGGACGAGTTCCTCGATTGACTGTTTGAACTCCTTCAGCACCGTTTCCGCCAGACTGACGGCTTCGTCTTCGTAGTTTCAAGCCGCGCAGTAAACCAGTTCGATGGTCATGATCATTGCCTCCGAACGAGCGAGATTTGTACGGCCGCGGGATGGAGTATGGAGTTTGGTCCGCCCCCCGTGTGTGAGGGAAGATTGATACGGATTGCTGGGATCCGTTCATTGTTCTGAGTTCCCCTGAACCGACAATAGATCATAGTCGATTATGCAGCCAACCCCAATCGGTGTTTCGTGCCCGTCCGGTCGATCTTCATCGTTCACCTCGGACTTTTCGAACCGTTCCCTCTCCCGGTTCGTAGAGACACCCTGCCTGCAGGGGAACCACGACCCGTTTGCGGGTTCGGACAAGCCGGTGAGTACGAGGTTCTACCTTCGCAGGGAATCGCTGGCTCGATATACTTCACCGTTTGTCAGCATGTGAAATCCACTTCTTGAGAGGAGGCATTCTAGTGACGTTATCAATCCGTAGTATGGTTGCATCAGTGTTTGCCGTGGCCCTGGTTCTGGGTGTGGTTGCCTGCGGGGGCGGAGAGCCGGAGCCGGCCCCTGAACCCGACACCGAATCCGAACCCCAGGCGACCGGTTCGTTTGAAATAACGGTGAACCTGGACGGGGAGGCTCCCGAACAGGAGATGATTGACCTGTCGGGCAACCCGGAATGCGGGATGGATGAGCGACGCGACCAGCAAGTGGTCCAGAACGAGAACGGGTCCCTCCGCTACAGCGTGGTGGCCGTCAAAGAGGCTCCTTCGGGCCTTCCGAACCGTTCGGCGGAAACCCCGAGGATTGATCAGGAAAACTGCATGTACACTCCACGGGTTGTGACCGCCCAGGCCGGACAAACGATTGAAATCGTTGACAGTGATCCCCAGATGCACAACGTCCGGGCCACCCGCGACAGCGAGTCGGTCTTCAACGTCTCCACGTTCGAGGGCGATGTTGAGGAAACCTCGTTCGAAGATCCCGGCGTGTACAGCCTGGTCTGTGACGTCCACCCCTGGATGCAGGGATGGGTTTACGTGACGTCCCACGGTCAGGCCGGCGTGACGGGAGAAAATGGCGTGGTCAGCCTGGGCGACCTGCCCACCGGGGACTACGTGCTGGAAGTCTGGCACGAGCAATACGGCACCCAGGAGGTCGAGCTGACCGTCGAGGAGGACTCGACGACAACCGAGTCGGTCACCTTCTCCTCCTGATCGTACGTCCGAATAACCGGCCGGGTTCCCCTATCGGGGGAACCCGGCTCTTTTTTTTGGTTTCCAGCATTCCTCGAGAACATGTTTTCCGCCCCTCCCGCCGTGACCGGACGGAAGCCAACCCATTTCTTCGGGCTATTTTTCCCTTTGCCAGCAGAGTAAAAATTTGTCCCCGGTGGACCGGTACGGGGGAAAACCATCCGCAGGATTCGTTCTTTTCAAGAGGCTCAAGCATTGTTTTGAGCCGGATATTTCTGCTGGAGACCGAGTCGAAAGTCCATGTCCGTGTTGGTGCGGAAACGATGCATCCAGTCAAAGCTAGACCTCGTTGACTCGTAAACAACGACCCTAATAAAGTGATTTGAGGAGCAAGCTCATGCGGCCGGTTGAACCGGTCAAGATCAGGCCCATCATCCGTTTTCCCGGGAGGCAGGCCGTCCATGGCCGATTCGATGTCGGACCTCCGGCAGGAAAACGAGCCGATGAGCCGGCGGGATTTTCTGCGGTTTCTGGCGGCTTCCGGGGCGGCCGTGACCGCCGGGCCGCTGGCGGGTTGTGATTCCCTGGGTGAGCTGTGGCAGCGCCAACCCGTAATCGAGGTGGACGAATGGACCCGCGGTGCCTGCCGGTTCTGCGGCGCCGGATGCAGCATGGAAATCGGCACCCGGGACGGGGAGGTGGTGGACGTCAGGGGGGACAAGGAGGGCTGGAACCGGGGGAACCTCTGCATTAAGGGCATCGTCAACCGGGACATTTTATATGCCGAGGACCGTCTGCATTACCCCATGGTGCGGAGGAACGGGGATCTGGTCGAGGTCTCCTGGGAGGAGGCGATGGACGAAGTTGAACGGGGGTTCCGGCGGGCGATCGAGGATCACGGTCCCCGCAGTGTGGCCTTCTACGGCAGTGGTCAGCTGGCGACCGAGGAATCCTACGTGATGAACAAGCTGTTCAAAGCCGGGATCGGCTCCAACCACGTTGAGGGCAACCCTCGGCTCTGCATGGCTTCCGCGGTAACCGGGTACGTTTCAACCTTCGGGGCCGACGAACCCATGGGATCCTACGAGGACATCGACCACGCGGATTGCTTCTTCATGACGGGGACCAACGCCAAGGAATGTCACCCGGTCCTCTGGGATCGGATCGAACGGCGCCGGGAAGAAGATCCCTCCGTGGACCTGATCGTGGTCGATCCCCGCCGGACCGACATGGCTCAACAGGCCGATCTCCACCTGCCGATCAAACCGGGCGCGGACGTCTCCCTCCACATGAGCATGATGCAGGTGTTCGTGGAACAGGACTGGGTCGACGAGGAAATGCTCGATGAGTACGTGAAGTTTCGGACCCCGGAGGACCGCGTGGGGTACGAGGAGTTTCGCCGCCACCTGCAGGACTACACCCCGGAACAGGTCAGCGATCGGACCGGACTGGAACCGCGGGCCATCCGCCGAGCGGCCGAACGGTTCGCCGGCGCCGGCGCCACGATGTCGATGTGGACAATGGGACTCAACCAGCAACAGCAGGGCACCGCCGCCAACCGGAGCGTCAGCGCCATGCACCTGCTGACCGGTCAGATCGGTCGGCCCGGGGCGACGCCGTTCTCGATCACGGGTCAACCCAACGCCGGCGGAGGGGTCCGGGACACCGGAGCCCTTTCCCACGCGTTGCCCAACGGTCGCCTCATCGCGAACGAAGCCGACCGGCGGGAGATGGAGGAGCTGTGGAACGTCCCCGAGGGCAGCATCCATCCCGAACCCGGCTACCATACAGTGGAGCTGTTCGAAGCCATGGTTATGGGGGACGTGCGGGCCTGCCTGATTTCCACCACCAACCCGGCTCAATCCATGCCCAACGCTTCCGTCGCTCAGGAAGGACTCCGGACCGCTTTTACCGTAGTACTGGACGCGTTTCATCCAACCCAGACCACCCGCCGGGCCGACGTGGTTCTCCCGGCCGCCATGTGGGCTGAAAAGGGCGGGGTTTTCTCGCAGTCCGAGCGCCGGTACCACCTGGTTCCCCAGCTGGTCGAACCCCCCGGGGAGGCCCGCCCCGACCTGGAGATTTTTCTGGAGTTCGCCGACCGGCTCGGCTACGGCGACATCCTGCCGAATCGATCCCGGGAGGAGATCTGGAACGAGTGGCGGACCATTTCGGCTCATTCCTACTATAATTTTGAGGGTATCACCTACGAACGGCTTCGGAACGAGCCCGGCATACGCTGGCCCTGTCCGGACGAGGACCATCCGGGGACCAGTCGGCGCTACGTGCCGGGGGAGGATCCGATCAGCGACGCATCCCCGGACCGGCGGCTGGATTTTTACGCCCAGGAGGACGGCCGGGCCGCCATCTGGCTGGACGACCAGGCCCCGCCCGCCGAGGAAACCGGCGAGGATTATCCGCTGGTCCTGACCACCGGCCGGATCCTGGAGCACTGGCACACCATGACCATCACGGGCGGGGTGGAGGCACTCCAGGACATCCATCCCGACTACCTGGAACTCCATCCCTTCGACGCCCGGGGACGGGGGATCGAACAGGATGATTCCGTAGTCGTGGAGAGCCGCCGGGGCCAGGTGGAGTTTCGGGCCAGGCTGACCCGGAAGGTCGCGCCGGGGCTGGTCTACGCGAACTTTCACTCCGCCCGGCACCTGGTCAACCGGGTGACCAACGACGCCGTGGATCCGATGTCCCGGGAACCCGATTACAAGCGCTGTGCCGTGGAGGTCCGGCAGGCCTGATGGATTCAATCCGTAAGCGGTTTTTAATGCCGGGGTGGTTCACCCTGGCGCTCCTGTGGCCCGGCGAGGTGTTTGCCCAGGAGTCGGGGGTCGGTCGGGGCATGACCCTCGGCGAATTTACCGTCACGGTCGGCTCCGTCGCGGCCGTACTGGCTATCGTGCTGTTGATTCTGGTGGAATTCGTGTTTCGTGAACGGTTGGACCGCCGAACCTACTACTGGTTCCTGCTCATGGGGCTTTTTGTGCTCCCCTTCGTCGCGCTGACGGGAACCTCCTCGGCCGTTCTTGAAGGGACCAAACCGGTCGAGTCCTGCGCCCAGTGTCACGTGATGGATCCGTTCGTGGCCGAAATGAGGCACGAGCAGGGGACCTCCCTGGCCGCCCGGCACTACAAAAACCGCTGGATTGAGACCAACCAGTGCCACCAGTGCCACACCGGCTACGGAGCTCAGGGGGACCTGGCCGCCAAACGGGACGGATTTCGACACTGGGCCATGTACGTCACGAACAGCTGGCCGGAACCGATCGAATTCCGCGGAAGCTACCCGAACGACAATTGTCTGAACTGCCACGCGGGAACGGAAACCTTCGAAACCGTCCCCAGTCACCGGGCGATGCGTCCTCGCCTGATCGCCGACGAAGTTTCCTGCGCCACCTGCCACGGCCCACCCCATCCGCCTCCCGGGGAACGCTCGCACTGGGCCGAGAAAGCACGGGGTGAACCCGGTGCCCGGTGAAGATCCGGAGGAGGTGCCGGAGGCCGGGCTCCCCACGCCCGTCGAGTGGCCGATTCGACTGGCCACCATCTTCGGCCTGGTGGGGCTGATATTGACCCTTTCCTTCATGGTACTTGGTTTCGGACCCGTAACCATCGGCCTGGGTGTTTTTCTCGGAGCCCCTCTTCTGGTGGTCGCGATGGTCCTGTACCTCTACGCGGTGGTCAGGGATCTTCGCCGCCGGGACATTCTCTAACCAACCAGCTTCTAATGGACGCTCACCGGCCGAACGCCTCCCTGTACGTCCTTGGGCTTCATCTTGATCAACCCCGGTCGGTCACGGTCGGAAGCCTCGGTCCGATTGATCTTCCCCCGGGTTGGATCGCCTACGTGGGTCGCTCCTCGCGGGGCTGGGCCTCCCGCCTGAAACGGTTCACCGGCGAGGGAGGTACGCCGTTCTGGCACATTGACTACCCGGTTGAGGCCCGCGGACGGTGGGACGCGATCGTTCCGGTTGTCGGTCGAGCCGAGGACGAATGCCGGCTCGCAGCGGACCTCGTTCAGGCCGGTGAGGGAGATCCCCTGACGGGGTTTGGAAATTCGGATTGTGCTCCTTCCTGTGAGACTCACGCCCTGGCTGGAGCGGGCGATGTTCGGCAGCTCGCAACCTCCCTTCACTCGCTCGGTTGGCCGGTTCACGGGTTCGTCCGCAGGAAATCGGACCGTTGTCGGTGGGTTACCCTGACCCGGTGAAATCAAATTTGGTCGGAGACCGAATGTACACACTACAATGGTCGCGACCGGCGCAAACGGTCTGGTTTACCGGTTTCTCGGACCAATTGGGAGACACCCGGACGGGCTCCGACCGCTGGCCCCTCTCGGGCAGGAATTCGGTCGGGTCCCCGTTTGAGCTCAGGACTGGTTCCGGTAGGATAAATGTTGGAAAGGACGTGACCTGAGTGTTTTCCGAAAAAAACCGGTATGTGCTGAAGTTAATGACCTACCTGGCGGCGCTGGATGGAACGGAGTACCGGACGGTTCGGCAGCTCGCCGAGGAAACCGATCTCCCGAAACCCTACTTGAGCAAAATCGTCCGGGAACTGGCGAACAAGGGGTACCTTGAGACCCGGAAGGGTCCCGAGGGAGGGGCCCGGTTACGGGAGGACCCGTCCTCCGTTCGCCTGGACGAACTGCTGGACGACATGGGGGCGTTGAGTCACAACGAACAGGGGGACGCGTGCTGCGTGTCGGAAATTTTTGACAAGTGCTACGTGGACGACTGGATTCAGGGTTTCAAGGACGAGGTGCTTCGGGGACGCTCCCTGGCGGACATGGTGAAGACGCTGCGACGTTCCTGATCGCCGAGCCGGTCGTTCGAACCTGCCCTCCTAAGGTGTCGAGGAGAATTCCTTCCGGAGCGTGACTGCCGGTTCCGTTCATGTCCCCTTCCCTTCGCCGGGATGCGGTTACTCGGGGCGGACGACGTTCTGAGGGCTTCCCTCCTCGTACGCCCGGATGTTCTCGGCGGTGGTTTCAGCGATGGCTTCCATCGCTTCCCGGGTGAAAAACCCCTGGTGCGCGGTGATCAGCACGTTCGGGAAGGTCAGCAGCCGGCTGAACACGTCGTCCTGGATGATCTCTCCGCTCATGTCCCGGAAGAACAGGTGTTCTTCCTGTTCGTAGACGTCGATGCCCAGGGCCCCGATCCGTTCCTTTTTCAACGCTTCGATCACGGCCCGCGTGTCGATTAATTTCCCTCGACTGGTGTTGATCAACATCACGTCGTCCTTCATCTGCGTGATCGCCCAGGCGTCAATCAGGTTTTTCGTTTCCGGCGTCAGGGGCAGGTGAAGACTGATGATGTCGGATTGGTTGTACAGTTCCTCCGTCCCCACGTAACGAAGCCCCAGGTCCCGGCAGGCGTCGTTCGGGTTCGGGTCGTGTCCCAGCAGCTCGCAGCCGAACCCGGCCATGATCCGGGCGAATTCGGTGCCGATGGTACCGGTCCCGATGATGCCCACGGTCCGGGGACGGAGGTCCTTTCCCATGAGTCCCTCGATGGAAAAATTGGCCTCCCGCACGCGGTTGTAAGCCTTGTGGGTTTTGCGGTTCAGGGTCTGGATCAGGGCGACCGTGTGTTCGGCCACCGCGTGGGGGGAATAGGCCGGAACCCGACTGACGGTGAACCCGAGTTCGTCGGCGGCCTCGAGGTCGACGTTGTTGAACCCGGCACACCGGAGGGCGATGAGCTTGCAATCGAACTCGTCCAGCAACCGGAGCGTCTGGCGGCTTAGCTCATCGTTGACAAACACACAGACGGCCCCGTGATCCTCCGCCAGGGGAACGGTGTTGGGGTGGAGCTGGGAGGAGAAGAAATTCCATTCAATGTCGCCGTTACCGTACCGGGAGAGGTACTCCTCGTCGTAGGATTTCGTGCTGAAGACGGCGCATTTCACGGTTTCCGACTCTCCGGTTGTCGGAAACTAAATCCAGTTCTCAAGCTTGGATCGATCCAGGATCGTGTAAATCTGATCCTCGACCTCGATCGCTCCCTGGTCCTGAAATTTGTTCACGTACCGGGTGACGGTTTCCCGGTTGGTTCCAATGAGATCGGCCAGGTTCTTGTGGGTCAGGGAGACGGGAATTCGCAACGAGTCCGGTTCGTCGCCGGGTTCCCCGAATTCCTCGGCCAGGCCGAGCAGCTTGAGGGCCAGGCGGCCGGGGACCGTCCGGAAGGTCAGGGCGTCGATCTCGGTGTTCGAGGTATACAGCCGGCCGGTCAGGATGGACAGCATGTTGATCGGGATCGTGCTGTTGTCCCGGCAGATGGCCCGGAAGTTGTCCCGGGTGATCTCAAGCAGGGACGAGGGTCGGATGGCGGTAACCGTGGCGCTTCGTTTCTGATCCCCGAAGACCGCCATTTCTCCGACCACGGAGCCCTTGTCCAGGTAGGTGAGGATCTTGTCCCGACCGAGGTCCTCGGATTTCCGGCTGACCCGCAACAATCCGTCGACCACGACGAACAACCGGTTTCCCTGCTCCCCTTGCTTGATCAGCACTTCGTCGGCCTCGAGGTTCCGATGTGTGAACCGGCCGGAAACGGTTTCGAGTTCGGACTCGTTCAGGGAATCAAAGATGGCGAGTTCGCGAAGAATTTCGTCCATGATGGTGGACTCCTTAGGGAAACCGGTTCATGAATTGTAAACTGAAGTGACCCGAACGGACGCCGTTTGTCCAGTATACGCGGGACCTGAGCCTTAACCAACGGAGCGGGAAAGAGTCCGGGTCTTCGTTTCGTTCGGGAGGGTGGAACCGACCGTTCGACCGGGTCGGAGGGGTGGATTGGACACCCTCCGTGATAGGAGGTTCACGAATGTTTGAAACCGTGGTTCTCAGTACCGATGCTTCGGACTCGGCCCGGGCGATGTACCCGCTGCTTCCGGATCTGCGGGAGATGGGGATGGAGAACCTCGTGCTGGTCAACGTGGCCGACGCCGATTTTTCCACCGGTCCGGATTCCCCTCAGCGGTTGAATCGCGTCCGGAAGCGACTCCGGGGGGAAGCCCGTCGGCTTCAGGCCGACGATCTCTCCCCGGTGACCGAGGCACGGTACGGGTACCCCGCCGGAGAAATCACCGCCGTGGCGTCGGAGCACGACGCGGACCTGATCATGATCGCCAACCAGGGCCGGGGACGAATTCGGGAGTTTTTGCTCGGAAGCACCGCGGCCGACACGATCCGGTTAAGCAAGAACCCGGTGTTTCTCGTCCGGGTGAACGGCGACGAACCAAGTCTCGTGAACGACAACCCCTTCCGACGTCCGCTCCTGGCGTCCGATCATTCAACCTCGGTTCGGGGAGCCGAACGGTTGACCCTGGATCTGTCGGAGCACAGTGAATGTCTCGACGTAGTCAGCGTGGTTGATGTCGGCGAAACGGAGGAACGGATCCGGGAACTTCGCAAGGAATGGGACCGCCGGCTTGAGAAGCGGTTAAAACCGGTTCGTGACCGCGGCATTCCCGTCCGGACGTACGTGGATCAGGGGGTCGCCTCGGAGAACATCATGAACCGGGCCCGGGACTGCGATTCGACCGTGATTGTTGCGGGAAAACGGGGACGAGGGCGGATTCGTGACCTGCTTCTGGGCAGCACGGTGAACGAACTGGCCCGGCGCTGGGAACGCCACCTGCTGGTGGTTCCCTGATTCCGCTCCATCCCTCTCAATTGATTTGGATGGATGCGGCCCTGAACGGTGGGGTTCCGATAAACGTGGTTGGGTGAACGCCGGTAAAAGAAAACGAAGGGTGGGCTCGTTCTAACGGTCTGTTCCGGAATGCGAGGAGGCCGAACCGTCGGCGATCATGGTCGGACGAAATCGGGCCCTTTTCCGGACGGCTCCGTTACCGATGCCGCCCCGGTCAATTCACCATGGTACCTGGCCCTGGACTGGGAATTAGCCCGGTGGATTTGTCGACTCGTCGGGCAATTCGTCCGAATCCGACGCGGAGGAGTCCTGTTTGGACTCTTCCAGCCCCTCCTTGAACTCGCCCACGCTGAGGCCAATCGACCGGGCGAGCTTGGGCAGTTTCGTGGCGCCAAACAGCAAAATAATGATCAGGGCAACGATGAGAATCTCCGTCCATCCGAACATCTCCAACCAGCTCCCTTCGCTCAAACGATTCCCCCCAACCCGTCTGAAAAGTGGCTCGACCAACCGAGGCAGGGAGGTCTGAGTTTAACTCCTTTATCCACACTGTACCGCAGTCCCGGTCGAATGTTCAGTCCGAAGGCCAGACAACCAGGGAAAGCCTCAATCGGAAGCTGGATGCCGGCGGATTGCAAGGGAACAGCGCGAAGCCTTCTCCGGCTGTGTCGGTTCCGATGCCCAATCGACAATGCAATCGGCCCGTTTGAATTTGGTTGACAAACACATTTTCCGGAGTGGATAATGGAACTAAACAGATAAATAGCTCTCTTAATAGTTAATGGGGTGGAACGGATGTCCGGAGACGTGGAGGCGCTGCAGGGGATCGAGATGAACGACGAAGAAATCGACGAGTTCCTGGACGAACAGGGCCACGCCACCCTGTCGCTGGCCGACGGCAACCGGGCGTACGGCGTCCCGGTTTCCTTCGGGTACGATGGAGAACGAATTTTTCTTTATCTGATCCAATTTGGGGAGTCCAGCGAGAAGGTCAACTTCAGCCACCAAACCGAGCGGGCCTGTCTGACCACCTATGACGTGGAGAGCCGGTTCAGGTGGCGAAGCGTCATCGTGCGGGGGTCACTGAACGAGATCGATGAGGACGAAATCGAACCCATCCGGGAAACCATGGACGACAACGCCTGGTTTCCCACGATTTTTCCGCCGACCGACCCGATCACCACCGTCCATCGAATGGAGCTTACGATCGAGGACGCAACCGGCCGGAAAGGGGAAGAATACCAGGCTTGAGCCCGGTTCGACGCCCCGCCGGCGAAGCCCGGGTCATCGTGGAGTTGTGTCCGAAATCGTGTGACCAATCGGACTTATTCTCGACTCCCACCCCGGAGGGAGAGGGTCCTCGTGAAGGATGAAGTGGAGACCGTAAAAGGAATCACGATGAGCCGGAGCGAAATCGATGCATTTCTCTCCCGGCAGGTTCACGGGACGCTGTCGCTGGCCCGCTCGAATCAATCCTACGCGGTTCCGGTTTCCTTCGGGTACGAACACGACCGATTGTACCTGTATCTGATCCGGTTCGGTGAAACCAGCCGGAAGCTGGAGTTCAGCCGGCAGTCCGAGCAGGCCTGTCTGATCACCTACGAGGTGGAGGGTCGTGAATCATGGCGCAGCGTGATCGTCCGCGGATCGCTTGAGGAGCGCGGGGAAGCCGATCGGGATCAGGTGCAAACCATCATGCAGAACAGCCCCTGGTTCGGGGGCATTTTTCCCGCGGCGAAGCCGATCACTCAAGTTCACTTCTGGGAGCTGTCCGTCGATCAGGTCACCGGTCGCAAGGGACCGGCCCACCAGCGGTAGTCGGGTTCGGGTTTCTCCCCGCGATCCCGAAGTGGA
>CAYPTI010000033.1:3781-15864 GCA_964413525.1 uncultured bacterium | reverse complement strand
TCGTTCAGCAGGACCTGGGTCCCTGGCAGAACCAGGTTCGGGTGGCCCTTCCCGACGGTCACGGCGTTGAATCGGGGACCGCCGCCCTCGTTTTTCGGGAGGAGCGGGCCTTCCTCTGGGGGGTGGTGGAATCCGTGTCCTCCCGCCATGCGCGGATTCAGGGGGTGCGGGATCCCCGGTTCCGGATCGGCGTCACCCTGGAGGGACTGGAAGACCGTCACTGGGTGGTGTCCGGGGACGGGGACGGAGGTCTGAGCATCGAACCCTTCCCGGTGTACCTGGAGGTGGATCCCGGGACGGAAGTGAAAACCTCGACGGCCAGCAGCCTGGTGGCGGAACCCTGGGTGGTTGGCTGGGTGCGGCGTCGGAATCCCGAGTCCGGGAGCGCCGGTAACGTCAGCCTGAACGTCGAACCGGCGGTTCCCTCGTCGGTCGAGTTCCTCTGGCTTCCCACGGATGATTTATGAAGTTGGCCTGCTGGCCGGGGCTTTGCTTGTCGATTTTCTGGCCGGCTTCCAGGGTCTGGTTACCTTTGTGGTCCTCCTGCTTCCCTACCGAATGGTCCTTCAGGATCGAAATCTGTACCTGACTCTTCTTGTATGTTTGGGACTGAGCCTCCTGCTTGAGGTCTGGCTGGTCTACCCGCTCGGGAGTTTCGGCTTCGGGGCGGGGCTGGCGGTGATGGGGTTCTGGTGGGCCGGCGGACCCGTCCAGTGGGTACGACGGAAGCTCCGGGTTGTGGGATGGTGGATCTTCGGGGGCCTTGTGACCCTGTTCGCGTACGGTCTCTCCTTCGTCCTGACCGGGGAATTGCCGGTCATCCGACCGTTTGGTTTGCTGCTTACCCTGGTGCTTGGTTCCCTCGTTGTCTGGTTTGAATCCTCGGAGTCCTACCGGGGGAGCCTGTGGGGTTCGGGACGTTGAAGGACCCCATTTTCTCCCCCGACCGCGGTCAGCTCATTCGCCGGCTGGGGCCGATCTTGTTTCTCTTCGCCGGGCTCCTTGCCCTGGTCGTGGGCCAGGTGATGTACCTGATGATCGCCCACGGTAATGAATTTCAGATCCGCAGCGACATGAACCGAATTCGTCCCGAGGTTACCCCCGCCCGCCGAGGGGATATCATGGATCGGCACGGCCGGTACCTCGCGACGGACGAACCGGTTTACGAGCTGGTGAAAAAGGGGACGGAATGGCCGGCCGAGTCCGCTTTGACCGGGCTGGCCGACCGGCTGGAGCTTCCGTTTGACGAGGTTCTTCGACGGATCCGGGAGGCCGAGCCGGGGGACCGGTTGATGGAACTGACGGAACGACAGCACGTGTGGGTTCGCGAAAACCAGCGGGATCTGCCGGGACTCGGGGTCGAGACCCCCCTTCGCAGGGTGTATCATCATCCGAAGGTGTCCGCCCCCGTGGTGGGCTACACCGGGGAGATCAACGCGGAAGAACTCCGACGACGCCGACACGAAGGATTGTCTCAGGGAGCCGAAGTGGGCAAACACGGGGTGGAACGGGTTTACGATTCACGTCTTCAGGGAACCGAGGGGCTCCGGTGGGTGGAGACGACGGCACGGGGCGAATCCGTTCGGACCCTTGAGACCCCCACACCATTTGACGCTCGTTCCGGGGAGGATCTCACCCTGACGGTGGACATTGACCTGCAGGAGGAGATCGCCCGGTCGTTTGGCTCGGATTCGGCGGGCGGTGCCGTGGTGATGGACATCGAGACGGGGGAGTTGCTGGCCCTCTACAGTCATCCCACGTACAACCCCAACCGGATCGTGGGCGGAGATCGGGAGTACATCCGAACCCTGTTCGAGGAGGAGTACACCGCCCTGTACAACCGGATGGTCCAGAGCCGGTTCCCTCCCGCCTCCACCTTTAAGGTAATCCCGTACCTGACGGCCCTGATGTCGGACGGGTACAATTCGGAGCGAACCTACGAATGCCGGGGAACCTGGCAGCTGGGGAACCGGGAGTTTCGCTGCTGGCAGGAACACGGACACGGGGAGCAGACCCTGGACGAAGCCCTGATTAATTCCTGCAACATCTACTTTTACAACCTGATCCGGGACCTCGGGTACGAGCCGGTCCTGGAGACGGCGAAGGACTTCGGGTATGAGGCCTTAACCGGGATTGACTTTCCCGGGGAGGCTCGTTCCCGGTTGTCCAGCCCCGACCTGAAACAGCATTTTTCTCCCGAGCCATGGGTGGGAGGGGACGAAGTGAACTTCGTCATCGGACACGGTCTCTCCCAGATTACCCCGATCAAACAGACGCAACTCCTCGGGGGTCTGCTCACGGGAGACTACGTTCGTCCTCACCTGCGGAAGGGACTCGACTTTGATCCGGTGGAACTGGAGATCCCGGCGGGCGTACGGGATCGCCTGCGGTCGACCCTGGCCGGGGTAACCGACGAAGGGACGGGGTACTGGGCCCAGCACGACGAGAATTATCAGCGGCTGGACGTCGACATTCTGGGGAAGACCGGGACGGTTCAGGTGCGGGAACGGGATCCGCGACCGGAATCCCTGCTCCAGGACGAGGAGGACGAGGATCGGCCGGCTCATTCGTGGTTTGTCTCCGCCGCTCCCTCCGAGGATCCCGAATACGTCGTGGTGGTCTTCATGGAGGCGTCCGGGTCCGCCACCGAGAGCGCCGCCCCGATGGCTCGACGAACCTACCGGAGCATGCTTGAGCTCGGGTACTTCTCCTCCGCGGAGGAGGGCCGCCCGCAGGCCCGGGTCGATGCCCCGTAAGACGGCCTGCGTGGTGGCTACCGGGTGTGCCCTGGTGCTGTTTTGTTTCGGCCTCGCCCTGATTTACAGCGCCACCCACCGGAGTTTCGGTTCCCGTCTCCTGGTCCGTCAGGCCCTCTACTTCGTTCCCGCCGTCGTATTGGTTGTCGGGCTTGCCGTGACGCCCAGGCGCCGGTTGATGCGGCACCGCTGGTGGATTTACGGCGCGGGGCTGGTGCTCCTGGTGATCACCCTCTTCGTGGGAACGTACGTCCGGGGTCAGATAAGCTGGATTGACGTGGGTCTGTTCCGGATTCAGACGTCCGAGGTGATGAAACCGCTGCTGGTTCTGGTCCTGGCCGACCTGACCACCAAGGTGCAGATGGGAACCTACCGCCGGGGTCTGGGGCTGGTGCTGATCGGAACGACGGTTCTGGTTCCGGTGGCCGTGATCATGATCCAGGGGGACACGGGAACCAGCCTGCTCTACATCGCCTTTCTGGGGGGATGGATGTTCCTCGGAGGGTTCTGGAGAGAGGCCTTCGCCGGGATCGGGATTCTGGGCGGCGGGGTGCTGGGGGTGTTTGGTTCCGTCTTCGCTCCCGGATTTCTCCGGGACTTGATGACCCCGCTGTTGCGGGTTCTGGAGGGCGGCCCCGGGATGGTTGTTCTTGGAACCGTCCTCCTGGGACTGGGACTCGGAACGATGGCATCCTATGTCGTGAGCCACCGGCTTCACGGCCTCCTGATCCCGGGGGCAGCCCTCGGAGGCATCCTGGCCGGAGTCGGGGTGGTTCCTCACCTGGCGGCCCACCACATCCGGCGGATCGAAGTGTTTTTTGATCCGTACCAGGCCCCGTTCGACACCGGCTACAACATCATACAATCCCAGATTGCGCTCGGATCCGGGGGACTGTGGGGTCAGGGATACCTGCAGGGAAGCCAGAGCCAGCTCGGCTTCATCCCGGAGCTGTGGACGGATTTTATTTTTACCGTGGCGGTGGAGGAACTGGGGCTGGTGACCGGACTTTTGATCGTCGGGTTGATCTTCCTGATGGTGTATTCGCTGTTTTCGACCGCCGTCCTGGCGCCGGACTGGCGTTCCTACTACCTGTGTGCCGGGGCGGCCCTGTTCATCGCCCTCCATGCGGCGGCGAACCTGGGGGTTACGGTGGGGGTGTTGCCGGTGATGGGCGTCCCGCTTCTGTTCGTGAGCTACGGCGGAAGTGCTCTGTTGATGGCGTCGGCCATGCTCGGTTTAACCTGGATGACCCTGCACCGGTTGCCCTGGCAGGCGTTCTGGAGGAAGAACCCCGGTCAGGCCCGATCGGTCCTGGAAATCGAGGGTAGTCCTTGAACCGAAGGCCCTGCCCTTCGTATACTTCTTGGTTTGGAAGCCGAGGTAGCTCAGCCCGGTAGAGCGCGTCCATGGTAAGGATGAGGTCGTGGGTTCGAATCCCATCCTCGGCTCCATTTTTTCGGGATGGCGATTTCGTCCGGCGGGGCTGTGCCTTTTGACAGAAGAGCCGATTCTTATTACAATCGTGTCTTTGCACCCAAAAATCAAATCAATCAACCCGCGCTCGTCGAATGGGGCCGGGTGCGCCGTGGGCGGATCGGACGTCGAAAACCGGGTTGTCACAGGTCCGTAGCTCGAACTGGCAGAGCGCCGGACTCCAAATCCGGAGGTTCCGGGTTCGACTCCCGGCGGACCTGCCATCTTTCCCGAGTCGGTTTACCGGGGTTCGTGTTCCGTAACCAGGCGGGTTGTGTTGTGCCCGGTTGAGGTGGGAACGACCGGGTCGTCCCGGGCTTTTCGGAATCGAGAGCTTACGCGGAAAGACGCCGCTGGAGGTACGTGGGGATGAAGTCCAAATTTCGACGGTTAAAGAAGTTCTTGACCGAAGTTTGGCTGGAGTCCAAACCCGGCGGTCGAGTGAACTGGCCCTCCTATCAACAGCTGGCCGAATCGACCGTTCTCGTCCTTCTGGTGGCGTTGATCTTTCTGGTGTACATCGCCGGGGTGGACTGGGTGTTTGAAAACTTATTCGCATACCTCGCCCGGATGTTCGAGGGTACGTAGGGTGACCGTCCGACATGAATGAATCAACCGAGGAATTGACTGACGTACAACCGTCCGAGGAGGCGTCGAGTCCCGAGGCTGACTCCGAGCCGGAGGAGGAACCGTCGCCGGACGAACAGGCGCGGTGGTACGTGCTGCACACCTTCGCGGGCCAGGAACAGGACGTCATGGAGCGGATCATGGACACGGCCGAGGAACGGGGATTGACCGATATCGTCCGAGATGTCGTGGTTCCCACCCAGGAGGTCGTCGAAATCAAACAGGGGGAGAAGAAGGAAGTTGAACGGCAGCTGTACCCCGGATACGTGTTCATCCGCATGGTAATGACGGACGAACACTGGCACACCATCCGTCAGGTGCGTGGGGTTACCGGGTTCGTGGGCACCCAGTCGGACCCGATCCCGGTCGAGGATACCGAGATGGGCGAAGTCCTCGCCCAGATTGGTAAGGGCCAGAGCCAGCCCCAGGTGGAATTCACCGCGGGCGACACGGTTCGGATCATCTCCGGGGCGATGGAAGAAATGACGGGTACGGTGAAGGAAGTCGATATTGAGAAAACCAAGCTTCACGTGTCGGTGGACATGTTCGGACGGTCCACGCCCGTGGAGCTTGATTTTGATCAGGCCGAAAAACTGTAACGAGGAGCGGTAGGCATGGCTGAAAAAGAGGTTGAGTCCACGATCAGTTTGCAGATCCCGGCCGGGCAGGCCGAACCGTCCCCGCCCGTGGGTCCCGCCCTCGGTCAGCACGGCGTCAACATCATGGAATTTTGCAACGCCTTCAATCAGGCGACCGCCGATCAGGAACCGGGGATTTTAATCCCGGTGGAGATCTCCGTATACCAGGACCGTTCGTTCGATTTCATCACCAAATCCCCTCCCGCGTCGACCCTTCTGAAACGGGCGGCCGGGGTGGTCTCCGGAGCGTCCGAACCCAACCGGGAAACGGTCGGGTCCGTCAGCCAGGCCGACCTGAGGGACATCGCGGAGACCAAGTTCGACGACCTGAACGCATACGATCTTGAAACCGCGATGAAAATCATCGCGGGAACCGCCCGAAACATGGGGATTGAAATTGAGGGGGCCGACCATGACCAAGCGTAGCAAACGATACCGTGACCAGGCGGACGTAATAGATAAAACCCGGGAGCACCCGCTCCGGGAAGCCCTGGAGATGGCCCTCGATCAGGCGACGGCGAATTTCGCCGAAACCATCGAGTGTCACGTCCGGCTGAACATCGATCCGAGTAAAGCCGATCAGCAGATCCGCGGTTCCATCGTGTTGCCGGCCGGAACGGGCCGGGACGTTCGTATTGCCGTCTTTGCCAGGGGGGAGAAGGCCCAGGAGGCGGAGGAAGCCGGAGCCGACGTGGTCGGCGGCGAGGACCTGATCGAGCGCATCCAGGAGGGCTGGCTTGAGTTTGACGAAGCCGTGGCCACCCCGGACATGATGTCCGATCTGAGCGCCCTTGGCCCGACCCTGGGCCCCCGGGGACTGATGCCCAGCAACAAGGCGGGGACCGTGACCTTCGAGCTGGCGGACACGATCGACAAGTTGCGCAAAGGACAGGTCGAACTGCGGACCGACAGCTACGGAATCATCCATACCGCGGTGGGTATTGACGAGATGAATCTTGACGACCTCGAAGAGAACCTGCGGGCCATTTTACGGTTTATCGTGGAGAATCGCCCCGAAGGGGTTAAAGGCCAGGGACAGTACTTCCGTTCCATCGCCCTGACCCCGTCGATGGGCCCCTCCATCAAGGTGGATCCCACCGAGGCCTGGGGAGCCTGACATGGTCGTCCGAATTGACCCGGGAGGAACGACCCGATGGTAACCGAACGAAAACGTGAGTGGGTTCGGGAACTGGAGGAAGCCATCAACCGGTCTCCGAACCTGGTGTTTACTGATTTTCGCGGCCTGACCGTTGACAACATGGAACGGCTCCGGCGGGAACTGTACGAACGGAATTCCCGGCTTCAGGTGGTGAAGAACACGCTTGCTCTGCGTGCCTTCGAGCAGGCGCTGGGAGACCGGGAGGAAGAGGAAGCCGGAACCGCCGACGAGGCCGGGCCACCTCGGGAGCAGCAAGAGGAGGCTCCCGAGCTGGCGGATCTCCCCGGAGTCGGGCCGTCGAAGGTGGAATCCCTTGAGGAACAGGGATTTGATACGGTTGCTTCCGTCCGGGACGCCGCCCCGGAGGAACTGCAGAAAACGGCCGGGATCGGTGAGACCACGGCGAGCAAGCTCATCGCCGCCGCCGCGGATCTGCTTCCGGACGCCGCTTCGGAGGACCCCTCTGATAAGCGGGATTCCGAATCGGACGAGCCGCTTCCGTCGGAGCTTCGGTCGGTGTTTGAGGGCAACACGGCGGTGGCGTTCAGCGGCAACGGATTCGTCAGCATGGCCGAGATCCTCGTCGAATTTGCCGAGGAACACGAAGATTTGCGGTTAAAGGGCGGGCTTATGAACGGGGATTTTCTTCCCCCGGAGACGGTGGAAGAAATTTCCGAACTGCCCACGCGGAAGGAACTGCTTGCTTCCTTTGCCGTGGGTCTTAATGAACCGATCCAGCGGCTCGTCCGCGGCCTCGCCGATCCGCTGAACAAGCTGGTATCCGCTCTGAACAGCGTCAAACAACAGAAAGAAAACGAGTAACACGAACACTTTTTTTGGAGAGTGAGTGATTGGCTATGGCTAGCGTAAGTCAGGACGAAATCCTGGAATCGATCGAGGAGATGACGGTGCTGGAACTGTCGGAACTCGTCGACGCCCTCGAGGAGCGGTTTGGTGTGGACGCGTCGCCGGTCGCCGGCGCCGTGGCTGCCCCCGCGGCCGACGGGGAAGAAGGCGGGGATGAGGAAGAAGCCGACATTGTCGACGTGGTCCTGAAGGACTTCGGCGACGAGAAAATCCAGGTGATCAAAGAGGTTCGCGGGGTCACCGATCTCGGCCTCAAGGAAGCCAAGTCCCTGGTGGAGGACGCCCCCAGCCCGGTGAAACAGGGGCTCTCCCGCGAGGACGCGGAGGAAATGAAGGAGAAGCTCGAAGCGGCCGGGGCAACCGTCGAGCTTGAGTAACGAGTCACGAGTTCAGGCACGGCGGAACGGTTTGTCTTGAACCCCAACCAGACGATCACACAGGAGGCCCACGCTTATGGCGGTTGATGCATCCGATCCGGAAATCCTTCAGTACGGCGAAGTCGATCAGTTTGAGATCGACGATCTGCTTCACATTCAGAAGGAACAGTATGACTGGTTTTTACAGAAGGGTGTTCCCGCGGACGAACGGGGGAACCATGGCCTGGAACAGGCCCTGAACCGGACCTTTCCGATCCGTTCCGACGACATTGACCTGGAGTACCTGGAGTATGACGTCGGGGAACCCGACTGGACCCCCCAGGAGTGCAAGGAACGGGACATCTCCTACGATGTTCCCGTAACCGCCCGCATGCGCATGGTCTACAAGGAAACCGGGGAGATCATCGAGGAAGAGGTGTTTCTCGGGGATTTTCCCTACATGACCCCGACCGGGTCCTTCGTGATCAACGGAACGGAACGGATCATCACCAGCCAGCTCATCCGCTCGCCGGGTGTGATCTACGATTACGACGATTCCAAGGAACGCTACACCTGCAAAATTATTCCCTACCTGGGGACCTGGTTGACCCTGGACATTGACTCCCGCCACCGGATGAAGGTCAGCATTGACCGGCAGCGACGTCAGGAGGCCACCGCGTTTCTCCGCATTCTCCCGAAGGAGGTCCCCGCGGACGGCGACGAACCCGAATACATCATGCCCTACAACGCCGATGTCGTCCGCTATTTTTACGACACCGAATCCCTTCCGGTGGACGAGGAAACCATCGTTAACGAGTATCTCGCCGAGGACATTGTTGACGAAGATCTGGCGGAGGACGAAGAAGTTGAAGACGGTGAGGAGATCCTCTACCACGCCGGGAAACGGATCGATTCCTCCATCGCCCGGGCCATCGTGGACCTGGGATACGACGAAGTCGACGTGGTCGACCGGGCCGAGGACGACTTCAACCCGGTCATTCTGAACACCCTGGCGAGGGACAAAACCCACACCCCCGAGGACGCCTTCAAACGGTTGTTCAACCTGCTGCGTCCCAACGACCCCTACGACCTGAAGAAGGCTCGCAACTACATCTACGGGTCGTTCTTTGACGAAGACCGGATCGATCTGGAACGGGTCGGCCGGTACAAGATCAACCAGAAACTCGGCCACAAGCCGGTCGACGAGGAAGCCCTGGAGGAACGGACCCTGTCGCCGGAAGACCTGCTGGAAGCGTTTGAATACTTCATCTCCATCGCCGACGGGGACGGCTCCATCGACGACATCGACCACCTGTCCAACCGCCGGGTTCGGACCATTGGCGAGCTGCTCTATCAACAGGCCAAACTTGGCCTGAGTCGGATCGAACGCAGCGTCGAGGACCGGATCAACGCCACCGGTCAGGAGGACGAACGGCCCACGCCCGCCAGCGTCATCAACATCAAACCGTTGACGGCCGACATCCAGGATTTCTTCGGCACCGGTTCCCTGAGCCAGTTCATGGACCAGACCAACCCGCTGGACGAACTGACCCACAAGCGGCGGCTGTCGGCCCTGGGTCCGGGGGGGCTCTCCCGGGAACGGGCCGGGTTTGACGTCCGGGACGTCCACCACACTCATTACGGACGGATCTGTCCCATCGAGACGCCCGAAGGACCCAACATCGGCCTGATCATCAGCCTGGCCTGCTTCTCGCGGGTCAACGACCTCGGGTTCCTGGAATCTCCCTTCCGGGTGGTGGAGGACGGTCAGGTCACCGACAAAATCGAATACCTCGACGCCGATCGCGACGAACGGGCAAAAATCGCCACCGCCGGGACCGAACTCAAGGAGGACGGAACCATCAAGGAAAGTCTGGTCAACGGGCGTCACAACGGGGAGTTCACCCTGATCGCCCGGGACGAGATCGAGTACATGGACGTCTCCCCGCGGCAGATCGTCAGCGTTTCAACCTCCTGCATACCGTTTCTGGAGAACGACGACGCCAACCGGGCTCTGATGGGCTCCAACATGCAGCGTCAGGCCGTCCCCCTCATCGAGACCAACTCCCCCCGAATCGCCACCGGCATGGAGGAGAAGGCCGCTCACGACAGCGGATCCGTGGTTATCGCCCGGGAGGAGGGGGAAGTGGTTCAGGCCTCCTCAACCGAAATTCGCGTCGAAACCGACGTGGAACTGGAGAAGGACCAGGTGGATGAGGAAACCGGGGAAATCCTGGCCGAAGCCGGGGAGAATCGCATCGACCGGTATCCCCTGAAGAAATTTATTCGCTCCAACCAGGGAATGAGTTTCAATCAGAAACCGATCGTCGACGTGGGCGAGACGGTTCAGGAAGGTCAGGCCCTGGCCGACGGACCCGCCACCGATCAGGGAGAACTGGCCCTGGGTCGGGACGTCCTGTGTGCGTTTCTGCCCTGGGAGGGGTACAATTACGAGGACGCCATCCTGATCTCCGAACGACTGGTTCACGACGACGTCTACACGTCGATCCATATCGAGGAAATGGAAATTTCCGCTCGGGAGACCAAGGTGGGGAAGGAAGAGATCACCCGCGACATCCCCAGCCAGGGCAAGGAAGCCCTCCGGAACCTGAACGAGGACGGAATCGTGAAGGTGGGGACCTACGTCGAACCCGACGACATTCTTGTCGGCAAGGTGACGCCGAAGAGTCACGTGGACCTGTCGCCCGAATACAAACTTCTGCATTCGATTTTCGGCGAGAAAGCCAAGGACGTCAAAGACAACTCCCTCACCGTGGATCACGGCGTGAAGGGGGTCGTGGTGGACGTGAAGGAGTTTGATCGCTCCAACCACGACGACCTGGACGCCGGGGTGGAAAAGAAGGTCAAGGTCTGGATCGCCGACAAACGAAAAATTGAAGTGGGTGACAAACTGGCGGGCCGCCACGGGAACAAAGGGGTCATCGCCCGGATTCTTCCGGAGGAGGACATGCCCTTCACCCAGGACGGCCGGCCGGTGGACGTGGTGCTGAACCCCCTCGGTGTCCCCAGCCGGATGAACATCGGTCAGGTGCTCGAAACCCACATGAACCTGGCCGCCGAGGAGCTGGGACTTCGAATCATTTCTCCCGTGTTCGAGGGGGCGACCGAGGACGACATTGCCGATCTGCTCGAACAGGCCGGATACCCGCGGGACGGGAAGCTGCGCCTGCGGGACGGTCGGACCGGGGAGTTCTTCGATCAGAAGGTCACCGTGGGACAGATGCACATCATGAAACTGGAACACATGGCCGAGGACAAGGCACACGCCCGCTCCATCGGTCCCTACTCGCTGGTCACCCAGCAACCGCTCGGCGGCAAGGCTCAATTCGGCGGCCAGCGGCTCGGGGAAATGGAGGTCTGGGCCCTGGAAGCTCACGGGGCCGCCCACACCCTCCGGGAAATGCTGACCGTCAAGAGCGACGACGTAAACGGACGGTCCCGGACGTATGCCTCCATTGTCAAAGGGGAGGAAAGTTTCGTGCCGGGAATTCCCGAGTCCTTCAACGTTCTGCTGAAGGAAATGCGGGGGCTCAACCTCGACATCGAGGTCTTCGACGAGAAGGACCGGGCGATTGACGTGGACGACCTGGTGATCGAGCCGGCTGATTAACGGATGGGTAAACCAAATTGAACATTAATTTTTGTCCCTCAGTCCCGAATTGCAGGCGGTCGTCGGACCGTATTCTCGACCGTCTTGACCGGTTCGCCGGGATTCGCGGCTGGCTCCGGGATAACTTTTCGAACGAGGTGTTTTGTCGTGGCTGACGATTCAGAAACCGCAACGATGGATCCCGAATCGGGGGAAACTCCGGAGGAGAGCAGTCTGCTCGGGGACGAGGAAGCTCAACAGTCCCCGGAGGACGAATTTTTCTCCGAGTTCGACCACATCAGCATTGGTCTTATGGATCCCGGCCGGTTGCTGGAGATGTCGCACGGCGAGGTAGAGAAACCGGAAACCATCAACTACCGCACCCTGCGCCCGGAACGGGAGGGGTTGTTCTGCGAGAAGATTTTCGGTCCCACCCGGGACTGGGAGTGCTTTTGCGGGAAGTACACGTCCAAGAAGTACGCCGGCGTGGTCTGCGACAAATGCGGGGTAGAGGTGGCCCGCTCCAAGGTCCGACGGGTCCGGATGGGTCACATCGACCTGATGTCCCCGGTCACCCACATCTGGTTCCTCCGGGG
>CAYPTI010000033.1:0-3681 GCA_964413525.1 uncultured bacterium | reverse complement strand
CCATCGAGGACGAACTCGAACTGAAAAAACGCAGCAGCACCCCGGGGATGAAACTGCGCCAGAAGAACAAGAACCTCATCCGACGGTTGCGCACCCTGAAGGGGTTCTACGATTCCGGCATCGAACCCAAGCACATGATCGTCGACGTCCTGCCGGTCATCCCCCCGGAACTGAGGCCGATGATTCAGCTGGAACGGGGCCGGTTCGCCACCTCCGACGTCAACGACCTGTATCGCCGGGTGATCAACCGCAACAACCGGCTCAAGAAGCTGATGGAACTTCGAACCCCGGACATCATCATCCGGAACGAAAAACGAATGCTTCAGGAGGCCGTCGACGCCCTGATCGATAACTCCCGGGTCGACCGGCCCGTCCGCGGGCCCAACAACCGGCCGCTCAAATCCCTGACCGACCTGTTGAAGGGGAAACAGGGCCGGTTCCGGCAGAACCTGCTCGGGAAACGGGTGGATTATTCCGGCCGGGCGGTGATCGTGAACGGACCCGAGCTGAAGTTCAACCAGTGCGGGCTGCCGAAGAAGATGGCCATTGAACTGTTCAAGCCCTTCATCATGCAGCGGTTGACCAACGAGGACGCCGCCTCCAGCATCAAGTCCGCCAAGCGGATGATCGAAAACCGGGAACCGGAGGTCTGGGACGCCCTGGAGGAAGTTATCGAGGGTCATCCCGTGATGCTGAACCGAGCCCCGACGCTTCACCGGCTGGGGGTCCAGGCTTATGAACCCGTCCTGACGGAAGGTCACGCCATTCAACTTCATCCGCTGGCCTGTCCGCCGTTCAACGCTGATTACGACGGGGACCAGATGGCCGTTCACGTGCCGCTCTCCAAGGCGGCCCAGATCGAGGCCCGGGTGTTGATGCTTTCCACCAACAACCTTCTGTCCCCCGCCCACGGCGGAGCCGTTAGCATCCCGACGCAGGACATGGTTATCGGGATCAACTACCTGACCAAGCTGCCCTCCCACATTGACCTGGATGAAATCGAGCACCCCGACCACAGTTTTGCCGACCCCAACAAGGTCGAGTGGGCCGTGGACGCCGACGTTGTCCGGCTGCACGAGCCGATCCTGTACCGCGAAGATGGAGAGCAGTACATCACCACCCCGGGGCGGGTGCGGTTCAACCAGGCCCTGCCCGACGAGGTTAGCTTTCAGAACCAGACTTTCGACATCGGTCGTATCCAGGAACTGGTAAAAGAGTGTGTGGAAAACCACGGCACCTACGTGGCGGTCCAGATGCTGGATGGACTCAAATCCACCGGGTACCACCAGTCCACCATCATGGGCTGTTCCATCGGGTACACGGATCTCCTCGTTCCGGATCGAAAACAGGAACTGCTCGAAGAGGGCAACGACCGGGTTGAGGAGATCAATCAGCAGTACGAACGGGGCGACATCGTGGACGAGGAAAAATACAACCGGGTGATCAACGTCTGGCACGAGATCACCGAGGAGATTTCTCAGGACGTACTGGAGACCATGAGCCGGGACATGGAAGGGTTCAACCCGGTCTTTATGATGGCCGATTCCGGGGCTCGTGGTTCCCACGAACAGATCCGCCAGCTCGCCGGGTTGCGCGGCCTGATGGCCAAACCCAGCGGCCGGATCATCGAACTGCCGATTAAGTCCAGTTTCCGGGACGGACTCTCCGTGATGGAGTACTTCATCTCCACCCACGGGGCCCGCAAGGGACTCGCCGACACCGCCCTGAAAACCGCCGACGCGGGATACCTCACCCGCCGGCTGGCCGACGTCGCTCAGGGAGTTCACGTGGTCGAGGACGACTGCGGCACCCTGAACGGCCTGGAAGTCGGTCCGATTCGATCCAGCGATGAAATCATCGAGGAAATCGAGACCCGGATCATCGGGCGCGTCGCCCGGGAGGACGTCAAACATCCTCAGACCGGTCGCATGATCGTGGAGGAAAACGAAATCATCGACGAGAAAGCCGCTTCCCTCATTCAGGAATGCGGGTTCGAGACGGTCGCCATCCGAAGCCTGTTGACCTGCGAATCCGAGGAAGGAATCTGTGCTCACTGCTACGGCCGGGACCTTTCCACCCGGAAGATGGTCGACTACGGGGAGCCGGTCGGCATCGTGGCCGCCCAGTCGATCGGTGAGCCCGGCACCCAGTTGACGATGCGGACCTTCCACACCGGAGGAACCGCCAGCGGAGGAGGGGAGGAGACCGTTCAGGCGGACGAACCGCTCTTCGTTCAGGAACACCCCGAGCGGGTTGCACCCCTGGAGCAGGAGGACGGACGAACGGTGTACGTCTCCCTGACGGAGGGAGATTTAACCCTTCGCAAGGTGAAACAGCTCATCGATCTTGCCGACGGAGACGGGGACGGTACCTACGAACCGGCCGTCTACGAGGATCTCTGGGTCTACGAGGGGGATACCCTGGCCCGGAAGGAAGTGAACGGAGAGGAACAGGAGGTCCATGCCGAATCGGAAGGGCTCATCCGGATCGAGGACGATCAGATCCGGGTCCTGGGCAACGAATACACGGTCGGAGTCGGGATCGGTTCCCAGGTGCTCGCCGACGAGGGGGATATTATTCAGTCCGGCGAGAACTACATCGAGATCGATCCCTACAACGAACTGATCATCGCCGAGTTTGACGGGGAAGTTTCCCTCCGGGACGTGGAGGTCGGCCGGACGCTGAGCGAGGAAGTCGACGAAACGACCGGTCTGATCAACAAAGTCGTCAAGGAAGACAAGCAGAGCAAGATGTTCCCCAGCATTGTCCTCAAGAAGGAAGGCAAGAAGTCGACAACCAAGTACGACCTGCCCTACGGGTCGTTGCTTGAAGTGGAGGACGGGGATGAGGTCCAGGCGGGGGAAGTTCTCGCCAAAATGCCCAAGGAAGCCGCCCAGACTCAGGACATCGTCGGTGGACTTCCCCGGGTCGAGGACCTGTTCGAAGCCCGAAAACGTTCCAAGCAAAGCGCTGAAATTGCCGAGATTTCCGGAACGGTCGAATTCATCAAACCGGAAAAACGGGAGGAAAAAGGAATTCGAACCATCCGGATCACCAACCCCGAAACGGAGGATTCCAAGACCTACCGGGTAAAACCGGGACGGTATGTCCGGGTGCGGGACGGCGAACACATCGAGGAAGGGACTCCGCTGACGGAAGGGTACGTGAACCCGCACGACCTGCTCCGGGTTCAGGGAGTCAGTCAGCTGCGAAGCTACCTCGTGGAGGAAATTCAGCAGGTGTACCGAAAGCAGGGCGTCAGCATCAACGACAAGCACATCGAGGTCATCGTCCGCCAGATGCTCCGGCGGGTCATGATCACCGAACCGGGCGAAACCCCCTACCTGCCCGGGGAACGGGTCGATCGGTACAAATTGAACCGGACCAACAACCAGTTGATGGACGACGGCAAGGAACCGGCCCGGTTCTCCCCCATCCTGCAGGGGATCACGAAGGCCTCCCTTGAGACCGACAGCTTCATTTCGGCGGCCAGCTTCCAGGACACCAAACGGGTTCTGTCGGACGCCGCCTGTCAGGGGAAGGTGGACGAACTGGAGGGTCTGAAGGAGAACGTCATCACCGGTCACCTCATTCCGGCCGGAACCGGATTCGAATCCTACCGGGAGATGTTCCGGACGGACCTCCGGGACGTGGTCGACAAGGCCCGCGAACACACCCGGG
>CAYPTI010000032.1:14657-16156 GCA_964413525.1 uncultured bacterium | reverse complement strand
GCTGTTTCAGTTCCTGTTTTTTCTCTTCCAGTCGGGTTTCGAGGGTGGATTTGAGGGAATTGGCCCGCCGGCCGACTTCGGCCCGGCGTTCCTCGGGGACCTCCCCCATGGACTGAAGGACCTCCCTCATCCGTCCGCTGCGGCCGAGGACGTCGATCCGGAAGTCCTCCAGCTCGGCGAGGTCCTCACAGCTGTTCAGATCATCGAGGGCATGTTCTTCCAGTTCCTCAAGGGTTTGTACCGGGGAGTCCAAAACTCATAGTTCCTCCTGAGCTCGTTCAACCACCCGGGCGAACGCCTCCGAATCTCGAACGGCGAGGTCAGCCAGCATTTTTCGGTTCAGCTCCACCCCGGCCTTCCGAAGTCCCCCCATAAGCTGACTGTAGGACACCCCGTGCTTGCGGGCGGCGGCGTTGATGCGGGTGATCCACAGCCGCCGGAAGTTCCGCTTCTTCTCACGCCGGTGACGGAAGGCGTGCTTCCGTCCTCGGTCGATCTGCTGCTTGGCCTGTCGGTACAGCTTACTTCCGTGGCCGCGGTAGCCCTTGGCCTGTTTGAGAACTCGCCGGTGACGCTTCCGCCGAGCGGTGCTCTTTTTGGTTCGTGCCAATTTGGGTCCTCCTTAGAACGGTAACGGTAGATGGGGGAAACACACTAATCTGCTCATCTTCCCACGTGGGGGAAGTAGACGGAATGGGAATGAATTGTTGACCCGGATGACGGGTTCGTTCAGGAAAGCATCGTCCGGATGCGCTTCTTGTCTGCCTGACTGACGGACTTGGACCCCTTCAGGTTCTGGGTACGTTTCCGGGACTTCTTCGTGTTCAGGTGGGACTTGCCGGCCCGCTTGTGCATGATCTTTCCGTTGGCCGACACCTTGAACCGTTTCTTGACGGCCTGTCGGGTCTTCATTTTTTCGGACATCGTGATTCGACCTCCCGCGATCAGTTTTTGTCGCTCTCGGGGGCGATGACCATGGTCATCGTATGCCCCTGCATCCGGGGATTCTTGGTCACCTGCCCCAGGTCCTCCAGTTCATCTCGCACTTTTTCCAGCAGTTCCTCGCCAAGCTCCGGTTTCGTGATCTGACGACCCCGGAAGAACACCTGAAACTTCACCTTGTTCTTGTTGTTCAAAAACCGCTTGGCGTCGTCCAGCTTAATGTTCAGGTCGTGATCGTCGATCTGAGGTTTGAGGCGAAGCTGCTTGAGTTCCACCTTGTTCTGCTTCTGCTTGGCTCGCTGCCGGGCTTTTTGCTGTTCGTACTTGTATTTCCCGTAGTCCATCAACTTCACCACGGGTGGGTTGGCCTTCGGAGCCACTTCCACGAGGTCCAGATCGCGGTCGTCGGCTTCCTCCATCGCCTCTTCCATGGAAACGACGCCGAGCTGATCGCCGTCGTCCTTCACGAGCCGGACTTCCGATTCCCTGATTTCTTCGTTCAC
The DNA here is from genome assembly GCA_964413525.1 of uncultured bacterium. Taxonomy (GTDB): domain Bacteria; phylum T1Sed10-126; class T1Sed10-126; order T1Sed10-126; family CAYPTI01; genus CAYPTI01. Next base: position 14,711 of record CAYPTI010000032.1, on the reverse strand, counting down.
ACGGACTTCCTCTTCCGGTTTTGCTATCAAAGGCACCTCCACGATCCAGCGAAA
>CAYPTI010000032.1:6969-14557 GCA_964413525.1 uncultured bacterium | reverse complement strand
CGAACCGTTCCGGCAGGTTAAAGTCAACCTGGACGGTGCTGCACTGCCAGCGACGTCCCAGCGAGTCGCGAATCTTCAGATCGATCTTGGGGCCGTAAAAAACCCCTTCGCCCGGGTCGATCTCGTAGGCCAGTCCGGCGGTCTCCAGGGCCTCCCGGAGCCCGTCCGTGGCCAAGTCCCAGCGGTCCTGGCTACCCACGTAATCCTCCGGCTGGGTGGAGACAAAGACCTCGTAGTCCTCGAACCCGAAGGTGGTCAGGACCTCCTGGATAAACTCCATCACCCGGACGACTTCGTCGTGAACCTGGTCAGGCTCGCAGAAAATATGGGCGTCGTCCTGCGTGAACCCGCGCACGCGTAAGAGACCGTGTAAGACGCCGGAGCGTTCCATCCGGTACACCGTCCCCAGTTCGGCCAGCCGTATCGGGAGATCACGGTAACTGCGGGTGTCGCTGTTGAAAATCTTAACGTGGAAGGGGCAGTTCATCGGTTTCACGCGGTAGTTCCGATCGTCCAGTTCAAGGGCCGGAAACAGGTCGTCGGCGTAGTGCTCCAGGTGGCCGCTGGTCTCCCAGAGCTCCTCGTTGGCCAGGTGCGGGGTATGGACGAGGCTGTAGCCCTCCGCCTCGTGCTGGTCGCGCCAGTAATCCTCCAGGCGGGATCGGACGAAGGAACCGTTGGGATGCCAGACCACCAGGCCGGGACCGATTTCGTTCTCGATGTGGAACAGATCCAGATCCCGGCCGAGCTTTCGGTGATCTCGCTGCTTGGCCAGTTCGATCCGTTTCTCGTAGCGTTCTTTTTCCTCCTCGGACGGAAAGGAAATCCCGTAGATCCGCTGCAGGTCCCGGTTCGCCTGATCGCCCTTCCAGTAGGCACCCGAAAGCTTGGTCAGCTTCACCGCCCCAATGGCTCCGGTGGAGGGCAAATGGGGCCCGGCGCACAGGTCCTCGAAGTCCCCCTGTTGATAAAAACTGAGTTCGTCTCCGTCCATGTCCTCCGCCAGCTCTACTTTCAACTCCTCATTTTCCCGGTCAAGGTGCTCCAGGGCATCGTCCCGCGGGAGGTACCGCCGCTCGAGCGGCAGGTCCTGACGGATGAGGTTCTCCATGATCCGTTCGATGTTGTCCAGTTCATCCTCCGACAGGGTCCGGGGGAGATCGAAATCGTAGTAGAAGCCCTCCTCGATCGGAGGCCCCACCCCCAGCTTGACCTGCTCCGCCTCGTCCCCGAAGTACATCTTGACCGCCTGGGCCAGCACGTGGGCCGTGGTGTGCCAGTAAATCGACCGACCATCTTCGTCCTCCGGAGTCAAAAGGTCAACCGTCTGACCGGGCTCAACCTCATCACGCAGGTCCAGCAGACCACCGTCGGTGCGGGCTCCGACCGCCCCTTCGATCCCCTGGCGTTCCGCCAGGCTGCGGACGGTTTCGGACTGTTCCGCCTTCACGGCATTTGAGGAACTCATTGGGATTCATTCCACCTTACGTCGTTTGAGGGTTCATCGGTTGGATTCGGGATGACGCTTAAGGAAAGAGTTTACATGTGTCCCGGCGGGAAGATTAGTCCCTCTCCGGGAAACGACCCCTGGACCGGTTCAGCCGAATCAACGGCGAACGGTTCCCCCGGGACGAGTCGATCGGTTACGCGACCGACGTCTCAGGTTCCTCAGCCGTATGGGGAACGACCGTTGCGGCTGTTTCCTGATCGGGTCCCGGATTCTGATCTTCAGGGATCAGCCGGGCTTCCAGCCACATCACCGGAAGGATCACGAAGAGGATCACGGCGCTGAACACGAGAACCTGTTTCCATAACTCAAGGTCGTTTCGTCGACAGTACGTGGTCAGGGGAGGAAAGCAGAACGCGGCAACGGCCAGCGAATAGATCGGATCCGTCCGGAACAGAAAATAAATTCCCACGACGACCCAGACCAGCCCCAACCCGGTCCATTTCATCGGGTTTAGAGCCTCCAGGACCGTTAATTCACCGGCACCTCCCTCCGGTCCCGGATCGCCTGACCTCCCACCGGAAGGAACCTGTTCACCCCCGAGGGCGGCCCCGCAGTGGGGACAGGCCTCAATCTTCCCGGCGACCTCTTCCCCGCACTCGGGACAGTGAGCGGCTTCCATGGATAGCCGCACTCCTTCCTTTTAACGCTGCTCCCGGCATGAATACCTCGGAACGGTCAATTCTATCGGGATGAACAAAAAATAAACCCGTGATTGCAGGGGTGTATTTCCGACGTGACTGTGGCCTCCGGAACCTCCGCCCCGAAAGTTCCCTCTCGGCCGGAGAAGCCGTTATTCGATCCAGACGGTCTTGCGGTTGACGAACTCCCGGATGCCGTCCCCGGCCAGTTCCCGACCGTAGCCGGATTCCTTCACTCCCCCGAAGGGCACCCGCGGATCGGATTTCACGAGCTGATTGACGTACACGCAGCCGGCATCGATCCGGCTCGCGATCCGGGACCCCCGGTCGCGGTCCCGGGTCCAGATGCTGGCCCCGAGCCCGAACGGAGTGTCGTTGGCCCGGCGGACGGCGGCCTCTTCGTCGGACACCTCAAACACCGCCGCGACCGGTCCGAAGATCTCTTCCTCCGCGGCCGGGCAACCGTCCGGAACGTCGGTTAACACGGTGGGGGGATAAAAGGCTCCCGACCGGTCCAGGGGTTCCCCGCCGGTCACCACCCGGGCGCCGGCTTCCACGCTGGCCCCGACCTGCTGGTGGAGTTCCTCCATCAGGTTGGGCCGGGCCTGGGGTCCGACGTCCACGTCCTCGTCCATGGGATCCCCGACTTTGTAGGATTCGATCTCCCCGACGAACCGGTCGAGGAACTCGTCGTACACGTCCTCGTGGACGATGAACCGTTTGGCCGCGATGCAGGACTGGCCGCCGTTCAGGTTGCGGGCCCACGCCCCCGTCTCGGCGGCATCGTCGAGATCGGCGTCGTCGAGCACGATGAACGGATCGCTCCCCCCCAGTTCCAGCACCGACTTCTTGAGGTTGGCGCCGGCCGTCGAAGCGACGGCCCGGCCGGCCGGACCGCTGCCCGTCAGGGTGACTCCGTGCAGCCGGTCGTCCTCGATCAGGGAGTCCACCAGGCCGGACGGGATCAACAGGGTCTGGAAGACGCCCTCCGGGTAGCCGGCCTCCAGAAAAATTTCCTCCAGTGCCAGCGCACAGCCCGGAACGTTGGAGGCGTGCTTCAGCAACCCCACGTTCCCCGCGGTCAGGTAGGGGGCCGCGAACCGGAAAACCTGCCAGAAGGGGAAATTCCAGGGCATGACGGCCAGCAGGGGGCCAAGCGGTTCAAACCGTGTTTCAGCCCGGGATCCCGGCGGGCTGGGGTGGCCCTCCGGTTGCAGATATCGGGAGGCAAATTTTGCGTAGTGATCGCACACCCAGGCACATTTTTCGACCTCGGCGATCGATTGCGAAATCGGCTTGCCCATCTCCCGGGTCATGATCTCGGCGTACCGTCGCTTGTTCTCCCGCAGGACCTCACCGGCGGTTTCGATCAACCGGGACCGTTCGTTTAAGGACCGGTTTTTCCATTCCTCAAACCGGTCGACGGCGGTCCGAAGAGCCCGTTCGATGTCCTCCTCGTCATGCTCCTCGTAGGTGGTGATCGGTTCCTCCGTGGCGGGATTAACGGACGTCAGGCTCATAACCAATCCTCCCCGTCAGGCATGGTATTCACTGGGATTCGAGTTCTCACGCTTCCTCCAGCAACTCCGCTCGGAACCGGCTCATTTGTTCGACCGCGGAACGCAGGGGCTCCTCCATGGTGATCCAATCGGACGCCCGGTCGGAAAAGGCCCGTTCGACCCGTTCCAGAAGCTTCTCTTCGTCGACTTTGGTCAACCGGCCCTCCTCCAGCACGAGTTCTCCGTCAATCACCACGGTCTCCACGGAGGACCCCGTTTCACAGTATACCAGTTGCTTTACGACATCGTTGACCGGGACGAAGTTGACGTTGTTCCGGTTCAGGATCGAGAAATCGGCCCGGTTCCCCTCCTCCAGGCTCCCGAGTTCGCCTCCGTGGCCGAGAATCGTGGCCCCGCCCTCGGTGGCCATGCTGAGAACCTCACGGGCCGACAGCCATTGGTCCATGGAGAGTTCCGGACGGTTGTGCATCAAAGCGGCCAGCTTCAGGGATTCAAACATCCGCTGGTTGTCGTTGCTGGCAGCACCGTCCACCCCCAGCCCCACCGTAACCCCCTTCTCAAGCATCGATCGGACCGGGGCCCGGCCGCTTCCCAGCTTCTGGTTGCTGGCCGGGTTATGGGCCACGGCGCTTCCCGTCTCGGCCAGTATATCGAGATCCGAATCGGTCAGCCAGACGCCGTGAGCGAAGGACGTCCGCTGGTTGAGGACCCCTCGCTCGGCCAGGATCTCCAGGATCGGTCGATCGAAGTTCAGGTCACAGATAACCGACTGGAGTTCAGTTTCCTTGCCGTGAATATGCACCGGGGCGTCGTGATCGGTCGCCAGGGATGAGACCCGGTCGAGGCATTCCTCAGTGCACCACTGGAGTCCCGACGGTCCGGCCCCGAAGGACAGCCGTCCGCCCTCCGCCCCGTGCCAGCGATCCATCGACGTCTCAAGCATGGCAAGAATCTCGTCCAGCGTCGGGGCCTCCGGGTCGTCGAGCCGGTTTCCGTAAATGATGTCGTTGAATTCGTAGCCACGCCGGTTGGCCTCCTCCAGCACCATATCGGTGTCCTCAAACAGGGGAACCACGCAGGCCCGAATTCCGATCGTTTTGTAGGCCTCCATGACCGCGTCAATTTTTTCCTGGCTGAGGTGAGGACTGAACCAGACGTGATCCATGTTGCCCGTCGTGCCGGTTTTGATCATCTCCATGGCTGTCAGAAGGGTGGTGAGTTCCATGTCCTCCGCCGACAGGAGCCCGGGGCTTTCGAACAGGTGAAGCAACCAGGGTTCCAGCGGGATGTGTTCCGTCGATCCCTTCATCACGATCTCCGGAGAATGACCGTGGGAACTGTTCAGGCCGGGAACCACCAGGTCACCGTCCGCCTCCAGGATTCGGTCAGCCTCGGGAACATTTGACTCCCGGGGTTCGGGCCCGATCCCCTGAATCACGCCGTCCTCCACGTGGAGCCAGCGCTCCTCCCGGATCCCGTTCGCTTCCTCGGGATCCAGCACGGTGGCGTTACGAATCAACAAACTCATCGCTCAACCAATCCTTTCCTGGCGTCGGCGTTCAACGAACGGATCCGAATCCACCGGACGCAGCCGGCGGCGGCCCGGATCGAGCCATCATCGGGTTGAATCGAGGTTGGACCAAACAACTCCGTTACCCCGTCAGGTAGCGGTCGAGCACCCGGAGGGTCTCCGGCAGAACCAGCGGGGTGGCCTTGCCGCCGGCGGTGGAGTAGTAGCCCTTGACCGCCCGATCCGAGACCTCCTCGTCCTTCTCGTCCTCCAGACGTTCCTTCAACCATCCGAGCAATTCGCTGATTTCCTGCTCGTCGGGGACGATCTCCACCGGATCCTCCCGGCGGTCGTTAATCCCCTTCAGCTGAATTCGTCCCTCGTCAGTCTGCTTGGACAGCGGTAGATCCTGGGCCCGTTTTTCCTCCTGGCTGGTGAGGAAACTCCGGTGGGTCATCTTCGGGCTGACGTACCCGATCAACTCCTCGTAGTGCTCGTCCAGCCGATCCAGAACGTCGGCGATGTGATCGACCAGCAGGTTATGAATTTCCGCGAAGGCTCCCCGTTCCCGGGGTCCCCAGCGCCACTTGCCGTTGTCCTGCTTCACACCCGTGGCGTCCTCCCGCCAGAAGCACACCGTGTTGCCCCGGTGCTCGAACAGCCCCGGATCATCGTACCGGGAGGCGGGGGAGGGTTCGCCTTTGAAGGAATAGATCAACTCGTACGGCACGATCCCCATCGGTTCCGAGAGCACCGCCCGGTGAATTACCCGATCTCCCTTCCGAAGGGGTCCGGTCCGAAGCAGCTCCGGGTCGAATTCCTCCGACAGATGATCGGTCAATCCCTCCGGTATGCCGGGATCCTCCACCGGTTCCCAGCCGGTCTCGAGCAAATGCTGATTGATCAGACGGTGCTCCTGACTCAGCGGATACGGTTTCGTCTTGGTGCAGGGATACATCAGCAGCACGCTGGCATGGGACTGAACCGGCTCCGGGGGCTCGTAATCGGACGTCAGGTGATCGTGAAACGAACGGACCTGAGGAAGCTCCAGCGCCTCAACGTTCTCCTGCGGACAGTAAAAGGTCATCTCCGGGTCGAGCTCGAAGGGGGATTGTATTTTTTTTCGGGATTCCGGCAGGTACTCACTGCGTGATTCCACGAAACATCACTCCTCGTTGGGATGAAGGGTCTCGGGTGCCGTTACGAATCGGTCCATTTGCGACAGTAAAACTCCCAGGCCCGGTCAAACTCCGCCGGGGCGTGCTTGACGCGCCGCTCCCGCTCGGCCGGCCGGAAAACCCGCGGTTCGCCGAGGGCTCGGGCCCGGAGTTGCAGCCGGGCGGATTCTTCCATGTAGAGGGACTTCACACAGGCCCGCGGCACGGATTCCCCCACCGCCAGCTCGCCGTTCCCCCGTAGCATCACGGCCTCGTGATCCTCCAGGGTCCGGACCACCGCGTCCCCGAGGTCGGGCGACTCGATCAATTGACTTTCCGGATGGACGGGGACGGTTTCGCCCAAGAAACTACCGAACCCGTGGACGGGTTCCAGCGGTTTCTCAGCCGCCCCGAAGGCCGTCACGTGAGGTCCGTGGGTCCGGGAGATCGCCCGGACCTCCGGCCGGGCCTGATAAATGCTCAGGTGGAGGAACACTTCGATCGGCCTCAGGTCGGGGTCGCCCTCGAGGACCTCTCCCTCCATGTTCACGGTCAGGATGTCCTCGTCGTCCGTGATCAGGCCCATCCCGGCGATCGACGTGATCAGGATGGCCTCCCGGTCGGGATGACGGGCGGTCACGTGACCGAACGCCTCGGTCAACCCCTTGGCATCCAGGATCTTACAGGCGTTGACGATCTGCCGCTTGAGGGTGGAAACCGAACTCATGTCCCGCACCGGCTCCCCCGTGCGGGAACTCCGTTCGGACGCCCTGGAAACCGACCCGGGTCCGGAGCCTCACGGTCCATCGGAATCAAGTTCCGTCCAGGGCGCCCGGGGAGGCGAAAGACTCTTCAAACAGGTCGTCCTGCACCGTCTCCAGGTACTCCTCCACCTCGGACTTGGGGATGACGTCCCCGTACTTCTGGTGGATAACGTAGAGGGCGGCCTTATGGGAGACCTCGCCGCGGTCCCAGACGCATTCCTCCGGCACCACGGTGTAGAAGTTGTAGGAGAACGAATCGTACACCGTCGCCCGGATGCAGCCGCAGGTGGTCGTTCCGGTCAGGATCAGGGTATCCACCTGGAGGTCGTTCAGGTAGGACATCAGCGGCGTGCCGAAGAAACAGCTCGGTTTCTGCTTGGTGAACACGATGTCGCGTGGTTCCGGAGCCACCTCGGCCACGATTTGACTGCCGTCGACGGACCCGGTTCCGTGTTCCTCGTAGGCCCGGCGGTTCTTCTCCGACCACAT
>CAYPTI010000032.1:0-6869 GCA_964413525.1 uncultured bacterium | reverse complement strand
CGACGGACCCGGTTCCGTGTTCCTCGTAGGCCCGGCGGTTCTTCTCCGACCACATACCCTTGAGGAACCCGTCGTCCCGGTCCTCGTCGCTCTCGTTCAGGGTATAAAAGATGGGCAGGTTCCGCTCCCGGGCCGCCTGAATCAGGTCCCGGGTATGGCGGACGCCCTCCCAGCCCTTCTCGCCGCAGCTGTGTGGCCAGTCCTGGACGGACTCGATGATAGGCTTGGGTTCGTCTCCTACGAAGTTGTACAGCACGTCGATGACCATCAGGGCCGGGCGCTTCCCGAACCCCGCCCGCTCACCGAACCCGGCGTTCTCGTAAACATCCTGCTCCTGTTCCGGAATCAGATCGTCCCACACTGGCATCACTGCATCACCTTCCTTGGAAGAACGTACACCGTTCGATTCAGGGTTGGATTACGGTCCGGTCGCGGCTTACTCCCGGGGGTCGGTCAGGGGCGTAAGCAGCTTCTGACCCGGGATCCGGCGCTGATACTGGCCGCCCGGATCCTCGGTCACCCAGGGAGTTTCCCGGTCCTCGGACCAGTCCGCCACCACGTCTCCGCGGAGGATGGTCTTGACCGGCCAGCCGTTCAGCGTCTCCCCTTCGAGCAGGGACCAGCCCTGCCGGGTGAACAGGATGTCCTTGGAAACGTTGACCTCCTTGTCCAGATCCACCATGACCAGGTCGGCGTCGGCCCCGACCTCGATGCTGCCCTTCTTCGGGTACAGCCCGAAGATCTCGGCCGGCTTCTCACAGACGATCTCCACCACCCGTTCCAGCGAGATCCGGCCCTTGTTGACTCCCTCGCTGAGCAGAACCGGCAGCAGCCCCTGGACCCGGGAGGTAAAACCGGTCTTCAGGTCCCAGATGCTGTCGGATTCCATCTCCTCCCGGGAGTTGGGTTCCCAGGAGGCCACGTGGTCCGACGTCACCGTGTCGACGTGGCCGTCGGCGAGGGCCTCCCACATCTGATCGATCCGTTCCCGATCCCGCAGCGGGGTGTTGATCCGCCAACCGTTGTGCTTGTCAAAGTACAGCCAGACCCCCCCGATGTTGGCGTAAATTTCCTGCCCCTTGCCGCGGGCCTCCAGCACCTCGTCGACCGTCTCCGGGGCGGTGCAGTGCTGAATGAACAGCGGGCAATCGGTCTGATCGGCGAGGTAGGCGTAGGACCGGACGTGATGGGCCTCGGTAAAGGGCGGGGACCGATCACTCCAGGCCCCGACGTCCGTCCGGCCTTCCTCCTTCAGCCGTTCCTCAAACACATTGCCGATGTCCCAGTTCTCGGGATGGATGCAGACCATGCCCGGGGGACCCAGATCGGCGGTGTTCTCCATGGTCACGTAGATCATGCCGTCGTCGAACCCGTGAGCGAGGCCGGCTCGCCGGGAGGCCCACGATTCGTCGTCCGTGTTCTGACAGTGGAGGTACAGTTTGAAGGAAGTGACTCCCCATTCCTCGGCGTACTCGGGGATCTCCTCGGCGTGCTGTCGGGAATCCAGCATGTAGGTGAAGAAGGTATCGATGGTCGAGTGGTTGTTGACCACGTTCAGCGCGTCGTCCATCACATCGTGGAAGGAGACCACGTCGTCGGCCGTCGGCAGCTCCTGGAAGGGTTCGCTTCCCATCCGGGTCACCGGCCCCTGGATCCCCCAGGTCGTCACCCCGACCGAGGCGGCCTCCCGGGTCTCGCTGACGACGTCCTCCTTGAACGGGACGTAACATCCGGCGTGGGCTTCGGTGTCCACGACTCCGGGGATGATGTGGTTGCCGTCGGCGTCGATGGTCTCCCGGGCCTCGGGAAGATGACGTTCGTCGGCCACGGCCACGATGGTTCCGTCGTCCACCGCGATTCCGACGTTCCGGCGGCCGCTTCCGGTCACGACGGTTCCGTTGATGATTTTCAAATCAACCTTCTCTGCGCGGTCCGGCTGTGAGTCACTCATACATTGCCCTCCTGAAAAAATTGGAGTTATTATCGGTGAGTTCGTGGTTCAGCTACCGTCCGGTTCCCAGATCCGAACCTCCAGTTCCGTACAGGCCGGACCGTTGGTCGGGGTCTGATCCTGGGGGCAGGCGGAGAGTCCGCAGACCAGGTCCTCAAGCGCCTCCAGGGTGATGTAGGAATCCGGTCCGTGAGTCGGTTCCAGGTAATTGATCGTGCCATCGGCTTCGATGTCATTCTTCATGAACACGTTCCAGGCCTGCTCCCCGTGGACCTCGATGTCCCCGTGCCCCGTTTCGTCCAGGGCGTTCTGCAGGTTGTCCAGGCAGTTTCGGTGATCGTGCATTCCGTACCGGGTGATGTAGGTCTCGGGGTCACAGCAGGGAACCAGAATGTCGTGGTAACCGACAGTGTCCTCGACGACTTCAAGCAGGTTCTGGCGCCGGTTGCTGGCCAGCACCGACCCTTCGTCCAGGCTGATGTTCCAGTTCTGGGTCAGGGTATGGGCGGGGGAAAAGTACTCGTCGGGATCCTCCTCCCGATAGGCCACGAAGTCCCCGACCTGCTGTCCTTCAGGATCCAGAATTTGGAACCGTTCGCCCTCGGCCACCTCGAAGGCGCAGCCCCCTTTGGGCGGCGCGGTGACTTCCTCGCGAAGACGGTAGTCGTCCAGACTCGATGCGATGGGCATGGCATAATCACCCGTTTTTGTCTGAGGTAAGGTTAGGATTACGGTTTCTTACGAATTCAGAACCATTCGAAAACTGTGGCAGACGTAGACGTAATTGTCTATCACCTCGCGGATCATCCTGTCAAGCAAAACACTGAAGCCGGTTGACTTTTGTCGGAAAAAGGGACTGATATCCTCCACGGGTTCGATCAGCTCGGAGACTTCCCGGATCGAATTGTACGCTTTCGTCAGGTTATCTATTGAGTGAAAACAGTTCCCTCACATCATTCTCATCCAGTCAATGACTGGATTCCGAGGTGAGAAGGTCGCCAACTCGGCAACCTTCTCGAAAACCGTTCGGGAACCGTTTCCACTCATATGACCGAGTGCAACGCTATCGAGATTCACCTGGGGAAAGTGGGGGACCGGACGGAAATTGTATTTTTAATCGTAAGCAAATCCTTGCTGCATTTACTTCATTTACCTCGTGGAGGTGCCTGTGATGAGTTCCGATCGATTTGACGAAGGACTGGAGATTCGGAAGGAAGTCCTTGGGGAGGAGTACGTGGAAGAGTCGCTGGAGTCGTCCGACGAGTTTACGGAACCCCTTCAGCAGCTGGTGACGGAATTTTGCTGGGGGTCCGTCTGGTCCCGACCGGGGCTGTCGAAGAAACAGCGAAGCCTGATCAACCTGGGAATTCTGACGGCCCTGAACCGTCCCCACGAACTGGGGCTTCACCTGGAGGGCGCCCTGAACAACGACTGCACCAAGGAGGAGATCCGGGAGGTTCTCCTGCAGACGGCCGTCTACTGCGGTCTGCCCGCCTCGATCGACAGCTTCCAGGTCGCCCGGGAGTTTTTCGAGGAAAAGGAGAAGGAGCAGGGAGCGGACGAATCCTAGCCGACGACGGCGCTCAGTGGCCGCCTTCGACCCGGTAGGGGTTCCCCTCGTACCGGGTCACCGCGACGTCGCAGCGCGCCGGGGGCGTGTTCCGGCTCTTGACGAACCGGACTTCCCCGTCCGTGACCACGGAGGCCACGGCCGGCACATCACCGATCGACAGGGACTCCAGAGCGGATCCGGCCTGGGACCCCTGGGGAGCGTCCAGTACCACCAGGTCGGCCGCCCGTCCCTCCTCGATCACGCCGGCGTTCAGGTCGTAGTGGTCGGCGATCTGGCCGGTGGCCATCCGGAGGATTCGCTCCGCCGGTAAACCGGACAGCGAACTCAATTCCGCCATGGTTTTCAGCATCCCCAGCGGGATCACCCCGGTGCCGGTCGGGGTGTCGGTCCCGATGATCACCCGGTCCAGCTCACCGGCCTGTTCGGCACAGTCGAGCAGGTGGAGGGAGGAGCGCAGGTTCCCGGCCTGCACAAGCTGGAGAAGGAAGTCGCTTTCTTCCACCAGCCGCTTGTTCTCGTCTTCACTTAGGGCGGTGGGCCCGCCGTTGACGTGGCCGCAGATGTCCGGCTGAATTTCGAACAACTCGTCGGCTCCGATGGCGACGCTCCCCGGGATGGAACTGCCGCCCGTATGGACCATGACCATGATGCCCTGCTCCTGGGCCGCCCGGACGTAGGGGGCGTACTCGTTCGGATGATCGAAATCACCGAACCCGACCTTGGCCAGCCAGACCCCCTCGTCGGCCAGGTCCTGAAAATCCCCCTCCTCCAGGGTCGGTTCCAGGACCACACACCCGCCGTGGACCCGCATTCCCCCCGGCCGGATGTTCTCGAACGAATGGTTGGCCGTGATTGCCAGGGACTTGACCCCCTCGCGGTCCCGGGGCCTCCCCGGGGCGTGAAGTTCCCCCGGGGAGATACAGCGGGTGATGCCGCCGTGGAGGTAACTCTCGAGGAATCCCACCGTCCGCTGGCGGGGTGTGTAGTCGCCGAGCACCACGTGGCAGTGCGAATCGATCAACCCGGGCGCCACGGTGGCCCCACCGGCGTCCAGGACCACGTCGGCCCCGTCGGTCCTGTTGTCGGCCTGAATGGACCGGATGAGTCCGTCTTCCGCCACGATGCACGAGGCATCCAAAGTGGACGGTTCCGCCTACCCCGTCACGATCCGGCCGATGTTGGTAATGGACGTAATCATGTCACGAGCCCTCCTGACAAATTAGGTTAGGTCCCGAATCGTGTGAAATCCTGCCTCATCCCATCATCCTCCGTCAGCCGGAGCTGATCGGTCCAAAGGCACGACGTACGTCCTCGAGGTGATTTCAACGGTTTGAACACCAAACGGAATCCGAGCGAATCCTTCTGGCCATCCGGCACGAGTTTCTGACCCATTCTCGGAGGCAAAAGCCTCCTGCGAGGTTTGTAGTTTCCGATGATTCGGAAACTACAAAAAACCGTCAGAAACCATGCCGGCTGGCCTTCGTCTCACGGAGTTCGTTCCGGCAATTGACCCCTCATCGGAGTCAGGACGACTCCACTTCCTCCACCGTCGGTCCGCCCAGCCGTTCGTTCATCCGGCCGCGGTTGGTCATCACCACGATGATGGCCAGCTCATCCGCGTGCGGCGCGTCCGGCACCGAGACCCTCATGGCATCGTAGTGGGACCGAACGGTTAACTCATTCTTGTAGGCCGTCGGGATGTCGATCGTATCCCCCGGTCCTCCGTGCTTGGTGGCCGAGGTGATCCAGGCGGATCCGTCCACGGCATTCCGGAAGATATCCCCGAACACGCTGGTCAGGCAGGCGACCCCATGCTCCTGGTCCCCCTGTTCGCCGATCAGAGCCCCCTTCCCGATCCCCTCCACTTCGTAGGGGTCCATGGCGTCGAGGGCCCGGTCCATCAGTTCGGGGCCGAACTCGGCGCTGTAATCGATCAGTTCCTGGAGGTCCTCCCGGTACTCCCCGGCGAACGGGTTCTTGAGCACGACCACCGACGCCACCTTCCGCAGGGGTGGGTCGTCGAGTTCCCCGGCCTCCCGGTGAATTTCCTCAACCTGTGTGGCCCACTTGCGTACCTTCATGATGCCACTCCCTCCTGAAGTTGTTGACAAACATTCTGGTATCCGAACGATGATGCAGAGTGAAATTGAGATCGACACAACATTACATCGTTTGGTGAGCTTTTAAACTTATTAGGAGGGATTGCCGATGAATCGTCGTATCTCGATCCGGTCCGGCCCCGCCGGCTGGTCGTTGTTGGCTGGATGTCTCGCATTGTTGCTGATCGGACTGACCCTGACCCCCGCTCCGATGGACGCTCAGGAGGACGGGTTGCGGGTAGCGTTTGTGTATGACGGCACCCCGGGCGGAGACGCCTGGACCCAGCAGCATGACCTTGGACGACAGTATATGGAACGAGAACTGGGCGATCAGCTGGCTGAGGTTACCGTTGTCGAGGACGTTCCGGTGGTCGACTCGACCCCGGTGTTCGAACAACTGGCATCCGAAGGGTACGACATCATCTTCGGCACCACGTTCGGTTTTCAAGAGACCATGATGGACGTCTCGCCGCAGTACCCCGACACGGCGTTCATGAACGCCGCCGGATTCATGATGGGAGACAACCAGGGGAACTTTTTCATCCGGACCTACCAGACCAGTTTTCTGAGCGGTGTCATTGCCGGCCACCACGTGGATGACGGACCGGTCGGGTACGTCGCTCCCCACCCCATTCCGTCCACGCTACGCCAGATTAACTCCTTCACGTACGGGCTGCGGACCGTCAAACCCGACGTTCAGGTTCGGCTCGTGTGGACCGACGCGTTTCACGACCCGGCGGCCGAACGGGAAGCCGCCCAGAGCCTGATCGACGCCGGAGCGGAACTCATCGCCCAGTACACCGACAGCCCCGCGCCGGTACAGACCGCCGAGGACCGGGGCGTCCCGAGCATCGGGTTCTACTCCGATCTGAGTCAGTACGGTCCCAACACCCACCTGACCTCCCCCGTGATGAACTGGGGTCCGTTCTACGTTGACGAGGTTCAGCGGGTCATGAACGGCAACTGGGAACCCCGTTCCTACTGGGAAGGCATGGACCGCGGGCTGACCATGCTGTCCCCCTACACCGACAACGTGAACGCCGAGGCCGCCCGCGCCGCTTCCAAGTACCGGTACCGGATCCTGGCCGGTCAACGGGAGGTCTTCGAGGGACCGATTGAGGACAACAACGGCAACCTCATCGTCGAGGAGGGCGAGAACCTCTCCGACGGAGCCATGTACGAGATGGACTGGTTGATCGAGGGAGTGTCCGGTTCGCTCCCCGAGTAGGCTTAGCCACGGATACGA
>CAYPTI010000031.1:0-16592 GCA_964413525.1 uncultured bacterium | reverse complement strand
CCAGCATCTGCTCCATTTGCTCCAGGTGGTTCCGGGCCCCGCCGAACCGGCCCGTCTCGAGGGAACGAGTGAATCGGTACCGGCGATCCTCCCAATCCTCTTCCAGCAGACGGAACAAACTGAACCCGTGACGGACCGGCTCCTCGCGGTATCCGTCGTGGAGATACAGGCCCGTGAGGGTCAACCGGTTTGAGCGATTGTCCTCCCGATCGGTGGCCCATTCGTGATGAATCAGCGACGCGGCCGGGTGGCCCAGTTGTCGGTACACCGTGCCAAAATTGCGGTGGATCTGGGCGTAGTTCGGGGCCAGGGAGCGAAGTGCATCGTAATACCGGTACGCCTCGTCCAGTTGCCCGCGGGTGAGGTGAACGTACCCCAGGCGGTAGTAAATCGAAAGATGGTACGGATTGAACCGGAGGGCCCGTTCCCCGGTCTCGGCCGGCCGGGACCAGTCAATCCGTTCGGCCTCGGCCAGCTGAATTTCCGAATTCATCCGCTGATGAAGCGCATCCGCGGCCCACAGAGAATACATTCCTCCCCACGAGGCAAGGACCACGGCGGCGATCGCCACCTGGGCCACCACGGTCCAGGGCCACCGGAGGGACGGCAGTGAAAGACCCTTCCCCTTCGGTTCGGGTTCATCGTCCCCCCCTCCCGTCGAAAGCCTCATCACGGCCACCAGCATTCCGGCAATCAACCAGAACTGAAACATGGTTGCCATCCAGCGGAGGTTCACCGACGCCATGTTTTCCGCCAGCCCCCCCACCAGGGCGGCCGTCAGCGCGATCACCAGGTACCGGTCGGAAAACGGCGGATCCGTCCGGAGGAACCGGATCACCATGACCAGCAAGACCACCATGATCAGAAGAAACAGCGCCAACCCCACAGTTCCGGTCTCCATGAACACTTCCATGAACTCGTTGTGGCTGTGACGGGTGTTGTGACTGACGCGGAATCGGTGGTAAAAACTCGGTCGGAAGTACGGAAACACCAGCTGAAACACGCCGAACCCGTGACCGCCGATCAGGGCCTCCAGGGCCGCCCGGGCCGATCCGGTCCACATAATCCACCGGACCCGGGCCGTCCCTTCCTGGAGATCCGCCGCCCGGGACAACCGGACCCAGAACTCGTCCGGCACCAGCCACATGGAGGCGATCCCGCTGAGGACCACAAGCCCGAGGACCACCTGGATGGAACGGCGCCGAAGGATCCGGGTGAACTTCCCCCAGATCAGCGCCAGGACCAGGAACGTTCCGGCGGCCACAAGGATGGCCAGAAAGGAGGTCCGGTTTTCGGTCAGCATGAGCATGTACATCTGGGCGGCCGCGATCAGGACCACCAGCCCCCGAAGCCCCGGGTGACGTTCCACGATCAGGATCCCCACGAACACCGGCAGGGTGAGGGCCATAAATCCGCCGAAAAAGTTCTTGTTTCCGAAGGTCGAAATGAGGACCTCCCGTCCCCAGTCGATGTAGCTCATGTTGAAATGCTGCAGGTACCCGAACACCAGCGTAACAAGGCAAACGCCGACCAGGACGTACAGGGCAATCCGGAGCCGTCTTCGCGTGTTCACCGTCTCCACCATCAGGAAGAACCCGAACAGACAGGCAAGCAGGGGACCCAGTTCCTTGATCCCGAAATGCCAGAATTCCGACCAGACCAGAACGGACACGACGTTCCAGAGCATCCAGAGGACTATCAGGCCGTTGACTCCCGTCCGGGGAAGCCGCCAGTCGTCCCGGCGGATCTGATAACCAAGCCAGAGGCCAAACAGGGCGAACATTCCCCCCTGAGCGACGATCAGCTTGGGAAGGACGATGTTGTTGACCTGGGTGGAAAAAATCAGCGGGACGACGGCCATCACGATCATCAGGCCGACGAACAGCACGAGGTTTAACGGGTGGCGGGAGGGCAAATTCATGAAATCACCGAAACAGGGGTTCCGTCAGCCGGAACGTCCGCCGGACGTACCCCGACGTGGGGGGTGGATCGGTCGACTCAATTCCATCAGAGTATATCCAAACATCGGTTTCGACCAGATTTCTATAGTTTTCCTCCTCCAGCAACCAGCGGTACAGCTCATCATCCAGCCGATCGGGAGCCTCAAGAAGCCAGGTTCCCCGGTTCGTTCGTCCAACCACGCCCGGCGGATCCGTCGGACCGACCGGAGGCTGGCTCCCCAGCTGCAGATTCCAGGTCTGAAACCCCAGGCTCCGATCCGCCGGAGCCCACCGGAGGGGACCCCGACGGAAAACACCGGAGGTCGCCCAGTTCCGGTGAAACCGTCCGGTCGGCAGCGTCCACCCCCGCCGGCGCCAGTACCGTCCCGAGAAATCCGAGTACACGCTGTCCACCACGTGAAACCCTCTCGATTCGAGGCGCCACTCGATCTGACGGACGTCAAACGAGGACGGTTCCCGATAAGGGGGGACGATAAGGACCGTCTCACGGGGATCCTCCAGTTCGGCCGCCATGTACGGCACGGATCCCGTGTGACCCACCACCAGCGAGGAGGTGGGTCCCACGAACACGACCGGAACCAGCATTCCGACCGCCAGGACGACCCCCAGGGTCTGGATGGTCGGCCCCACCCTCCGGTCCAGAGCACACCACATGCTCAGCCCCAGGAGCAGGACGACGGGACCGGGTACGTCGCCGATCGTGTACACGCCGGGGGACATCAGGTGAAGGAGCCCCTCCGCCCCGTCGAGGAGCAGCCGGAACCCGTACTCCCCCCAGTCGGCCAGAACCTCCACCCCGGTCAGGATCAGGCCAACCTGGAGGACCAGCAGAAGAAGGAACAGGGGAAACACCAGTCCTCCGACATACCCCGTCAGGTGACCCCACCTCGGCACCATGCCAAAATGGTACAGCAACACCGGGATGACCCCCATGAAGGCCCCCATATTGATGAACAGGAAGGGAATCCCGGTCAGGTACCGAAACCGTGATGAAAAGGGCATGACGGCAAAGATCCCCAGCATCGCCGCCGCCGACAGTTGGAACCCCACGTCAAACAGGACCGCCGGAGTCAGGGTTACAAGCAGGGCCAACGTGGTGAGGAAGGAACCCATGACGGCGGAACGACGCTGAAACACCTCGGACAGCACCCAGAGGCCCGCCATCAACCCGGCCCGGGTGGCCGGCACCGGCCACCCGAGGAAGGTCAAATACACCACGAGCAAGGCGAGAAAAAATCCTCCGTGAACCAGCGAGCGCGGGGGACCGGTCACCGCCACAAGGACGTAAAAAAGGAGTCCCACGTGAAGGCCGCTGATTACGAAGAGGTGGGACAGGCCGAGCCCGTGCATCAGGTTCAGGATTCGGTCGTCCAGCGCCTGTTTCTCCCCCAGGACCAGCGCTTCCAGGAATTCCACCGAGACCCTCCACCGGGGCCTCCAATCCCGGAAGGTTGTGGCGAGTCCTTCTCGGACAAAGGCCGCCCACCGTTCCGGTGAGTCCACCGGTTCCACGCGGTGCCAGCGCTCGGGATCCAGGAGCCCGGCGTATCCCTGGCGGCGTAAATAGTTCCCGAACCCCTCCGAGTCGTAGGGCCACTCCACCGTTCCGACGACCCGGACGCGGACCGGGCCGCCAACCGACGGAAGGGCCTCCTCGGTCTCCCGGCTGAGATACAGGGAAAGGTCCACCGGTTCGTTGTTCATCCGCTCAACGTCGAACGTCCCCCCTCCCGAGACTTCCCCTTCGAGGTGAACCCGTTGATTCAAATAAAGCCGCCGCTGTTCTTCGAGCCGGGCGTCCTCCGCCAGAAACATCACCGCCGGAAACCCCAATCCCAGCAGAAACAGGCTCCACCGGATCCGACGCCGGCGGCCCAGCAGAAAAACCAGGGACAGCAGGAGGGGGAAGGCGGAGAAAACCAACAACCGGGGGGAGGAAACCCAGCCGGAGGAAGCCAGGCTCAGGCCTCCAACCGCACCGAGCAAGTACGGACTCAGGGGATGTTCGCGAAGGGTGTCGACCGGGGTTAACTCGGTCGACGTCAGGACAGACCGTCTCCCCGGCAGGGACCGACTCCACCGGGAACGGAGCGAGCAAATGACCGCCAAACGATCACGGGTTTCATGGCCGCATCCTCCGGCCCAAGGATGCTACATTACGATATACTGTTCAAGGCTACCGAGAATTGGAATCAACTCAGGGGCCCTCGCTTAACCGATTATCGTTCGACAAACCAAGAACTAACATAAGAAAGAATTTTTAACTAATGGATTTTCAGGGATTTGTTATGCCTTGTAAGACCCGTCAACGAACACGTACATTCTGTCTGGTCAGTCGGCCTTCGCGGTTTGATGCCGTCGATCCGGAACCAACCATACGGTCCCATCGTCACGACCGGTCAACCGTCCTCCGCCACCGCTTCGATCTCCACCCGGGCTCCCGCCGGCAGGGAGGAGACTTCCACCACGGATCGGGAGGGCAAAGGCTCCGGAAAGGTCTCCCCGTAGAGGTCGTTGACCAGCGAATAGCGGTCCAGATCGGTCAAAAAGACGGTCGTTTTGATCACGTCGTCGGCTCCCAGCCCGATCGAGTCCAGGATGGCCAAAAGGTTGGAAAGCGCCTGGCGGGCCTCCGCTTCGAACGACGAATCAACCAGCGATCCGGTCTCCGGATCGATCCCCACCTGGCCCGAGGTAAACAGAAAACCATGGGACCGGATTGCCTGGGAATAGGCGCCCACGGCCTCCGGAGCTTCGTCGGTTCTTACGGGTTCGCTCATGCTTCATCCCCTCTTATGGAAGGTGATCCGCCCCCGGCGGGCCGGCTACGTGAGCCCGGGGACGGTCTGTGCATGAGGAGCGTCAGGACGACGTAATCGATTCCACCCGGTCGTCGGAGGTCCGGCCGTTGCTTGAGAGGCTTTCCCGGCCGGAGACAAACCCCTCTTCCTCCAGGTAGTTCAGCACCTTCTCGGCACTTTCCTCGATCGTCTCCTCATGAGTGTCCAGCCGGAGGGCCGGGGCCGGGGGTTCCTCGTAGGGTGCGCTGACACCGGTGAACCCCTCGATCTCCCCCGCCTCCGCCTTGTGATACATGTTCTTCGGATCCCGCTCCTTGCAGACCTCCACCGGCGCATGGACGTGGACGACCCGGGCGTCCTCCACCTGTTCCCGGATGTAGTCCCGCTGGGACTGGTAGGGGGTGATGAAGGAACTCAGGGTGATGACCCCCTGCTTCTGAAGCAGCCGGGCCACGAAGGTAACCCGTTTAATGTTTCGGTCCCGGTCTCGCTTTGAAAAGCCAAGATCCGCCGTCAGGGTCTGACGGACGACGTCTCCGTCCAACCGCTGAACCCGTTCAACCCCCGCTTCCAGCAACCGTTCCTCAACCAGCTTCGCCACGGTGGTCTTGCCCGATGAAGGCAACCCCGTGAACCACAGGCAAATTCCTTGCGACGATACGGACGACATAACCAATACCTCCAGTTTAGTGTATATCTACTAAGTAGATAGACTAAATAGTCTTAACCGAACCATCAACCCCGTCGTCCGAAAACCGGATTCGGGGCGAGGGCATCGAAGCTCCCGGACCCGACGGGTTCGCTGGGACGGACGGAACGTTCACTCGTCGATCCGGAGGATGGAGAGAAACGCTTCCTGAGGGACGTCGACCGAGGCCATCTCCTTCATCCGTTTCTTGCCTTCCTTCTGCTGTTCCAGGAGTTTCCTCTTCCGGGTCACGTCTCCCCCGTAGCATTTGGCGGTGACGTCCTTCCTCAGGGCCGGTTTGGTCTCCCGGGCCACCACCCGGCTTCCGATGGCCGCCTGAATGGGAACCTCGAACTGCTGCCGGGGCAAATCCTCCTTCAGCTTCTCAACCAGTTTGCTTCCGGTCCTGTACGCTCGATCCCGGTGGACGATGAAGGAAAGCGGATCCACCGGCTCCTTGTTCAGCAGAACCTGAAGCTTGACCAGGTCCGATTCCCGGTACTCCTGAAACTCGTAATCCATGGACCCGTACCCCCGGGTGCAGGATTTTAACTTGTCGAAAAAGTTCGACACGATCTCGGCCAGCGGCATCACGTAGCTGATCCGGACCAGCGATTCGTCCATGTATTCGAGCCCGACCTGCTCCCCCCGGCGGTTCTCACACAGTTTGATCACGCTTCCGACGTAGTCGTGCGGCGTAAAACAGTTCACCCGGACGAAGGGTTCCTCGATGGCTTCCCGCCGGTTGGGCTCCGGAAGTTCCCCCGCGTGGGAGACCTCGATCCACTCCCCGTCCACGGTCCGTACCCGGTACAGCACGTTGGGGGCGGTGACGATCAGGTCGAGGTCGAACTCCCGCTCGAGCCGTTCCTGAACGATTTCCATGTGAAGCAAACCCAGAAACCCGCACCGGAACCCGAACCCGAGGGCCGCCAGGGACGAGGGTTCAAACTCCAGGGAAGCATCGTTCAGGGCGAGTTTCTGAAGCGCGTCGCGAAGGTCTTCGTACTGGTTTCCGTCCACCGGATACAGACCCGAAAACACCATGGGCTTGACGTCCTGATAGCCCGGCAGGGCGTCCTCCGGTCCGGTGGGATCCCCCGTCCGCGTGACGGTGTCCCCGATCTCGACGTCGGATACGGACTTGATCCCGGCCAGGAAGTACCCGACTTCCCCCGCCTCCAGTCGCTCGGTCGCTTCCATCCCGGGCCGGAAGGCCCCGACCTCTTTGACCTCGTACTGCTTGCCCGAATGGAGCATTCGGACGCTGTCGCCGGGTTCCATGCCCCCGTCCACCACCCGGGTGTACACCACGGCCCCCTGGTGGGGATCGTAATGGGAGTCGAAGATCAACCCCCGAAGGGGTTTGTCCCGCGGGGCGTCCGGGGGCGGAATCCGGTCGATCACCGCCTCCAGGATCTCCTCGACCCCGGTTCCCTCCTTGGCGCTTGCCAGGATCATCTCCTCTTCCTCAAACCCCCGGTCGAGAAGCTGGATCATGGTCCGGTCGATCTGAGCGTTGTCCAGGTCAATTTTGTTCACGACCGGAATGATTTCCAGCCCGGCCTCCCGGGCGTGAACCAGGTTGAGGATCGTCTGAGCCTGGATGCCCTGGGCCGCGTCGACCAGGAGAAGCGCCCCGTCACAGGCCGCCAGCGACCGGCTTACCTCGTAGGAGAAATCGACGTGACCGGGGGTGTCGATCAGGTTCAGCTGGTAGGTGTCCCCCTCGTGCTCGTAGTCCATCCGGACCGATTGGGCCTTGATGGTGATCCCGCGTTCCCGTTCGAGATCCATCTGATCCAGCAGCTGTTCCTTCCGGTCCCGGTCGGCCACGGTTCCGGTGAGTTCCAGCAACCGGTCCGCAAGGGTGGACTTCCCGTGATCGATGTGGGCGATGATGCAGAAGTTTCGGATAAACAACGGATCCATGGCTGGTCTCCGGTGGTTTGACGTCAGGTGCTCCGGTTCGTCGACCCGTTTCCGCACAGAAATCGATGCCGTAGTTTATCAGGTTCTACGGGTCCCGTTCAGGTATCGGACCGATCGGTTCGGATCGCCCGGCTCCAGGCCGCCCCGCCCCGGAGGGCCGGGTCCTCCAGCGAGGAGGAACGGATCACGTGGGTTCGGTCGTCGGCCGAAAACAAATGCTGCCGGAAGGCGTGGCGAACCGGCTCCTCGTAGGCCTCAAACCCCTTCCCGAGCCCACCCCCGATGACCACCGCTTCCACGTCCAGCAGGTTCACCAGGTTGGCCAGGTGATGGCCCAGGTCGTAACCGAAGGATTCGACGGCGTCCGCCGCCGCGACGTCCTCCCTGTGCCGGTTTACAATTTGCTTTGCCGTCCGGGACCGTCCGGTGATCTCCCGGTAGGTCCGTTCGAGTCCCCGGCCCGACACGTAGGTTTCGGCACAGCCGACGTCCCCGCAGGTACAGACCCGGCCGTCGGGTTTCAGCGTCATGTGGCCCGCTTCGGGAGCGTAGCCGTGATGGCCGGCCATCAGGTCCCCCCCGACGATGAGGCCGCTTCCGAACCCGGTCCCCAGGGTGCACCCGAGCAGGGACGAACTCTCGTTTCCGGCCCCGTAAACAAATTCTCCCAGGGCCGCCAGGTTGGCGTCGTTCTCGAGTTCGAACTCCACCCCCTCCTCCGCGAGGGCCCGTGGCAGTGCGTCGCGGGACCAGGCCTCGGGAAGGTTCGGCGTGGATCCGATCCGTCCGTCCGGGCCGACCGGTCCGGGGATTCCGATCACCCAGGGAACGTCCAGAACTCCCGGGTGCTCCCCCGGGATTTCCTTCAGCCAGGCGCCCGGAGACGGCCATTGTTCCAGAGCCCATTCAAGCCTTCCAGAAAGCTCCTTTTCCCGAGTAAATGTTCCCAGTCGGAGGGTGGTACCTCCCAGGTCCACGACCACCCGGGAAGGGGTCACGAGGGGTCCGAAGACAGGTCGGACTTCAGCCGTTCAATGGCCTCAACGTCGTGGGGGTCCTTGTTCCGCTGAATCGCCAGGTAATAGCTGATGAAGTCCGTGTAAAGCATCAGGGTCAGGAACCGGCCAAGCAGGGAGCCCCCGTTGCCCTGAACTTCTGAGACGGGAATACCAAGCTCTCGAAACCGTTCCCGGGTGAACCGGAATCGTTTCTGAACCCTCGGATGTTCGTCCCGATCCCGGAGGAACACCGCCGACACGGGGGGATCCTCAAACCCGGCCAGATGGTCCCAGGCCATCACCTGGTTGTGGTGAAGTTCCGGCAACCGAGCCGAAACCGCCATGGTCTTGGCGGTTTCGTGGAGCTGGTTCCGGAACCGATCCGCCAGACAGCCGGTGAAGGGTTCGCTCCCGATCAGCAGGGGCAGGGTTCCCTCAAGCTCCCGGGCCCGATCCAGGGCCCGGTTCGATCCCCCTTCCGGCGAGAGTTCCTCCACCAGGTCAACCAGCCGCTCACAGGTTGACCGTATTTCCTTTCGATCGGGAGCCGAGGCCAGGCCTTCGCTGGCGAACAGGTGGAGCGCCGGAAGCAACAGGTACCCCGTGGAGGCGCGGGGGGGCATGTCAGGCGGGATGGCGATCACGGGGTAGTCGTTTTCCCTCCCGTGAACCTCCAGTTCCCCGTTGCTGGTAAGAATGACCGGTCGGGCGTTTCGTTTCCGGGCCTCGTGATAGCAGGAAAGCGTCTCCTCCGTGGTCCCGGAGTAGCTGATCAGCAGGACAAGGGTCTGTTCATCCACCCAGTTCGGAACGGTGTAGTGTTTGTTGGTCACGACCGGCACCCGGAGGCTCCGGACGGTTAACCGGGACAGCAGATCTCCGGTAATGCCGGAGCCTCCCATCCCGCAGACGAGGACCGACTGGCAGGAGAAATCCGGTACGTCGGGACAGCGTCGACCGATTTCGTCGCCGCTCTGGACCTGATCCGGAAACTGGATCAGGTGCTCCAGGAACTCCTCTTCGTCGACAGCTTCACACCGTTCTTGAAGCGATTCGGTCACCGTGGATCACCGCGGGAGGAAGGGATTCAGGGGCTCATTTGAAACTGTTCGTTTCGTTCGCCCCGGTGCTGGTTGGCCAGCCGTACCAGCGTGGCCGCCACCGCCTCGGCGTCGTGGCGGACGGGAACGCCCGGAGCCACGAAATCACCGGCGTGGATCAGCGGAGCGTCCTTGCGAAGCTGATCAAAATCAAACTGGACCGGCCGGGCTCCCGACTCCTGATAATTTTCCCGCACGTGTTTCTGCAGGGGACGGGTGTTCACGATGAGGTGATCGAATATCACCGGTTCCGGCAGCTTGGTCCGAAACGCATCCAGGTGGTCCCGGACGGTAAACTCGTCGGTCTCCCCCGGCTGGGTCATAATGTTGCAGATGTAAGCCAGGGTGGCCTCGGACCCGTTGCAGGCCCGGGCGATCCCGGGGACCAGGAAGTTCGTCAGCAGGGAGGTATAAAGACTGCCGGGACCGACCACGACCAGATCGGCACGCCGGATCGCCTGAATGACCTCCTGGTTGGGCTCCACGTCGGAAGGACTAAGAAACAGGGAGTCGATGACGCCCCCGTCGCGGCTGATTTCCATCTCTCCAAGCACCCGGGACCCATCCTCAAACCGGGCTCCCAGTTCGGAAGCATCGTTCATGACCGGAAGGACCTTCCCCTCGATGGCCAGCACGTCCGAACACTCACGGAGGGCCTGAGGAAAACTCCCGTGAAGTTCCGTCAGCGCGGTGAGCAGAAGGTTGCCCACCGAGTGGCCCTCAAGGCCGTTCCCGGAGGAAAACCGGTGGGCGAACAGGTCGGACATTCGTTCCTCCTCGGGGGCGAGGGCGGTGAGGCAATTCCGGATGTCCCCCGGAGCCGGCAGGTTGAACTCCTCCCGGAGTCGACCGCTGCTGCCGCCGTTGTCGGTCACGGCCACGACCGCGGTCAGGTTCGACGTCCATCGTTTCAAACCCCGGAGAATGGTGGAGAGTCCCGTCCCCCCGCCGATGGCCACGATGGACGGCCCCCGCTGCTGGTACCCCCGACGCTGAAGAACCCTCGGAACGGTCGTGTCCTGGGGACCCACCCGGCTGACCAGGGAGGTGACCAGGCCGACCACGGCCCAGAACAAAATTCCAATCCCCAGGCCCACCAATCCCCACTGGACGACCCGGGCTCCGTAAAATTGGGGGAACAGCTCGTACACGAACGGAGCCAGCCCGAAGCCCATCAACAGGGCTCCGAACAGCATCGGCACCGTCCAGCGTTTTAATCCGAGCCCGGGGCGAAGCCAGTCCAGAACCCGGTAGTATACGCTCATGGTAGAACCCCTCCCCGGGGAAACATCGGACGCGTCAGCAGCGGACTTCCCGGGTACGGCGCCCCGGCCCGTTCAGTCAACGAATCGTTCACAGCGAGCGAACTCATTCCGCTTCCTCACGAAACGTCCACGGTCCTCATGTCCCGGTGGACCAGAACCGCTCGCGTATTTTCAAGCTGTTCGAACCGCCGTTTCAGTTCGTCGACCAGGAAGACGGACCGGTGCTGACCCCCGGTGCAACCGATGCCGATGGCGATCATCGGTCGTCCCTGCTGACGGTATTCCGTCACCATGAGTCCGATCATCTCTTCCAGCTGTTCCACGTATTCCTCCACCACCTCGTGCTCGAGCAAAAAATTTCGCACCGAGGGACTGGTTCCGGGCTGTTCCTGAAGGTCCTCTTCGTAATAGGGATTGGGCAGAAACCGGGCGTCAAACATGGCGTCGAGGTGGGGGGGGACACCGTGTTTGAATCCAAAACTGCTGAACGAAATCGTGAGCGGAACCAGCCCGTCCGAATGGTGCAGGTCCCTCAGCCAGCCCCGAAACTGATGGATGGTGGTCTCCGAGGTATCAAACACAAAGTCGGCCCGTTCCCGGACCGGCTCGAGCATCTCCCGTTCCCGGCGAACGGATTCGTCCAGGGAGTACTCCTCCCCGAGGGGGTGCGGCCGGCGGGTTTCCTGATAGCGGTCCAGGATTTTTTTGTCGGAGGCCTCGATGAACAGAAGATGCCCCTCCAGTTCGTCGCGATCCAGGGCTTCGAGAAGATCCGGGAACACATCGAGAAAATCGCGAGCCCGGACGTCCAGCACGATGGCCACCCCGGCCCGATCTTCGGACCGCTCGGTGACCCGATCGAGGAACGATTCCACCAGATCGCTTGGCAGGTTGTCCACACAGAAGAACCCCATGTCCTCGAACGTACGAAGCGCCTGACTTTTCCCGGCCCCGGAGAGCCCGGTAATGACGTAAAACGGTATCGGCTCCATGGAATTCCGTCCTTCGAGTGGTCGGCTAACGGTTCGGAAGCCCAACCTGGGCTCCCTCGATCAGTCCTGTCACCGGTTGAACCCGCTCCGGGACTACTGCGACTCGATCAGACCGTAGTTCCCGTCCGGGCGCTCGTAGACCACATTAATATCATCGGTAATTCGGTTGGTAAACACAAAAAAACGGTACCCGAGGGATTTCATCTGCAGGACCGCTTCCTCGGGTGACATGGGCTTGGCGTTGAAGGTCTCGCGGCGAATGATCTCCGGTTCGCCGTCCTCCTCTTCTTCGTCCAGCCGGAAAACCTTGGAGGCGAACAACTTCTGAGGTTTTCGACTCTCCCCTTTACGGTGATCGGTGACCCGCTCCCGGTGTTCCCGGAGCTGTCGCCCCAGCTTGTCGACCACCTGGTCGATCGAGGCGTACAGGTCCGGTGTCTCGGACTCCGCCTTGAAGAATTTACCCACGCCGCGCAACTGAACTTGAACGCCCTGACGTTCCCCCTCAACCTTGAAGGAAACCCGGGCATGAATTTCCTTTTCCTCCTGCTCGCTGTCCGGGATGAATTTACGAAGTTTGCCGATCCGTTTGGCCGCGTATTCCTTCAGCGGTTCGGTCAGGTCGACGTTCTGACCGGAGAATTGAAAGTCCATGAGCTTCACCTCGTGCCGGGATGGTGGGGTTAAAAGTCATTATAACGTAGCGACCTTGCCCCGAATACCAACCCTCCGCTCGTGGCGTTCAATCGCCGCCGTCAAACCGTTTCCTCATCCGGCTCGAAAGGATCCCCATCTGCTTCCGATACTTGGCCACCGTCCGGCGGGACAGCCGGATCCCGTCCCGCTCGGCGAGTTGGTGCCGCAAGGTCCGGTCACTCAGGGGAGAACCGGGATCCTCCTCGTCGATCAGGGCCCGGATCCTCTGCTTGACTGACGTAGCCGAAACGTCGGCACCGTCGGCTTGAACCCCGGAATCGAAGAAGAATTCCAGTGAGAAGATCCCCCGGCTGCACTGGAGGTACTTGTTGCTGACCGCCCGGCTCACGGTCGACTCGTGCACCCCGATATCCTCGGCAACGGTGGACTGCACAAGGGGTCTCAGGTTCCGGACGCCCGACTCAAAAAAGTCAAGCTGGTGATTCACGATGCTCCGGCAAACCCGATCCAGGGTCTCCTCCCGTTGCAGGACGGCCCGCAGCACCCAGACCACCGAATTGAACTTCTCGTTCAGATACGCCCGGACCTCCTCCTCCCCCGACAGGAACAACTCCTTGTAGCGGCCGTTCAGCCCCAAAAACGGAGTTCGAGTCGATCGCAGTTCAACCTCCCAGACCCCCTCCGAGCGGCGGACCAATACGTCCGGGGTGACCCGGGCCACGTCCTCCCGCCGGAAGGGTCGACCGGGATGCGGTTCCAGTTCACCGATGCGGTCGACCCAGCGCTGCACCTCCCGTTCGGTCAGGTCCAGAGTCCCGGCCACCTGCGACAACAACCCTTTCTGCAGGTCCTCCAGGTGTTCCAGCAGTCCTTCCGGGGGGTGTTCCCCGTCGAGCCGGTCAAACTGCAGTCGAAGGCTCTCCGCGAGATCCCGGGCTCCGACCCCCGGGGGATCGAGGGACTGCACCCGTTTCAACCCCTCCCGAAGCCGGGACTCGGTAACCCCCCATTCCTGCTCGAGTTGCTCCAGGGAGGGTTCCAGCCGGCCGTCCTGATCGAGGCACTCGATCAACCGTCTGGCCAGTCGTTTCTCCGGGGCCTCCAGGTCCTGCATCGAGAGTTGAAACGAGAGGTGGTCGTGGAGGGACCGTTCCTGATCGGGAAGGGACGCGATCATGGATTGGTCAAACGATCGGGTGCGTGAGCCCGTCAGACTGTCGGGGGAGGTGGGGAGGTCCAGCTCCCGATCAAGAATCTCCGCCAGTTCGTCCAGCAATTCGTCCAGATCCCCTTCCTCCTCCTCGGATTCCAGTTCCAGGACGGGGTTGGACTGAATGCGTTCCCGCAACCAGTTTCGTACTTCATGGTGGGGATACTGCAGAAGGTCGGTGGCGAGCCGGTGTTTCTCGGAAAGAACCGTTCGAGTGTTCTGTTTCGAGGAGGGCCTCTGTTCGAAGGAGGGCCCCGGGGTCATGAGTCGCCGCCGGGCGGCTTCGTCCCCCGCGAGGAAGCCGCCTCCTCTCCCAGCTCGAAGGTGCGCCCGAGGTAGACCTTCCTTGCCTCGGGATTGCTCACCAGGGTTTCGGCGTCACCCGAGACGAGAATTTCCCCCTCGTTCATGATGTACGAACGATCGGTGATGGCGAGGGTCTCACGGACGTTGTGGTCGGTGATAAGGATCCCCAGGTCCCGGTCCTTCAGGTCGGTGACGATGGCCTGGACATCCTCAACAGCGATGGGATCCACCCCGGCGAAGGGTTCGTCCAGCAGAAGAAAGGACGGATCGGGGATCAGCGCCCGGGCGATTTCCGTCCGTCTTCGTTCCCCTCCGGAGAGGGACCGGCCCGGGGAATTTCGGACGTGTTCCAGTTCAAATTGTTCGATAAGTTGATCCCGGCGGCGGATCCGTTCCTCAGCCTCCGGTTCCACGAGTTCCAGGATGGCGTCGAAATTTTCCTCCACGGTGAGGTTTCGGAACACGGAGGCCTCCTGCGGAAGGTACCCCAGCCCGCGGCGGGCCCGTCGATGGAGCGGTTCACGGGTGATGTCCTCCCCGTTGAGAAGGACCCGCCCGGCTTCGGGTTGGATCAGACCCACCATCATGAGGAAGGTGGTGGTTTTTCCGGCTCCGTTGGGTCCCAGCAACCCGACGATCTCCCCGGCGTTGACCGTCAGGTCGACGCCGTTGACCACCGGCCGTCCGTCATAGGTTTTCACCAGCCCCCGGGACTCAAGGCTGGAGGGGGTCATCGGAGACCTTCTCGGGATCGTATTCCCCCGACACGTCGTCGACGAACCGGACCCGATTGTTGGCGTGATCGATGTGGATGGCTTCGGCCCGGATGATCGCTCCGGCCTGCCGCACCCACGCGTTCCCCCGGAGAAGGGCCGTTTCTTCGGGCACGTTCGCCCGGAGGTAATCCGACTCCCCTTCGTAATGAAGCCAGGTAAATTCGACCTCACCGAAGGCTTCGAGTTCCTGCACTTCGTCGATCTCCTCGTCGTAGCGAACCTCAATCCGGTTGGCCCGGATCGATCCGGTGTCGTTGTGGATATACACGTTTCCCGTCAGGATGGCCTCCTGGCGGTTGTGATCGATTTCCAGCTCGTCGGACTCCATCTGGATGGACTGTCCGGACCGGGCCTCGGTGTCGGCGGCGGTTAGTTCGCCGGCCAGTCCGACCAGGAACAGCGCAAAGCAAACGAGCCCGAGCGCAATTGAACGTCGGATAGGAATTGCACCCTCTCCAGAGAAAGGTTCCCGGACATGCCCGTTGAGGTGAGTCGGCGGGTGGGCTCCACCATCTTCACCGGTCGCTCCGTGTGTACCGTATCTTCCTCAAGGTTCCAGTTCAAAACCTCGGTGCAGAACAGCTGTTCATCCTCCGGTCGGAGGATCTCGACCTCCCCCTCGGTTCGCAGGGTCTGGGCTTCTTCATCATACCACGCTTCCCGTGCCCGGGCGTTCATAATTTCCCCGGTGTCCTCCACCAGCCGGATCCTGGGCTCGGAAAGTCGGTATCCGTCCTCCAGTCGGCGGGCGGAGGGGGATTCAAGCTGCCAGCGGCGATCGCCTTCCAGGGTTCGCTCGAAGTTCAACTCCTCAAGTTCGTGTTCGAGGTTCTCATTCTCCGCGTTCGTCTCCGATGATTCCTCGTCCGGGGCCTCGGGAACGGTCAGCAGAAGAACCCCGACCACCGCGGCGGCCAGGACCAGAAGAACTAGGGTCGTTCGTCCCATCGGGGTCCCAGGGGCACGTTAATTGCGATGTGTCCGCTGTCCTCGCCGTAGGGTCCGATCGTATTCCGGTGTTCCCCTTCCACCAGGAAAAACACCATCTGAAAGGAGGGATCCAGGTTGGCGAGAACCGAATTCACCACCGAGTACAGGAGCACGTATTCCCCGGCCGATCCCTCGGCGGCCCCGATGATTCCGTCGTTAAAGTCCAGCCAGACGATCGAATCCTCGAAAAAGGAACTCCGCAGGGACATCTCCTCGGGAACCACGGCGACCAGTTCCTCATCCTCGGGGTCCTGCTTGAGCATGTCAACGACCGTTTCGGGCACGTCCTCGCGGGTCTCCGGCATGGATTCGGGCGTCCGGGAGACGGGGACGAGTTCTCGGCCGTCCCGGCTCGGGTAAAAGAGGATCAGCTCCTCTTCGGGAGCTTCCTGGGTGGGATCCTCGGGGTCCCCGGGACCGGTTGAGAAATAGACGGCGAGGATGCCTCCGACGACAAGCACGACCACCAGCCCAACCAGGACCCCCGTCCGTCTGTTCAATACAGGTCCCGTCGGTACCGCTCAAGCATCTCCGCCACGGTGGTTATGATGGTCTGCTGGTACTCGTCCGTTTGCAGGCGCAACTCCTCCTCGCGATTGGAGAGAAACCCAACTTCAAACAGCACCGCCGGCATCTGAGCACGGTTCAACACATAAAACGGAGCCTGCCGGTGTCCACGGTTCGGGACGTCCGTCCGTTCGTCCAGACCCTCGGCAAGCATGTTGGCGAATTGCTGGCTGTTGCGGGCGTTGGCGCTCACGTGAAGCTGATCGATGATAAATGCCAGGTCCTCGTCGACTTCCTCCCGGTCCATCCCCTCATATTGCCAGAGGACGCTGTTTTCGGTCTCGGCCCGTTCCGCCGCCTGTTCGTCGGTCGCGTCCCCCGATTCGTAACTGAGGGTGTACACCTCGAA
>CAYPTI010000030.1:3893-17264 GCA_964413525.1 uncultured bacterium | reverse complement strand
GGCCCACCTACCTGGAGACCTTCTGGGAACAGACCACCGAGGAGATGCGCACCCAGCTCGACGTCCCCCTGTCCGACCTTCTGCAGCGAAAGGAACGGGAACAGGAAACCCCGATGTACCACATTTAACCCCGGCTAACCGATCCGCCGGGATGGCGATCCGGTCGAAATCGAACCGGGTTTCGTGCTACAATGGGATTACGATTGACAGCACCAGACGACCATCCACGGGCCAAACCGGTTGATCATCCTCCGGTGGCTTGGAAAAAGACTATCAACTCTATATACTTAGTATAGTTAACCTGATCAGGTGAGGGGATTTACCATGGCCGACGGATTTCGTGATCATTTCAAGGAAATACAAACAAGGATTCACGAACTGGAGCCTCAGGAAGTGGCCGAATTGCTGGAGCGGGAGGGCGACGACGTCGCCCTGGTGGACGTCCGTGAACGGGAGGAACACGAGGAAGGTACCATCCCCGGATCGACGTTCATTCCCCGGGGGTTCCTGGAACTGCGGGCGGAACGGGAGATCGGCGACAGGGACAGGACCGTGGTTCTCTACTGTGCCGGCGGGGTCCGGTCGGCCCTGGCCGCGGACGACCTGCAGGAACTGGGGTACGAAAACGTGATCTCCATGACCGGCGGCTACAACCGCTGGGAGGAACAGGGGCTCCCCACCGTCAAACCGGCCCTGCTGACGGATGAACAGCGTGACCGGTACAGCCGTCACACCAAAATTCCCGAAATCGGCGAGGAAGGCCAGCAGAAGCTGCTTGAATCCAAGGTCCTGCTCATCGGGGCCGGAGGGCTGGGGTCGCCGAGCGGGTTCTACCTGGCCGCGGCCGGGGTGGGCACGCTGGGCATCGTGGACGACGACCGGGTCGAACGGTCCAACCTCCAGCGTCAGATCCTGCACACCGACGAGTCGGTGGGGGACCGGAAGGTCGACTCGGCCGAGGAACGGATCACCGCCCTGAACCCGGACGTCACGGTCAACAAGCACCCCGTCCGGCTGGACGACGACAACGTCGACGATCTGATCGAAGACTACGATCTGATCGTGGACGGAGTGGACAACTTCCCCACCCGGTACACGGTCAACGAAGCCGCCTACCGGCACGGAGTTCCCATCGTCCACGGATCCATCTTCCGGTTTGAAGGACAGATCACGACCTTCCTGCCGGACGAGGGTCCCTGCTACAAATGCCTGTTTCCGAACCCGACGCCCGCCGAGATGGCCCCCGGATGAGACGAGGCCGGTACCCTGGGCGTGCTCCCGGGGATCGTCGGAACCATTCAGGCCACCGAGGCCATCAAAGTCCTGCTGGGGATCGGGGACACCCTCTCCGGAACCCTGCTCACCTTTGACACGCTGGACATGAAGTTTCGTCCCCTGGGCATCTATGCCGATCCGGAGTGCCCGGTGTGTCAGGGGAAACCGGAATCCGTCCCTGAGGAAACGGCCGCCGTCTGACTCGGTAGCCCCCCATGACCGTCCCCGTTCCCGCCCCGGACGTTCTGGTGGCCGGCCAACCTCCGCTCCACCACCGGGCCCGTCCCTTCGCCCCTGGGGAGTGGGAGCATCCAAAATGGCGGTTTGTCTTTCGGCACATGCTGAACCTGATGCGGCAGCACGAAGGGGTGGGCCTCGCCGCTCCACAGGTGGGAATCAACGTTCGAGCCCTGGTTTATCAGCTTCGCCCCACCGATCGCTATCCGGAGGTTTCCGATCGCCTTCGCCCGCAATGGCTCCTCAATCCCAACCCGATCGAAGTCTCCGAGGAAACGGTTCTGGGAACCGAAGGCTGCCTCAGTTATCCCGGACTCCGGGGACCCGTTCCCCGGGCTCGGACCATCACCGTCCGGGCCCGAAACCGGTTCGGGGAACCACGGTCGATCAAAGCACGAGGATTTGAGGCTCGAGTTTTGCAACACGAACTGGACCACCTGAACGGGGTCCTGTATCCCTCGCGAATCAACCATTTTGACGAGTTCGGTTACGTTAATCCCACCGGGAATTGAACGGGACACGGGGCTGGCTGGCTCGCATCCCCGGTTGAATTTCCTCCCGGAATCGGGAACACTTATTTTTTATACAGTCCTCCGATTCAAGGTGATCCCGAATGGGCCCACGGTCCGGTCCGAGCGAGTTGTCCCTTCCCGAACCCGGTCGTGACGCCCTGCCTGAATTGTCCACCACGATTTCGGGACCGGCATCCGGGTTGACCTCCAACCCGGATCGATCCGGACAATCCTACGAACTCGGCTTCCGTAACGAACCGTGACCGATCCCCGAAGGAATTCTCCCAGGTCAGGACCCCTCACTCGCGGGTGGATTTCCGTCGTCCTTGTCGCAACCGTAGTCGCGGTGGTTCTGGGGCTTGGATCCGGCCTCGGTACCCGAATGGAGTGGTGGCACCACTCCACCGGACTCACCCTGCTTCGCTGGTCGGTCTACCTTGGAATCGCCGGGCTTCTCGCCTCGCTGGTCGCAACCGTCCTTTCATCCACTTCCGGGGGATGGGGAATCCGCCGCGCCGTGGGCTGTCTTCTGGTGCTGTCGGTCTTCCTGGCCCTCCCCCTGAGTCACTGGTGGAGCGCCCGAACCCTTCCGGTCCTTAACGACGTCACAACCGACGTGGCCGATCCTCCTTCCTTCCGGGAGGCACCGGACCTCCGGGAACCGGACCAGAATTCCGTTGAGCCCCCCGAACAGGAGGAACTCCAGCAACAGCTCACCGTCTACTCGGGGGTCCGACCCCTGCGCCTGGAAGCCGATCCGAGGCGGGTGTTCGATCGGGTCGCCTACACGGCCCGGGTCCTCGGATGGGAGGTCGTTAACGAGGATTCCGAGGAGGGCATCCTGGAAGCCGTCGATCGGACCTTCTGGTTCGGGTTCACGGACGACGTGGTCGTCCGGATCCGGGACCTGAACGGAGGCTCCCGGATCGACGTTCGGTCCAGTTCCCGGGTGGGACGCCATGACCTCGGCCGCAACGCCCGGAGGATCCTGCGGTTCCTGCGGCAGCTCGAACAGCATTCCGGTGAGTCCGCCAGCTACCTCGATCCCGGCGAATTGCCCGGTTCATGACCGGATCGAACCTCTGGGGGAAGGCGGTCCTCCTGACGGCTGTGGTGCTGGGTCCCGTCGCCCTCGCGGCTGCCTCGGTCGTGACCTACGTCCAGCTCGACAAAACCCACGTTTTTTACGAGGTGAAGGGGGAGTACCGGGAAACCCGGATCCTCTCCGAAACCCGCACCGACACCAGCACCGTCCGGCACGTTGCCTACATTAACCACCGCCAGGACACCGTCGCCACGGCCTACGTGCGACTTCCCCATGACCTGGCGGAGGACTACCACGTCATGCAGACCTACGCCGGGCGCCGGACCGGGGCCGAAATCCTTGACCTGATCCCGGATCAGAACGACCTCGTCCTGGTGGCCCTTCAGTATCCCTACGAAACCCCGGAAACCGACGCACCGGATTTCGTTGACGCCCTGCGCCTGCTGTTTGCTCCCTACGAGGTCCGCCAGGCGGCCTTCCGGGCCATTGCGGCCGGGATGCTCTCGGTGACGCACCTTCAGAAAAAGCACGACATCCCTCCCGAGCGGGTGACCGTGGTGGGGGCCAGCCTGGGGGTTTTCTTCGCCCCCGTCCACGTGGCCCTGGACGAACGGGTTCCCCGCCTGCTGGTCGTCCACGGAGGCGGTCACCTCCCGACCATCTGGCGTCACATCCTGAACCAGCGGGAGGAATGGTGGATTCCGGTGGAGTTTGTGGCCTGGTTCAACGAAATCTTCGTGGGCACCTTCGACCCCATTCACTGGGTCGGAAAGATCAGTCCCCGGGAAACCTACATCATCGGGTCCACCAGCGATCGATACTTCCCCGAAGAGAGCATCCGGAGGTTGTACGAGCAAGCGCGAGAACCCAAAACGATCCGGTGGACCGAGGGGGCCCATGTGGGAACCGACAACCGGGAGCTCGTGAGAACCATTGTGGGGCTGGTTCAGGAGTATTTTGACGAGCTTGAACTGGACGACGCCTCCAGCAGGTAAAACGTCATTCAACCTCCCTCCCATTCGTTCGGCATGGACGGTGAGCAAGGAGTTCCCGGCGAAGCTTCCGTACCGACCGGGAACCGCGCCTCCCGGTTGAGGCGATTCGTCCTCTGTCTGTTTCTCGCGGCGGTGTTGCCGGTGGTCGCGGCCTGCGGAGCGCAGGTCACCCCTCCCCTGAACCCGGCGGAGCCCGTTGAGGTGTTCCTTATCGACTACGGCTACCACGCCAGCCTCGTGATCCCTTCCGGGGACGGATACGTCGAGTTCGCGTACGGCGACTGGCGCTACATGGCCCTGCCCGAGGAAACCTACTTTAACGGTCTGCGGGCTCTGCTCTGGCCCACCCGGGCCACGCTGGGCCGGCGCGTCGTGAGTGAGGATAACTCATCCCTCACCCCGGAACGGATCCAGAACCGAACGGATTCGGCCCGGGTGTACGAACTTACCGTCGACCGGCGCGAGGTCGACCTCCTCGCCCGGCGGTTTGAGGAATGGTTTCGTTCCCGTCCCGTCCACCGCAACCGGCGCTACGGCTCCGAGCACGTCGAACATCCGACCGACTACTGGATGTTCCACAATTCCAACCACGCCGTCTTCCGGTGGCTGGAGGATCTCGACGTCGAGGTGTATGGTTTTCGGACCCGATCCTCCTTCACGGTCCGGGAACCCGAGTGACGACTCCAGTGAGTACGGGCACCACCCGGGACCTCAGTTTCTCAGTTCACGTCCGTATTTACATACCATGTGGGAGACAATCGATTTTTATTGGGCGCCAAAACCAGGATAATAAGCTCGCTGGATCGCCGCACCGTGGGGGGCTCGAATCGATCCCACCCGCCGTGGTCGTTCCACTCGGGGCGGGATCCCGTCGCGCACAACTTTTTTGGACGCACATCGTTAACCATCCGAACCGGGGAGCCGATTGAGGATGAACGAGTGGCAACGTAGAGATCTGAATGCGGTCTGGCATCCCTTCACCCAGATGAAGGAACTGGAGGAGTATCCGCCCGTGGTGATCGAACGGGGGGAGGGCGTGTACCTGTACGACACCGAAGGAACCCGCTACTACGACGGGGTCTCCTCGCTGTGGGTGAACGTCCACGGCCACCGGGACCCGGACCTGAACGAGGCCCTGACCGATCAACTGGACCGGGTGGCCCATTCGACCCTGCTGGGGCAGGGCAACACCGCGGCCGTCGAACTGGCCGAGGATCTGGTGTACGCCGCTCCGGAGGGGTTGAACCGGGTGTACTACTCCGACAGCGGGGCCACGGCGGTCGAGATCGGGATGAAAATGGCCCTTCAGTACTACGCGAACCGGAGCGGGGAGCCCGCCCCGAGACCCCGGTTCCTGACCTTCGAGAACGGATACCACGGCGATACCTTCGGACCGATGTCCATCGTGCCGGACGAAACCTTCCACTGGCCCTTCGATCAGCTGCTGCCCGATCCGGTTCAGGTTCCCTTCCCTCATCCCCGGACCTGGCCGGAGGAGGACGTCGACGACGGCGATCTCCTGGACCGGTGCATGGAACGGGTGGACGCCGCCCTGGAGAACCACCCCGATGAGATCGCCGGCGTGATCACGGAACCCGTCCAGGGGGCCGGGGGCATGATTCCCGCCCCGGAGGGGTTTTTGCTGGAGCTTCGCCGGCTCAGCCGCCGCCACGAGGTCCTCCTGATGGTGGACGAAGTCGCCACCGGGTTCGGCCGCACCGGCCCGCTGTTTGCCTGTTTAAAGGAAGGCATCACCCCGGACATCCTGACCCTGGGGAAGGGACTGACCGGAGGCTATCTTCCCGTGGCGGCCACCCTGGCGACCGAGTCAATTTACGAACAGTTTCTGGGGCAACGACGCGAGGCCCTGCTTCACGGCCACTCCTACACCGGAAACGCTCTGGGCTGCGCCGTGGCCCGGGCCAGCCTCCGGAAACTCCAGGAGATGCTTCCCCGGCTCCCCGACCGAATCGACACCATCCGTCGCGGCCTGGACCCCCTCCGCGGACACGAGGGGGTCGCCGGGGTTCGACAGGCGGGCTTCATGTGCGGGATTGAAGTCCCCGATCCTCGGGAAACCCTGCCGGCTCATCGAGAGCGCCTCAGCTGGCGGATCTGTTTTGAGGCCCTGGAGCGCGGGATGCTCCTGCGACCGCTGGGCGACGTGGTGGTGTTCATGCCGCCGCAGGCGAGTTCGACGGACCAGTTGGACAAGATGACCGACATCCTGGTGAAATCCGTCCGGTCCGTGGTCTCACGTTGAGCGGGACGTTCCCTTCCGTTCGTTCGTTCGATGTGGGATAATGGGTCAATTCATTATCTTTTGTTCAACGGCCGTTCCAACAGTAGGACCGTAATTATCGTGATTGCGGCTGCCGAAGAGCTGGGGGTTCGTTGGCAGGGAGGTAGCCGTCGATGGCAACCGGAAACGTAAAATGGTTTGATGCCGACAAGGGATACGGGTTTATCGAGCAGGACGCGGGCGACGATATTTTCGTCCACTACTCCGAGATCCAGATTGAGGGGTTCAAGACCCTCGAACCCGACGAACGGGTCCAGTTTGACATCACGTCGACCGACAAGGGACCCGCCGCGGTGGACGTGGAACCGCTAGAGGAACCGGCCGAACCCTCAACCAACGGCGAGCCGGTCGACCCGGACGCCGAATCAGACTCGCCTTCCGAACCGGAACCCGACTTCGTCGACATCTTTGATTCCTTCGACGAGCTGGACCTGATCGAACCCCTCCAGGAGGCCCTGCGGAAGGCCGAATTTACCTCCCCTCGCCCGATCCAGCAAAAAACCATCCCCCCCATGCTCGAAGGCAAGGACCTGGTGGGGACCGCCCCCACGGGCACCGGAAAAACCGCCGCCTTCCTGCTGCCCATTCTCCAGGAACTCGATCAGGGTGAAGCCGGCGACGAGCCCCGGGCTCTGGTCCTGGCTCCGACTCATGAACTGGCCGATCAGATCATGGAGGAAGCCCGGATGCTGGCGAGCAACCTCGACGTCGAGATCGTCAGCGTGTACGGGGGCACCGAGATGACGGATGAGATCGATCAGCTGGAGGAACCCTACGATCTGCTGGTGGCCTGCCCGGGACGGTTGCTGGATCACCTGAACCGGGGCAACATCGGTCTCCGCACCGTCAAAACCTTCGTCCTCGACGAGGCCGACCGGATGTGTGACATGGGATTTTTGCCCGACATCAAACGAATCATGCGTCGGCTTCCCCACGATCAGCAGAACCTCTTCTTTTCCGCCACGATTCCCCCGGAGATTCAGAAGCTGGCCGAACAGATCCTGGACGATCCCGTCCGGGTCAGCGTCGGGCGGCAGGCTCCCACCAAAACCATTGACCACTTCGTCTGCTTCGTTCGTGACAATCAAAAACGTAAAGCGGTGAAATCCATCCTCAACCGGGACGGGCGCGATTCCGTCCTGGTGTTCTGCCGCACCCGCCGGACCGTTCGAAAGCTGGCCCGGACGCTTCGAAAACAGGGCTACGAAGCCTGTCCACTGGAGGGAAGCATGGAGAACGTCGGCCGGGAGGCCACCATCTCCGGGTTCCGGAACCAGCGGTTTGACGTGCTCGTGGCCACCAACGTGGCGGCCCGGGGGCTGGACGTCCAGCACATCTCCCACGTGATCAACTACGACATTCCGGAGGATCCGGACGTCTACACACACCGGATCGGACGGACCGGTCGAGCCGGGGTCGAGGGCGAGGCCTACACCCTGGTGACCAAGTCGGACCGCGACTCCCTGAAGGCCATCGAGAACACCATCGGATACCGGATCCAGCGCAAGGAGCTCTCCTTCTGACCGGATCCTCTCCCGGCACCGATCGCTGGCCGTAACCCAGGCCCCCCGCACGGTACAAATCAACCGGGACGACCGCTGATCCGGTAGGAACCGGATCACGTCCAAGAACGGGTGACCGTCGCACCTTCCACCGGTCGGTTCGATGTTTTATACTTGTGGTTTCCAATCCCCGAATTCCCCAGGAGGATGATCGCACCATGGTCACGCTGCAAGCCGAACCCCGCGAACAAACCGGACAGAGCCACAACCGCCGATTGAGGGAAGAAAAACAAATCCCCGCCGTCATTTACGGACGAACCATCGAAAACCGGAACCTGAAGGTAAACGCCCCCAAGGTTCGTCAGCTTCTCAAACAGGGAGCCCTCAACAACGTGCTCGTCGATCTTGAGATCGCCGGGGAGGACGAACCGCGGAACGTCCTGATCAAGGACGTCGACCTTCATCCGGTCAAAAGCTCCCTGCGTCACGTTGATTTCCACCAGGTTGAGCCCGAGGACGAAGTCCAGGTGAAAGTTCCCGTGACCCTGACCGGAGAAAGCGTCGGCGTCGACCGGGACGACGGCATCGTGGACCAGCCCATCCGTGAACTGCGGGTCCTGTGCAAGGCCATCGACATGCCGGGGGAGATCGAACTGGACATCACCCCGCTTGAAATCGGAGACGCCATCTTCGTCCGGGACGTGGACGTACCGCCGGGGGTCGAGCTGCTCGATGACGGAGACCGCACGGTGGTGTCGGTTCAGCCGCCGGAGGAATACGACCTGGAAGTCGAACCGGCCGTCGAGGAAGCCACCATCGAGGAAGCGGTCGAAGAAGCCATGGAGGAGGCCGTCGAAGAAGGCGAAGAACTTGAGGAAGGCGAGGAAGGGGAGGCGGTCCCCGAGGAAGGCGAAGTCGACGAGGCCGAACCCGAAGAAGAACCCGAGCTGTAGACGTTCTCCGGACCCCCCATGCCCCCGCTCGACGCCATCATCGGCCTGGGGAACCCCGGATCTCGCTACCGAAACACCTATCACAACCTGGGGTTTCAGGCGGTTGACGCCCTGAGCGCTCGGTTTTCCACCGAACCGGTCTCCTCCGGGGGAGACCTGAGGCGAATCGACGACACCCCGGAACTGTACCTCGGCAAACCGGGCCGGTACGTAAACCGATCCGGTGAGGTGGTCGACCAATGGCTAACGTCTTTCGGCTGGGAACCCGACCGAACGCTGATCGTGTACGACGATTTGAACCTGGACGTGGGGCAGGTGCGTCTTCGACCGTCCGGGGGAGCGGGGGGACACAACGGACTCAGCAGCATTCTGAACGCCCTGGGGACGGAGTCGATTCCCCGGTTCCGCATCGGGATCGGACCGCTGCCCTCCGGCATGGATCCGGAAACCCTGGTCCTGTCGGAAATTCACCCCGACGACCGAGCGGTCTACCGGAAGTTGCTGGAGGACCTGCCGGAACTCATACGGACTCTATCCGAACAACCCTGGCAACGGGCCATGTCGAGCTGGAACGGTCGTGACTATTCCGGGGAATCGTAAGTCGCACTGTTCTCGTGACTCTTCCTCCGGGCGACGGATTTTTTCTGCCCGGCGACGGGGAACCGTGATAAGGTGAATTCCTCCGAAGGGAGCCAACCGGGATGACTCGACCGCTCACGTCCCTGACCCTGATCGGCCTGATCCTTACCCTGACCGTGATCACGGCCTGTGCCGGCCAGCAATCCCGGATTGATCCGGACATGCGGAGCATTCACGTCGAACCGTTCAGGAACCACAGCGATGAACCCGGTCTCGAGAACGATCTGACGGAAGAAACCATTCGCCAGTTCCTCGCCGACGGACGGCTCGACGTGGCTGAACAGGGGGAAGCGGACGCAATCCTGCGGGGAACCATCACGGCCTACAAGCGAATCCCCCTGGTCTATGACGAACGGGATCGAGTCGAACAGTACCGCCTGCGCATTGAAATGAACCTGGAAATGATCGATCCCGAGACCAACGAACAAATGTGGAGGACCGATCGAATTTTTCGGCAGACGAATTATTCCCAGATCAACCCCCCGTTCGAAACCGAACAGGACGCTCAGGACCGGTTGTTTCGCCAGCTCGCCCTGGACGCCGTCACCACGTCCATCGACGGCTGGCCCTACCTGCGAAACTGAACCGATGTCCATCGGGATTTCCTTCGACCAGTGGAACCAACAGGACCTGACCGGTGATTCCCACCGGGTGGTGCTGGCCTGCGGCCCCGAAGACCAGCTGCGGGAAGAAATGGTCGACCGGTTTGAGTCCCATCTTCCCGACGATTGTGAACACCTGACCCTGTACGCCGACGAGCTGGAACCCGACGAAGCCCTCCGTGAACTTCGTTCCCCCGGCCTGTTCTCCGGACAAAAATTCGTCCGGCTCCGAAACCTGGACCGATCCGAGGGGGGGACTCGAAGACTGAAGACCTACCTCGACGCCCTCACCGACTACGCCGAGGATCCCGAACCGGGGGTTATGCTGATGCTGGAGGACGGGGATCACCCGTACAAGGGGGGGCGCTCCGTGGGGACCCTCGCCCGGGCGATCGAATCCGCCGGCGGTACGGTGGTGATCTGCTGGGAACTGTTCGACCGCACAATGCAGGCCCGGCTGCGGGAAAAACTGGACGAAATGGGGGTGGTTTACGATCCGGCGGTGGTGCCGGCCATCATCGAACGGGTGGAAGGAAAATACGCCCGCGCCCTGCAGGAACTGAAGAAGTTAAACCCCGACACGGACCGGATCACGGTGGAGGACGTCGAAACCCTGGTCAGCCGGGAACCCGCCTCGGAAACCCTGCAGGAATTCAAGAACGGACTGTTTTCCGACCCTCTGCCGCGGGTGCTCGAACGGCTGGACGACCTGTACCGGGAGAACACGTCCCCCCCCCGGATCGCCTACGTCCTGGTCCAGCACCTTCAGACCCTCCGCACGGTCCAAAAAAAGCTCCGGAAGGGGAATTCGCTGGAGGAAGTTCTCAACGAGCACGGCATTCCGACCAGCCAGGGCATCACGAAACAGTACCGAGCGGACCTCAAGAACATGAGGCATCCGTTTCCGGGGGATTTCTTCCGGCGAAGTTACCGGCTGATCAAACGGACACGGTACGGAACCGGCGGGGTGGAAGGACGGAGCCTGGAGTCCTACCTGATCAGGATGCTCCCTCGTCTACGTACTCGTTGACGGTGCGCTGCAGCCGGGACTTGAGCCGGGCGACTTTGTTTTCATGAAAGACGCCCTTTCCCCCGGCCTTATCAAGCAGTGAAATGGCGGTTCGTTCCCGTTCCCGGACGGTGGATTCGTCTTCCTCGCTCTCAATCGCGTCCCGGACATCCTGCAGGGCCATCTTCACCCGGGTCTTGACCGTTTTGTTGCGCTGCCGACGTTTCCGGTTCTGACGAACTCGTTTCTCAGCCGATTGCATGTTGGGCATACGTTACACCTCCTTGACCAATTGTCCCTTCCACCGGCCAAAAATACAATGGAACCGGAACAAAATCCCGGCCGAACGACCGTTCAGACGCCGATCGAATCACGGTGCGGGGACGGAGTCGATTGATCGGGAAAAGCTGACGAATCTTTTTTCAACTCCGGTCGCTCGTATAATGACAGACATTCCATCCAAACCCGGAGGATGTCTTCATGGACGTCTTGCTGATCTTTTCCTCCAGCACTCCGATATTAATTTTGAGCACGTTCGACGACCCCGATCACCTCGGAATTGCCCGGAAACTGTCCAACATGGGAATCGAAAAATTCATCGGGTTTCAGGTCC
The DNA here is from genome assembly GCA_964413525.1 of uncultured bacterium. GTDB lineage: Bacteria > T1Sed10-126 > T1Sed10-126 > T1Sed10-126 > CAYPTI01 > CAYPTI01. Next base: position 5,580 of record CAYPTI010000030.1, on the reverse strand, counting down.
CTCTGGACAAAACGAAGAAAACGTACGGACTTCGGTTCGAGCAAATTTCCTCCGCCATCCGGGACGCGGACGACATCCGGGTGCTGGACTACAACGGGTTTACCGCCTTTCGAAATTATTCCGTGGACGAGTTGAACCTGTGTTACAAGCACGAACCGGACGAGGACTGACCCATCCTTCCGGTCCTGCTTCTCTGGGGCGGCGGTGCGGTTTCCGCCGCCGCCCTCGGGCTTTTCATCAACGGACTGGTGATGATCGAACGGCGCCGGGTCCGGGGCCATCAATGGTCCATGCTCGGGGGGCTGACGTGCCTGGGGTTGGGAATGGTATTGTTCGGAATCGATCGGTTCCTGCACGGTCCGCTCCTTCCGGATGCCTTCGGAGCGTACGGGCTACTGCTCCCGGTTATGGTCGGCCTGACGGTCCTGGCCGGCCTGGCCGGAGGATTGGCCTACTGGAGCATGGTTGAACGGGCCTGGTCCCTCCACCGCCGGGCGGGGATGTTCGCGGTGTTCAGCGGATCCAGTTCGTCCGCCATCCACCTGCTTCTCCTGGTGATGAAAGCATGGATGACTTGAGCGAACTCGAATGGTCGCCTGAGAAACTGAACGAAGCCCTCCGAGAGGACTCCGACCTTACCCTCGTGGACGTCCGGACCGAATCGGAGCGATCCACCGCCCGACTGGAGGACGATTGCTGGTATCCGATGGAACGACTGCCGGCCGCCCTGGAAGACCTCCGGGACGAGACCGGGCCCGTGATTCTGTACTGCCACCACGGGATTCGCAGTCTTCAGGCGGTCAAGTTCTTCCGTCAGAACGGCCTGGAAGAGGCCTTCAGCCTGAGCGGCGGCATCGACGCCTGGGCACGCCGCATCGACGAATCCATTCCCACCTATTAGTCGTCCGTCGGAACCGCCCGGTTGACCGTCGGTGACTCGCTCATCAACCCGTTCCGATCAGCCCGGAGGGTTCGTGCCGGCGTTGTCCGCCAGCACCTCCAGATCGGCCAGAATTTCCTGAAACCGCCCGGTGGCCTCAAGCTTCCGATCCACGTCCCCGGAACTCATCTGAAGCAGACGAAGGGCCAGACTCTCGGGCCGAATCGGCCTCAGGCGATGGATGCGGAAAAAATTCAACGTTTCCCTCATGTGAGCGGAGAGCACAACGTCCTCGGGCGGCTCCTCCCCCGGGGGTTCCAGGCGATCGGGAACCGACAGACCCAGTTCGTGGTCCCGGTTTAACGACTCAAGCAACTCCCCAACGGGGCGCTCCAGCCGGGCGATGGCCCCCAGCACATCTTCTCCCTCCAGCATCCGATCCGGATTGGCGACCGTCCGGATCACTCGCTGACAGTCCTCGTCCAGGTCGTTCCAGACGGTTTGAAGGTCCATGTCCACCGGCTCCTTCCCATGCCACAATTCCTGATTTCGAATCCCAGCCGAACGGGCAAACGTTCCATTCAAGGAACCAAGATTGTGTCCCGAACTGTGTGTATAAACGGTCTCCGTACGGTTTTGGTTTCGCCGTCCCTTAACCCGGCTACAGAGGAAACCACCCGCTCATCAGAACCAGTCCCGCGATCGCCAGCGTGAACCCGTAGGACGCGGTACACAGCCGGCGGGCCGCGGTCACGTGTTCCCGCTTCGGGATGGTCCCGTCGGGATGAATCCAGGGTCGGTTGCCCT
>CAYPTI010000030.1:0-3793 GCA_964413525.1 uncultured bacterium | reverse complement strand
ACGTGTTCCCGCTTCGGGATGGTCCCGTCGGGATGAATCCAGGGTCGGTTGCCCTCCCGGCCCCCGTAGGTGGCCGGTCCCCCCAGCCGGCAGTCCAGGGCACCGGCAAACAGTGCCTCCGGATGACCGGCGTTCGGGCTGGGGTGGTCGTTCCTCTGCTCCCAGCCGATCCGAAGCGCCCGACGCCAGTCCAGCCCGACCGCCAGAGCGCTCAGGCTGATCAGAACCAAACACAGGCGGGCCGGGATCCAGTTCGCGAGATCGTCGAGCCGGGCCGCTCCTTCCCCGAACCACCTCCAATCGGGATCCTCGTATCCCCACATGGAATCCAGGGTGCTGGCCGTCTTCTGAGCCATGGCCAGCGGCACGCCCCCCACCACAAACCAGAACAACGGACTCAGGATTCCGTCGAGGTAACCTTCCCCGGTCGTCTCCACGGCGGCGCGGGAAATTTCCGACCATTCCAATTCCTCCGTATCCCTGCCGACGATCCAGCTAAGATATTTGCGGGCTCCCTCAAGATCTCCTTGCCGGAGGGATTGTTCCACCGCCCGGACGTGTTTCTGGAGATCGTTGTGGGAAATACAGAGGGTGAACAGCACGATACCCGTCCCGACTTCGGCGTACCAGCCCCCGACCTCCCGGACCCCTTCAAGCAACCCCCAGGTTCCCAGCCCGGCAACGCCCACGAGTCCCACCGCCAGTATCCAGCCGACCGTTCGGTCCCGGATCCACGATCCGCTTCGGAATCGTCCAAGCCACTCGATCAGATCCCCCAACAACCGAACGGGATGAACCCGAACCTGGGGATCGCCCACCAGGGCGTCCAGCAGAGCCGCACCGAGCAGGATCCAGAGCACTCCGCTCACCGGCCCGACAACTCCTCCGCCAGCTTCCGGTTGGCCTCCCGGGAGGCAACCCGGACCCGGAACCAGCCGGGCTCAAGTCCCGTGAACCCCCGAGCGTTCCGGACCCCGAATCCCGCCTCCGCCAGTTCCTCCACGATTCCCTCCGGCCCTCGAATCAACAGAAAATTCGCCCGGCCCGGCAGAACCTCCAGTTCCGCGGACCGGTGCACGGCCTCAAGCAACCGGGTCTTCTCGTCGGCGACGAACGATTGGACTCGTTCCCGGTAGTCGCCGAGGGTCGGATGCTGTTCGAGCAGCACCCGGGCCGGCTGACTCACCGGCCAGGGGTTCTGACGTCGACGCAGGTCCTCCACCAGGGGTTTGGGCCCCAGCAGGTACCCGGCCCGGATCCCCGGGGATCGATACAATTTCGTCAGGGACCGAAGCACCGCCAGCCTCCGGTGATCGGTTACATCGCCCGCAAGCGACGGGTTTTTTCCGTCCATGAGATCCACAAACGCTTCGTCCACGATCAGCCAACCGTCGGTCTCCTCACACCGGGAGGCGATCTCCAGCAGATCCGGTCGCCGGACAACACTTCCGGTCGGGTTGTTGGGATTGCTTAGAATGATGACATCGGCCCACTCCGGATCCAGCCTGGTCAGGCAGGCTCCTCCCGACAGGACGGGCTCCAGTCTGAGAATCCGGCTGGCGGCACCGAGCCGGTCCTCGTAGTCGGTGAACCCCGGAACCGGAACCTGTAGCTTCTTCCCGGACAGTTTGGACTGCAACAGGGAGAGGGCTTCTCCGACGCCCGCAAGCAGCAGACATTGCCGGGGATCGAGGCCGTGAAACTCCGCCAGCTGGCGCCTGATTGTCCACCGTTGCTCCGAACTCACGTACCGGTTCGTTCGGTTCAGGGACTCCTTCAATTGACCGCGGAGGGATCCGGGAAGTGGGAGCGGACTGACCGTGGTGGAAAACGACCACCCCGATCCGACCGAATCGTCCCCGTGGGGTCTCACCATACGAGCCGCAGTCCCGACCAGTACTGCTCAAACACCGGTTCGGCCACCAGCACGCCCACCAGGGTCACCGTCTGGACCAGCATGGCGATGAACCCGCATCCGTCCCCCGAGAGACCGTCCATCGCCCGGGCGAGGTAGATCGCCGACGGGATGGCGATCAGCGGCATGAGGAACCAGATCAGAAGTCCTCCGACCCCACCGATGAGCCCGGAAAAGATGGCGGAGGCAACCAACAATACCGGAGCAAATCCCGAATCCACGCCGGTTGCCATGGCTCCGGCCAGCCGATCCCGGCCGCCGTGAACCGGCACCAGACAGAGTCCCAGGGCCGCCGCGGTGGTGCCCAGGCAAACCGCGATCCCCAACGCCCGGATCAGCAGAAACTCAGGCAGAGAAGCCAGTGTGACCACGTGGAGGAGGAGAACCCCGGCCATCGCGAGCCCCCCCATAACCCCGAGGGAGGGATCCTTGAGGATCTGCTGTCGGTCACGAGACAACGACGCTCCGACCAGCGCATCCGTCTGATCCGCCAGACCGTCGAGATGGAAGGAATCCTTCAGGTACACCAGGAGCAGGTATCCGACGACCATCCCGACCGGGTTCCCGGCCAGGGGAATGAATGCGAACACGATGACCAGTCCCGACAGAAGCCCGATCAACCAGCCGATCAGCGGAAACCACAGCAGCGACCGGCTCAGGTCTGGCGGTTCCCAGTCCGGCGGTTCCGGAACCGGAATCCGGGTCAGGAAAGCCCAGCCCAGCACAAACGAACGGAACGCTTTCAAACGGTCCCCTTGAGCGGCCGGGCGAGGCCCGCCACCACCTCGACAACGCGGTGGGCGCGCCGGGCCAGGTTCTGATTGGCCCGACCCACAAGACGACGAAACCGGCGGCCGGAGTCGGTGTTGGGAACCAGTCCCCGGCCCACCAGGGAACTCACCACGATCCAGCGGGAACGCCCCCCGGCAATCGCCTGCCAGGTTCGATCCAGGTCCTCCAGCAGGCCGTCCGGGTCGGGCTCTTGCTCCATCCGCCGGGCCAGGTGAAGCCCCAGTCCGTCCAGCAGAACCATGGTTCGACGATCGTCGAGTTGTTGATGACGTTCAACCAGCTGATGGGGGGGGTCGAGGGTATTCCACGAATCGGGACGGCGGCGGCGGTGGCGTTGGATCCTGTCCGCCATTTCCTCCCCCTCCGGTCGAGCCGTGGCCAGGTAATAAACCGTCCCCTTCCGCTCGCGAATGAATTCCTCCGCCCATTGGCTTTTTCCGCTGCTGGCCCCGCCAAGGACCAGGGTTATCCGATCAGTACTCAATGCCCGCCTGTGCCTTCACACCCTGATCTTTGTAATGATGTCGGATCGGCCTCATCTCAGTTACCAGATCTCCTGCCCCGACCAGCAGATCGGGGGCCCGCCGACCGGTCACCGTCACGTGCTGTCCCTCGGGACGGTTCCGGATCGTCTCCAGGACCGCCTCCGGATCCAGCAGATCGTCGCTGAGGACGATGTTTAATTCGTCCAGCAGAACAAAATCGTACGCCGGGTCAGTCAGCAACGTCTCGCTCTGCTCCCAGGCTTCCTCGGCGGCGCGGCGGTCCCGCTCCCGATCCTGGGTCTCCCAGGTGAACCCCTCCCCCATCCGGAACCAATCCAGCCGGTCGGGAAACTGCTCCGGGAGCAACCGGGCTTCGGCGGTCTCCAGCGGTCCCTTCACAAACTGGACCACCCCGACCCGAAACCCGTGACCGAGGCAACGAAGGACCATCCCCAGGGCGGCGGTGGTCTTCCCCTTCCCGGCCCCGGTGTGGACGATGAACAGGCCCTTTTCCTCCTGACGCTGCTCCTGCATCCGGTCCTTGGCCTGTTTCACGGCCTTCATTTTTTGCTCGTGTTCGTCGGACATGAACATCCACCTC
>CAYPTI010000029.1:11173-17444 GCA_964413525.1 uncultured bacterium | reverse complement strand
TTTGACGCCTTCGGCGACTGGCGGTGGCAGGTGTTCTTCGGTCTCGTCTTCGTTGGAAACGGGGCCTACCTGGTGAACGAGATCGTCGCCGCCGGGATGACCGTTCCGACCACCCGACCGATCATCGTCATTATCCTGGCGGTCATGGTCGTGCTCACCGTGCAGGGGTTTGGCTTGCTGACCCCGAACGAAGTGCTGGTCTACCTGGAAATGATCTCGGGGGATCCGGACCGGGAGCGGATCGGCCGGATCGGGATGAGAAACGCCAAACTCAGCGGCATCCAGGGCGTCTTCCAGCTGGCCATCATCCTGCTGATGGTCTGGCTTCGATGGGGTGGATTTTAGGCCGCTTACCAGCCTCCGCCTCCACCGCCGCCGGCGCCACCTCCCACCGATCCGCCTCCGCCGGAGCCCGAGCTGGACCCGGGAGGTGAGGAGGAGGTGGCCACGGTCGAGGAGAGGGTTCCGGACAGATCGGAGGTCAGGTCGTTCGCCCCGTGATAGGAGCCGTGGTACCAGCCCGGCCGGTACTCACCGGGGTCCCCGGCAGCTCCGTCCAGCCGGCCGGCAAAGGACTTCGCCCACTCGTTGCCGACCTCCAGGGCGACGGCGTAGGGAAGCAGCCGTTCGAACAGTTCCGGGGTTCTGTCGGGGAGCCGGTCAAGGTCCAGCCGGTCCTTCTCGGCCACCCGGAGGTACCGTTTCAGGCCCTGGATTTTGTCCATCAATTTCCGGCCCTGCACGGTCGGGGCTTTGAGCAGGACGTAGAACAGGGCATTCAGGCCCAGAAACAGCATGATGATCAGGAACAGCTGCAGGCCGCCCTGACTGAACAACATGCCGAGCACCACCAGTTCCCCGATCAGGAAGGGAATCGTGAACAGGGTCATCATCCCGGCGCCGGTCAGGTGCCTGGATCCGCGGGACCGGAAGTATTGAACCCAGCGGTTATAGGTCTGTTTCAGCAGGGCCCCCAGGCCGATCGACCAGATGCTGAGCCAGGCCAGCATGAACAGGAGGGACAAACTGACGGTACCGAAGCTGACGAAGGCCAGGAGGAGCAGGGCGCCAACGGACAGCCCCAGGCCGAGGAAGACGTAGCCGGTGTTGGTGAGGAAGAAGGTCCGCCGGTAGCCGGCCTCGAGTTCGTCCTCCAGGGCCTCCATCGCGTCCCGGATCCGTTCGTGGTTGTCCTGCTCGAGCTTCACTTCATCTCCCTGTGAAAATAGCGCTTGGGCCAGCTTCCGTTCCCCGTCCGACATCGAATCGTCGACCTCGCGGTTCCTGCGCACGGTGTAGTCGCCGCCGGATTCCTCGATCTCCACGTACCCGTTGACCGCCAGGTTGATCAACGCGGCGGTGAAGGCCTGGTCGTCGTACCCCATCTGCATGACGTACCGGGCGGCGGCGGGCGACAGGCCGTCGGGCGGTTCGTAGCGGGGGATGATGGTGCCCTTCTCGGGATCGACGCCCACCTTGATCCAGGCCAGCAGGTAGTAGATCCCCACGATGATCAGGAAGATCATTCCGAGCAGAAGCACCAGGTTGTCGGACAGGAAATAGTAGATCTCCTCCCACCGGGAGGGTTCCTCCACGATGCCCTTCGGCCAGCCGACGGCCACGGTCAGTCCCTGACCGGACTCAAGGGACTCGGTGGTTCGTAGGGACACCTCGCCCCGATCTCGACGGGTGACCTCGTAGTTGTCCTGGCGGGCGTTTTCGTACCCGGTGTAGGCGGCGATTCGAAACCGGTTGGCCGGAGGACCGTCCGGCAGGGTGAGGGTGAAGGTGGCCTGCTCGATGGGGAAGTTCCAGTCGTGACCGGTGACATTCCAGTACAGCTCGTCGTGCTCCTCGAAGTACCCGATGGCGCGGTCGGTTTCGTAGGTGATCCGGTATTCGTACACCCCCGGGTCGAGGTGCCGGTCCTCCCGGCCGATGTAGAGCCGGACTCCGTCGGGCCGGGATTCGGTGAAGTGGGGTTCGGGTTCCCCGTCCCGCCGGACGGATTGAACCTCGAAGGGGATGGTGTACCGGTTGCCGAACCGGTCCGTGTAGTCGGTCGGGAAATCCCGGAAGATGCCCCGCCTGATCTCGTCGCCCTCGGCCCGGACGGTGATGGTTTCGGTGACCGTCATCGAGGCGTCCTCGTGGACGTCGACGGTGCTGTCGAAGCTCAGAATTCGTTCCTGTCCGGACGCGGGGGAAACAAGGAACAGACAGACCAGGGCGGTCAGGAGGACCCCGGTGAGGTTATTCAAGTTCAACGTTTGGCACCTCCCGTTCGGTGGCCAGGTTGAGTTTAAAAAAGTCCTCCCGTCGAAATCCGGTGAGCCGGGCGACGATCAGGGAAGGGAAGGACTCACAGCGGATGTTGTAGTCCCGGACCGAGCCGTTGTAGTAGCGGCGGGCGTATTGGAGGTCGTCCTCGACGTCCACCAGGGTTGCCTGAAGCTCCCGGAAGTTCTTGTCCGCTTTCAGGTCGGGATAGTCCTCCGCCAGCGCCAGCAGGCCGGCCAGCTGATCGGAAAGCGACGATTCCTCCCGGGCGGTCTGGCGCCTGTCGGAGGCCTGGCGGCTTTCCGATCGTTTTTTGGTTACCTCCCGGAGCACGGTCGCTTCGTGATCGGCGTAGGCCTGGACGATGTCCACGAGGTTGGGGATCAGGTCGTGGCGGCGCTTCAGCTGGACGTCGATGTTGCCCCACGCCTCCCGGATTTGGGCCCGGTGGTGGACGAACCGGTTGTAGACGTAGATCGCCCATCCGAGGATGACAACGACCGCACCGATACCAGCATATCCGAAGTAGTTCATCGGCAACCCTTTCCGAAGTCGGACTTGAGCCGGTGGAAAGATAGCCTTCCATGATCGAAATGTGAAGATATGAAAGGGGACTCCTTATCTACCCGGGGTGATAAACTTGTTTAGGTCGAAACCGTCCCGCATTCTGACGTCCCGTCGTTTGGGATGAACATTGTGTGATTCGGTCTGGTTCCTCACAGGAAGGGAAGGTTGATTGAATTGATGTCTGCGTTGGGTAACCGTTGTTTGGCTGGAGTGCTGGTGGGAATGGTGGCCCTGGTTCTCGGTGCCTGTGCGGCCACCCACGATCCGGGTCCTGCTGAGAGCAATGCTAAGGTGGCCGAGGGACCGGACGGTCGAGTTCACCGCCTGAGCGGTCAGGCCAGCTGGTACGGCGAACCCTTTCACGGCCGCACGACCGCTTCGGGAGAACCGTACGATATGAATCAGCTTACCGCGGCTCACCAAACCCTGCCGTTTGGCACGAAGGTCCGGGTCCTTGCTCCGGCCTCGGGACGGTCGGTGGAGGTCCGGATCACCGACCGGGGACCCTTCGTCGGGAACCGGGTCATCGACCTCTCCTACGCGGCAGCCCGGGAACTGGATATGGTGGAAGCCGGCCTGGCCCACGTGGAACTTGAAATTCTTGCCTGGGAACCGGGGGATTGATCTTTTTTTGAAGCAGGGGAAGGACGAGCTGGGCCAGTCGAAGGTCAACGATCCGGAACCGTGAACCAGACCCGGCTCGGGCCGGGAAGCGATTCTTGTGGGGAGGTCCCGGTGCATCGTATGATTTCGCCCGGGCATGGTTTGACGAGTCCACGGCCCGGGTTCAGTCTGCCTGAACATTCGCCTCGCCCCCTGTAGGGAGGAGCTACGGCATGCAATACGCGCTGGGCACCGCCGAAGTTGACGGAGAGACTCAAGCCATTTTTTCGGTCGACAACACCCTTTACGACTTAGGTTATCTGCTTCGGAATCTCCCGGCCGGGAAGGAACTTGGTTTCGTTCCGTCTTCGGACGATCCTGTAACCGTGGCCGGGTTGCTTGACGACTGGGAGGAATGGAAGCCCGTCCTGCGCGAGCTGAGTGATTCGCTCGACCCGGCGCCGCCCGAGGCGATTGTTGCCCCGTCCGAGGTGGAGTGGAAGCCGCCGGTTCTTTATCCCTCGAAAGTCATCTGCATCGGGGCCAACTACCGGGAGCACATCGAGGAGATGGACACCGAACTATCGTTATCGAAACCCTACAGTTTTCTCAAACCTCCGACCACGGCGCTGCTTGGTTCCGGCCGGACACTGCAGCTTCCCGACCATGCCAACAAGGTGGATTGGGAGGCCGAGCTGGCCGTCGTGATGGGGCGAGAAGCACGGAACGTAAGCGGGGATGAAGCCCTGTCCGCGATAGCCGGCTATACTGCTTTTAATGACATTTCCGCCCGCGATTGGCTGCACGATTCCGGGCCGCTCGGGATCGACTGGGTGAGGCAGAAGGCCGTCGACGGATTTGCCCCGATCGGGCCCCTCCTCCTGCCGGCTGAATTTATTGATGATCCCCACGACCTGGGCGTGAAGTTGACCCTGAACGAAGAACCAAAACAGGATTCGAACACCGGCAACATGATCTTCGGCATTTCGGACATTATTGAGCACCTTTCGACGACCATGACCCTCGAACCGGGGGACGTAATCGCCACCGGGACTCCATCGGGTGTGGGAATTTCGAGGACGCCTCCGGAGTACCTGGAAACCGGGGATCACATGGTCGTTGAGATCGAAGGGATTCCTCCCTTAACCACTCCGGTTCGCTAACCGAACGAAGACGCTCGAAGAACCGTCGATCCGATGGCTGGATCAAGAGGGAACCAGGATGGGAGACGTCGATTTGACATGAACTCGTACGCGGTCCTCTCCGGGGACGTCATCGACTCGGGCGAGTTGCTGGAACAGGTCGATTACGGGGACAGGTTGGACGAGGCGTTCGAGCAGTTCGAAAGCTCCTTCGCCGAGCAGCTTGTCCTGGAACCGGACCGCTACGAGGGGGATCGGTTCCAGATCCTGATGGATGATGTTTCCCGTTCCCCGCGCAGCGCCCTGTTCCTGTATACCCGGCTGGCCCTGGGGGATCCGCCGATCCACGTTCGGTTGAGCCTCGGCCTGGGCGGAGTCGAGTCGATGCCCGACCGCCGGGTCTCCGAGGGCGACGGAAACGCGTTTCGACTTTCCGGCAACAACCTTGCCTCAATGTCCAGGCATCAGCGGATCATGGTGGAGGGGTCCGATGAGGTCTGCGGGGACCGGGAGAACAGGCTCCTCGCGGGGGCCTCGGATCTGCTGTCGGCGGTGCTGACCGATCTATCCCGGCAGCAGGCCGAAGCCGTCTGGTACAGGCTCCAGGAGTTTTCCCAGCAGGCGATCGCCGACCGGATCGGCATTCGGCAACAGACCGTCAGCGATCGCCTCACCGCGGCCTACTGGCCCAGCCTAGCTTCGTTTCTTGAGCGATTTGAGGAGTCATTTCGGTGAAAATAACAGGTCTCCGAACCTGTTTTCTTACTTTACAGTCTTATAGGACTGTAATAAGAACGGGTTCGGCCGAATGATCCGGGCGATTCTGTCGATCCTGGTGCCGGTGGGCCTCGCCATAGCGGCGCAGGGATATTTTGAGGCCGATCTCCGGTACCTGGTGATCGTGGCGGTCTGGTTTGCCGCCACGGTGCCGGCGGGGGAACTGATCGGACGGTACCTGGCGAAGTTTGAACCCGAACAGTACGAACAGAAGGGGCTTGAGAAGGCGGGACGGGTCATCGGCTGGCTGGAGCGAACGCTGGTGCTGGTGTTTTATCTCGGGGGTTCCCTGGAAGCCATCGCGTTTCTCGTGGTGGCGAAGTCGCTGTACCGGTTCGGCGATCTGCGCCGGGGCCACCGGAGGCCGAACGAATCCGGGGAGGGGCATCGGCCGGGCGCGGGGAGCAACGGGGCGTTTTCGATCTCCGAGTACATCATCCTGGGGAGTTTGCTGAGTTATACGGTGGGCATCCTGGCCGGGGTGTCGGTGGACGTGATCCTGGAGAACCTCGCGCCGGCTCCGGGTCTATTCGGGGGGTGAAGGTCGAAGCGATCCCCCGGATGCTGAAGCGAGGGATCGCGGCGGGTTGTCTCGGTATTTTTTTGATGTTTTCCGGGCTTGCCTGTCAGCCCGCCGTGCAGGAGGCTCCCCGGGTGGTGTTTCCGACCGAGGACGGGGGAGAGGAGGTCGTCCGGGTGGAGGTCGCCGAGACGCCCGGGGAACGCTACCGGGGGTTGCGGGACGCCGACACCCTGCCGGAGGGGCGGGGGATGCTGTTCGTCTATCGGGAGGAGAACATCCGTTCCTACGTGATGACGGATATGAAGTTTCCCATCGACATGGTGTTCGTGGACAGTGACGGCGTCGTCACCGAGATCCACCACGCCCGGCCGGCGGGGGA
>CAYPTI010000029.1:0-11073 GCA_964413525.1 uncultured bacterium | reverse complement strand
GTGATCGAGGTTCCCTATGAATTCACCCGCCGGATCGGACTTGAGGTCGGGGACCGGGTGATCGTGGAACGCCCGTGACCCGGAGACGATACGACCAGGACGTTCCGGATGGGTACGACAGCCGGTGAGCCTTGTTTATCTGATCCTGGCTCGCGGCGTCTTCCTGGTCCACCTTGGATTCATTGTGTTTATCGCCGCCGGGATGCTCCCGGCCCTGCGGTGGCCGAGAATCGTCTGGGTTCACGCTCCGTTACTGGCCTGGGGACTCTTCATCGTCCCGACGGACCGGGCCTGTCCGCTGACGGAGATTGAGAAGTCGTTCCTAACCCGGGCGGGGCAGGCGACCTATGAGGGCGGGTTCATCGAACACTACCTGTTCGGCCCGGTTCCCGGATTGACCGTGGAATCGGGGGTCGGCCTGGCGCTGATCTACGGAGTTCTCGGGTTCAATCTTGCCTGCTACGGCTGGCTTCTGTTTCGGAGGGTGCGAGGCGACCGCTCAACCCGGCTCTAACCCGGATTTACCGGCGGGGTTGGGATGCCTGTGTCCGGGCCATGGCTTCCGTGGAGTTACTCAAACCGGCTGCACTGGGCGTCGGGTGCATGGACGGCCGCGGCCTGTTCGTAGACAAGGTGAGCCCCGTATTCGCCGGCGCGGATCAGAAACCCGGAACCCACGAGAAACACGATCAGCAACCCCCCGTTCAGGAGGGACCGGAACCGGACCCCAAAGCCGGTGGCAATTCGGAGGAGATCAACCCCCATACCCGCGGTGAACACCCAGAGGGCGCGGTAGGCGTTGATCTGATGGTAATCCGCCACGTTCGGGACGCAGAGGGTACCTGCAACTTCGCTGTAGGCCCATTCTCCGGTGAGCACGGCCAGCCAGCCCAGCATCACCCCGAGAATCAGAAGAACCCGTGGCAGGGGGCAGAGGAATCCGAACCGGGACTCCGGATCAAGCCACCGGGCGGGCCAGAACAGCGTACCGAGAATGAGCACCGAGACCGCAAAGTGAACCACCAGCGGGTGGAGCAGTTCGAGTCGCCACAGGCCGTCCAGCATGAGGACGATTACCCGTCGGAAGAATCAAGCAGCGTGACCGCGATCGGGTCGTTGCGCTGTCCGACCTGTTCAACCTCCACCCGAACCCGATCCCCCGAACTCAGGGTCTCGAAGGAAATTGACTCCCCCTCCGAGTCGGTCAGTTCCGTTTCGTCACTGAAATACAGTTCAATCGTTCGTCCGTCCTCCAGTTCCACGTAAATTTCGGTTTCCTCGGGGACGACTTCCTCCAGCGTTCCGGTGTAGGTGCCGGATTCCACCGCGTCGGCTTCCTGTTCTCCTCCGCAGGCGACCGGACCGACCAGCAACAACACCGCCAGTCCGGCGATCAGCAGACCACGTCCACCGTACAATTTCACAACCAATCCCTCCCGGGCAGCAACGAATGAAGAATTTGAGGGGCGGCAGGCACTTGATTCCGTGTCCGAACGAACTTCGGCCACGGTTAACTCCTATTAATTATGGTTCTCACGGGCGGCAGATACAACCGCACACCGGTGATGCGCAGACTTCACGACGGGCTGGATTCCATGGACGCCTTCATTCCGTTCGACGGGTGTGAGGTCACTGGATTCAATAATCCAAAAGGTAACTGCGGTCGTCCGGGCCCGCTAATGTCCATTTTGAAGGGCTGCTCGGAAAGGTTTCGTAAAGTGAGTAGATTCGTCCCGGAAGTTGTCTCGTTTGCGGGTTCCGAGTCGAGTTGATGCTCAGTCAACCTGGTTCCACAGGATTCCCGTCGGCGGTTGTGAATCGACCGAGCTAGAGTGATCGCCAGTAGCGGTGCATTCGTTCCCGCTGGTCTTCGTCGGGGATCGTTCCGACGCCGGCCCGGGCGTTGTCAAGCATATGTTCGGGATTACTTGTTCCCGGGATTACGCAGGTTACGGCCGGGTGACCGAGAATGAACTTGAGGAAATATTGGGCCCAGCTCTCGCAGTCCAGGTCGGAGGCCCAGTCGGGCAGCGGTTCGTCCCGAACGCTGTCGAACAGGGTGCCCGTCTGGAAGGGACGGTTGACCAGCACCGCGATGCCCCGGTCCCGGGCCAGGGGAAGGAGGGTTTCCTCGACGCCCCGAAACCCGATCGAGTAGGGCAACTGGACGAAATCGATCGTCCGATCCCGCATGATGCGCTCCAGCCCCTCGAACCCCGATTCCCGGTAGTGGGTGATCCCGTCGTACCGGATCCGTCCCGTTTCCTTCCAGCGGTCCAGCGTATCCAGGTGAGTTTGCCAGTCGACCAGGTTGTGAACCTGCATCAGGTCGACCGTCGACACGTTGAGTCGCCGCATCGATTGTTCCATCTGTTGAATGCCGTCCTGCCGCCCGCTGGTCCATACTTTCGTGGCAACGAACGCCTGCTCCCGGTCCTCCATCGAATCGAGCAGGGTGCCGACGACCGATTCCGCCCGGCCGTACATCGGTGAGGAGTCGATTACGCTTCCGCCGGTTTCGAATAGGCCGGAAAGCACTTTTCGGAGCGGATCCAGGTTGTCGGGTTCCGAGCTGACGTCAAACTGCTGCCAGGTTCCCACGCCGACCACGGGGAGTTCCTCCCCCGATGAGGGAATCGTTCGGGTCTTCATCGCGGGTGCGGGCCTGGCCCGGAGCCGCTCGAGGAGGGGTCCCCAGGAGGAGAGACCGAGGCTGGCGCCCAGGGCCAACGACCATTTGAGGAAGTCCCGCCGGCCGATGGTTGGATCATGGTTATCTCCCGTCATTCGTTATCATTCCCCGATGGAAACACCGGTCTGGTTCGGAACTCAAGCGTATAACGTGACCCGATATCCGTCGACCGCGGGGGACCCTGCATGAACCGTTCAACCGTCGGGGACTTCGTCTACGGATGGCTTGAAACCGGCCTGCGGATCAAGCGATCCGAGACGGCCGTGGTGGCCTGGTCGTTCCTGTACTTTTTCTTCCTGCTCTCAAGCTATTACGTCCTCCGGCCAATCCGGGACGAGATGGGAATCCAGGGCGGAGTGGAGAACCTGCCCTGGATGTTCACCGGGACCTTCGTGGGGACCCTGATCGTTGTGCCGATTTTCGGTTGGATCGCGTCCCGCGTCTCGAAGAAACGGATCGTTCCGGCGTTCTACTTGCTTTTCCTGCTGACGCTGATCGGGTTCTTCGGTCTCTTGAAAAGCGACCTGTATCCGCGCGGGGCCGCGATCGGATTTTTCATCTGGCTCAGTGTGTTCAACCTGTTCGTCGTCTCGGTGTTCTGGAGCTTCATGGTCGACGTCTACGAGCAGGAGCAGACCGAACGGCTGTTCGGGTTCATCGCGGCCGGGGGAACCACCGGAGCGATCGTCGGGCCGACCCTGACCACGACGCTCCCGCCGCTGATGGGAACGGACAACCTGCTGCTCGTCTCGGCGGTTCTGCTGGCCGGAACGTTGTTGTGCATTCACCAAATTTTCCATTACCGGACGGACAGCGAGCCGACGGAAGAAGGCGAGGGGAAGTCCGACCGTTCGGATCCCCTCGAGTGGGACGACCGGATCGGGGGTCATCTGTTCGACGGGTTAACGAGCTTGTTTCGATCCCCTTATTTGCTGGGGATCGGGCTGTTTATCGTGCTGTACTCCGGCACCTCGACGTTCGTCTATTTTGAGCAGGCGAACATCATCGAACAGCTGATCGACCGGTCGGCCCGGCGGACCCAGGTGTTCGCCCTGATGGACTTCGGGGTGAACGGCCTGACGATCGGGTGCCAGCTGTTCTTCACCGGTCGGTTGATCGACGCCTTCGGCCCGACTCCATCCCTGACCTCGCTTCCGGTGGTGACGGTGGTGGGGTTCCTGGCCCTGGCCGTCTCTCCGGTTCTGCTGAGCGTGATCGTTTTTCAGATCGTGCGGCGGTCGTCCAACTACGCCCTGGCCCGACCGGCCCGGGAAGTGTTGTTTTCGCCGCTGTCCGACTCCGACAAGTACAAGGGGAAGAACGTGGTCGACACCGTCGTGTACCGGGGCGGTGACGCCGTGACGGGCTGGTTCTTCGCCGGGTTACAGGGGGTTGGTCTGGGATTGTTCGGGATTTCTATCGTGGGGGCCGGGTTTGCCGCCGGCTGGATCCTGATCAGCCTGGCGCTGGGGTTCAGTTACGCTCGCCGTTCGTCACCCGAACCCGCCTACGGAACAGCTTCGGGGAAGCAACCGGATGATGATGGGGGTCGTTAATTGCCAGCGGCCTGGAAGTGGTCGTAGCCCGAGGAACGGTCCAGGACCCCCTCCGGCAGGGGCGGCTTCCAGTCGATCCCCGGTTCCTCTCGCACGCGACCGATGACCGTCATGCCGTAGGCGTCGGCGCTGATCTCCTCCGGCAGAGCGCAGAGCAATTCGAAATCCTCCCCGCCGCCGATGGCCCAGGTGAGGGCCCGGTCGGTCGACTCCGCCAGCTGCTGGGCCTGCGGATGGATCGGGATCGTCGTCCAGTCAATCACGGCGCCCGTCCCCGAGGAGCGGCCGATCCGCTTCAGATCCATGAGCAGGCCGTCGCTGACGTCAATCCCGCAGCGGACGCCGTTCTTCACCAGGGTCTGGCCGTCGATCAGCCGGACCGGCGGCTCCGAGAGCAACCGCTGAAGATCGGCGGACCGTTCGTCCGGCGGCTGACGCCAGGCGGCGGCCGGGCCGCCGAGGCTGCCGGTGACGGCGAGTTGCTGACCGGGCCGGGCGGTGGTTCGCCGGAGCATCCCATCGGGATGGGGTTTGGCCAGGATCGTCAATCCGGCCAGGGAGGAAGAAGGCTCCGGCGCGAAAGCCGTATCCCCCCCGATCAGGGGGACGTCGTGTTTGGTTCCTTCGTCCACCAGGGCATCGAGAAAGGGGCGCAGCCAGTCCTCGTCCGCCCGCTCGGTCACCGAGCAGACCATGAACTTCGGGTACCCGCCCATGGCGGCCACGTCGCTGAGGTTGGCGGCCAGCAGTTTGCTCGCCACGTCCCGGGGGCCGTACCCGGCGTCGAAATGAACGTCCTCCAGCACGAAATCGGTGGTCACCAGCCAGTCGGGGTCCTCCGGATCGGGCCAGAAGCCGCAGTCGTCCCCGAGGCCGGCGTCCACCCGTTCAAGCAGGAAGTCGATCAGGTCCTGTTCGGAGGTGAAGGAACTCATCCGATCGCCTCGATCCGGCCGAGGGTTTTCTTCTTCACCGGGTCGCCGTTCCGGAAGTAGATCCGGGGAATCCGGGCCCGGAAACCGGTGAGGATCTCGTACGGGATGGTCCCGGCCCACTCGGCCAGTTCGTCGGCCCACAGCGAACGGTCTCCCGATTCCCCCATGAGGGTCACGACGGAGTCGGGCGAATCATCGGCCTCCAGCTCGATCACGGTCATGTCCATGCAGATGTTCCCCCGCACGGGTCGTTTCTCCCCCTTCACCAGGACGTGAGCCCGGTTGCTGAGAACCCGGGGATAGCCGTCGGCGTACCCCACCGGCAGAACGCCGATGGGCAGGTTTTCCTCCGGTTGGAAGGTCCGGCCGTAGCTGACCCCGAAGTCAGGCGGAACCGTCTTTTCGTCCGCGAGCACCGTCCGCACCTGGAGGACCGGCCGGAGCTCAGTGGGCCGCCGGATGGCTTCCGGAGCGTATCCGTAGAGGCTGAGGCCGGGCCGGATCATGGACCCGGAGGTCGGCAAGTCCGAGAACACGGCGGCGGTGTTGGAGCAGTGCCAGTGAAGGGCCTCAGACTCCAGGTCCGGGTGTTTTTTCTGAAGCGATTCAAAGGTCTCGATCTGGCGGGATGTGTAGTCCGGGTTTTCCCCGGCGACCGGGAAGTGGGTGGCGATCCCGGCCAGCCGGACCCGGTCGAACTCCCGGAGCCGGTCGAGCAGGTCGGGGACCTGTTCGGGCAGGATGCCCAGCCGGCCCATCCCGGTGTCGACTTTCAGGTGAATGTTTGCCTTCGTGTTGAGTTGGTCGGCCGATTGCTGGAGCTGAGGCAGGATCGCCGGGTCGTACAGCATCAGGTCCAGGTTCTGGCGGAGCAGCCGGTCGGTGGCCTCCGGGACCATGTGACCCATGACGAGTATGCGCTGGTCGATCCCGATCCTTCTGAGTTTCGTCGCTTCGTCCAGGGTGGCGACCCCGAAGAACTCGACCCCGCCCTCCGCGAGGGTCTCCGCCACGACCTCGGCCCCGTGGCCGTAGGCGTCCGCCTTCACCACCGCCAGGACCGTGCTGTCCTCCGGGGATTCGTCCCGGATGACCCGGAGGTTGTGGAGCAGCCGGTCGAGGTCGACCTCGATCCAGCAGCCCCTGGGTTGGTCGCCGTTCAGCCAGTCCACGGGTGCCAGTTCAGGACGGGTTCGGAAACGGATTCGAACCGGACGGGATACCAGTCGGGAATCTCGTCGTTGCGCAGGGACTGGATGACGTCCGGAACATAGGAGGGGAGATCGCCGGCCCGGACCGAGACGTCGGGGATCTCCCGGGCGGCCAGGCGGGAGCTGCCGCCGTGAAGGTAGAGTCCCAGGCAGGCGGCCTTCCCGGGAGGAAGACCGGAGGCCAGCAGGGCCCCGAGGATGCCGCAGAGGACGTCGCCGGAGCCGGCCGTGGCCAGGGCCGGATGGCCGCCCACGTGGAGGCTGTAGGAGCCGTTCGGATGGGCCACCACGGGTCGGGAGGTTTTCAGCAGAACCGTCTGGCCGGTGAGTTCCCGCAGGGCCTCGGCTGCTTCCAGGGAATGGTCGACAATCCATTTGGGATCCCGATCCAGCAGGCGCCCGGCCTCCCCGGGATGGGGAGTCAGGATCGAACCGGGAAGCTCCCGCAGGATGTCCGGTTCCTCCGCCAGCCGGTTGAGCCCGTCGGCGTCCAGAACGACCGGTTGCTCCCTGGCGAGCAGGAAGGAGCGCAGGTCCGCGGAGTCCACCCGGTCGCCCAGCCCGGGACCGACCACGAAGGCGTCCTGGTTGTCCAGTTGATCGAGGTCGGGATGCTGCCATATTTCCTTCTGGGTGAGCGGATAGATCGCGTCGGAATTGGCTGGGAAGGGGGTCCGGGGCCGGTCGGGAAGGATCATTGAAATCAGTCCGGTCCCGGTCCGGCCGGCGGCGTCGGCCACCAGCTGCGGAGCCCCGGGATAGGATTCCGATCCGGCGACGATGGCCAGCCGGCCGGCGCTTCCCTTGTGATCGTCCGGCTTCCGGGCGGGCAACCAGTCGGCCGATTCGTGCGGGGAGATCAGGTGACCGTCTCCGGCTTCCTCGGCCACGATATCGGGAGGGAAGGTTAATCCCTGCACGATCAGGTCCCCGGTTCGGAGGTAGCCGGGTTCGGCCAGCAACCCGACCTTGGGCAGGCCAAAGGTAACCGTGAGGTCGGCCTGAACGCAGGGATCGTACGGTCGGGGGTGGTCCCCCGACAGGCCGCTCGGGGCGTCCACCGCCACCACGGGAGCGTCGGTCCGGTTGATCGCGTCAATAGCACGGTCAAAGGGAGGCCGCGGATCCCCGGCGAGTCCGGTCCCCAGCAGGCCGTCGAGGACCAGGAGCGGGTCGCTGTCGGGGACGTCGTCCGGACCGGAGTGAACCCGGACGGACGGCCCATCCGGGAGGGCGTGAAAATGGGTCCGGGTCAGGTCGGAACAGGATTCGATGGATTCGGCCAGCCAGACGTCCACGGAGTGACCCCACTGGAGGAACCAGCGGGCGGCCACCAGTCCGTCGGCGCCGTTGTGACCTTTGCCGGCGTAAACGTGGATCCGGC
Organism: uncultured bacterium; assembly: GCA_964413525.1. Lineage (GTDB taxonomy): Bacteria > T1Sed10-126 > T1Sed10-126 > T1Sed10-126 > CAYPTI01 > CAYPTI01. The sequence continues at coordinate 3,295 of CAYPTI010000029.1, read as the reverse complement.
CGTGACCGTCGAGCGGGAATTGCTCGCGCGCGTGCCGGGCAACCATCTGTCCGGCGGTCTCCATGAGGGCGGCTTCGGGGAGACCCCGCTCGTCAAAACTCCGGCGGTCAATCGAAGCCATTCGTTCGGCGGTGGTTATTCTCACGAGGGTTCACCCGGTTCCCGGGAAGGGATTGACGTCGAATCATCGATCCAGAAACAGCTGGCCGAGGCCAATGCAATCCCCGCATCGTGGGTGATCGTAACATCCCATTCGGCCCGGGGAGGAATGGGGGACCGGTCCAGGTCTACGGTGGGTTTCAGCTCGAGACGGGGGCGACCGTTTGATTGGTGGTGGATGACCACCGACCGCCACCGGTAGCCGTGCCCCAGGGCCTTGAAGACGGCTTCCTTGGCGGCCCAGAGTCCGGCCAGCTGTTCGGCCTCCTGCTGACCCCGCCGGGCGTAAGTTCGTTCCGGTTCAAGGAAGAACCGGGAACGGAAGTGATCGCCGTAGCGACTCAAAAGCGCTTCGACCCGGGAAACCTCGGCGATGTCCAGTCCGGTACGAATCGGCATCGATGACCTCCCGTTTTACAGGAAATCCTTCCGGCACGGGATCGATGCCGCGCCGGCCACAACCGTCTGATGATTGATAATCAGGCCCGGATGTGGTTAATTAGTTGTTTGCGACCAACCCGGTCGAACCCGCTGTTTCCGGTTCGATCGGCCCTGTCGGTACCGGACTAAGCGTACCGGGAAACATTTTGTACACTAAGGCACTCACTGGAGGTCGATTGAATTTGGAATGGCTGGAGATCTGGCTCGGCGGAGCGGAATCGTACCTGGCCCAGGGCGGAGTCATCATGGGACTCCTCGTGCTGGCCAGCGTGGTCGGGGTTGCGATCATCCTGGAGAAGCTGATCCGGCTCCGGTCGAAGAACCTGTACGATCCGGACCGGGCCCGAACCCTGCTGCTGGCGATCAAGAACCGTGATCGGGATCAGATCCAGCTCGCCAATTCCCGGGCCCCTCAGCCCATGAAGGACATGGTCGAGGCGGCCCGATCGGTTCGGGACCTTCCGAAGGAAGACATGCTGTCGGAAATGTCGGCCGTGGCAAGCGGTCACGTCCGGCGGCTCGGCAAACGGTTAAAGATGCTCGGCATCCTGGCCAGCATCGCTCCCCTGCTTGGGTTGCTGGGAACGGTGCTGGGCATGATCCAGGCCATGGACGAGGTCGCCCTCGGAGCCGGAGCCGATCCGCTGGTCGTGGGGCAGGGAATCTCCCAGGCTCTGATGACGACGGCGGTGGGCCTTGCCGTCGGGATACCTCTGCTGTTCATGCACAGTCTGCTGAAGGACCGGGTGAACAAGTTTGCTTCCCGGCTGGAAGAATTCGGTCACGAACTTATGAAGGCGATTCATCATCCCGACACGGTGCGATTCGGGGGAACCGGCGGGCAGCAGGACAGCGGCTCCCGGAACCAGGTGGATGAGGAACCGGAACCCGCCGTTTCATGATCCGGTACCGACGGGCGGTGGGGACCGAATGGACAGGATTTCCCCACGACAGCGGGCCCGGTCCGCGCCCAGCAGCATGGTGGGACGCCGGAGAAAAGGGAGAGCTTCGGGATGAACGTTGACCGGCTGGAGGAAGACGAGTCCTACTTTCCCGCGATTACACCCCTGATCGACGTGGTTCTGCTCGTGTTGATCTTCTTCATCGTGACGGCGACCTACGCGGAAGTCCCCGACGAACTGGACCTCACCCTGCCGGAGGCGGCCACCGCCGACACCGAGTCCATGGCCGAGGCCAATTTGTTCATCACGGAGGACGGCCGGTACCGGTTTGAGGGGTCCTGGTACGAGGAAGACGAACTGCCCGGGGTGTTCCGATCCTACCGGGAGGACGCCCGGAGGACGGTCCTGTTAATCTCCGCCGACGCCCGATCGAACCACCAGTACGTGGTCACGGCCCTCGGGGCCGCCCGGCAGGCCGGGATCGACGACGTGGGGTTTGAAATCCTGGTGCCGGACCAGGGAACGACCCCGTGAATCGACCGGGTCCGTGGGACGGACTGTTCTGGGGGCTCCTGGCGGTTTCCGTGGCCGTTCACGTGGTGATCTTCGTGGTCTTCAATCAGTGGGAACTGAGTTCCCCCGATCCCGAGGAGGAACCGGTCCCCGTGAACGTGATGGTTCGGGCGGAACTGATCCAGGAGCGCCCCGCGGTCGAGTCCGGCGAGTTCCAGCTGGAGGATCCCCCTCGGATGGAAACCCGGGCCCCGGGGTTTTCGGCCGATTTTCCTTCCCCGGGGACCACGGAAACCCTGCGAGCACGTTCTTCCCGTCCGTCCGGTCCCAACCACCTGACCATGCTGGACCGAGCCTCCGCTCCGGAGGAACTGGACGTCCGGTCGACGTCGACGCTGGGGGATCTGGATCCGGAGGCTCCTTCCGACACTCAGCTCCCCCTGCGAGGGTCGGAGGAGCCAATGAGGACGGTACGCGAGGAACCGGAAGTCGAGTATTTTCCCGTCGACTCGGACCTGGAGCAGGCCGGCCAGCCGGAACTGCGCCACCGACCCTCCACGCCGTCCGACGTGATCCTGCGGGAGGACTCATCGGTGGAGGGGTCCTTCCGGATCCTGGTGACGGAGTCGGGGGCCGTAGAATCGGTGGAGGTGGTTGATTCCACGGGCTCGGACGACCTCGATCAACAGCTGATCGCCTGGATCGAGGAATGGGAATACGAACCGAATTCCCGGGCCACCCGGACGATCGTCCAGGTGGCGTCGCCGGGGACGGAACCGGATGCCTGAAGGAGTCCGTCCACCGGTCACCCGTCTGCTGACGGTGGCGGCGATCCTGGTGCTGGGGATGATGCTGTCCCTGCCGGCGGTCGCGCAGGAGGCCGAGGAGGCGTTTGACTTCCCGGTCCGGGCCTTCAACGACGGAAACTACGAGGTGGCCGTCCGGGGGTTCCAGGAATTCATCGACGAGTTTCCCGACCACGAGTGGGCGGTGGAAGCCCGCTACTGGAAGGCGGAGAGTTTGCTCCACCTGGGCAGACACCGGGAAGCCCTCAACGAATTGCTGACTGTGCTCAAGGAGGATCCCGGATTCTCCCAGGGGGACGTGGCGGAACGGCTGGCCTACGCGGCCGATGAATCCGGTTTGCGGGAAATTCTCGGTCCCAACCTGAGCCTCCGGCTGCTTCACGAGCACCCCTCCCTGCAGAATTACGTGATCAGCTGGTTTTACGAGCAGGAACCGGACCGGGTTCTGGCCCGGCTGCGGTCCGTTGATCCCGA
>CAYPTI010000028.1:6245-17541 GCA_964413525.1 uncultured bacterium | reverse complement strand
GGGTTTGAACTGGCGGATCAACTGAAACAAAAAATTGAGATGGAGACCCGGGTGGCCGTCCTGGGCCATACCCAGCGGGGCGGTTCGCCTTCGGCGCTGGACCGGGTGGTCGCGGCGAAAATGGGCTATTTCGCCGTGGAGGCGCTGGCCGGGGGGAAAACCGGTCTTTCGGTCGGCCTCAAATCGGGCGAGAAAAACCTCGTGTCGCTTGACGAGGCGACCCAGCGGAGCGAGATTGACGAAACCCAGTACGATATCGCCCGGACTCTATCGTCCTAATCCGTGCGGTCGGACTGAGTCTGAGAGCGACTCCAGTTTGGAGTAATTTCGTCGGGGTATCGGTCCGGCGAAGGGCCGGATTACAGGAGGAACTCGTTCCGCCGGCGGGACAGGATCTCGTGGCCGTCCTCGGTGACCGCCGCGACGTGTTCCCAGTGGCAGCTTAAGGAGCCGTCGGTGGGGACCACCGTCCAGCCGTCCTCCAGCTCCCTCACGTCGCCCGTCCCCAAAGTGAACATCGGTTCGATGGCCAGGTACATGCCCGGCTCCAGGACGGGGCCCCGGTCCGGGGGACCGAAGTTGGGGACGTTGGGTCGCAGGTGCATCTTATGGCCGATGAAGTGGCCGCAGTACTTGGTCACCACGCCGTAGGAATGTTCCTGGGCCACGTCCTCGATGGCCTGACCCACCTGACCCAGTTTGTTGCCCGGTTGGACCTGCTGGATCGCGTTCATCAATGCCTTCCGGGTGTCCTCCAGCAAGCGAAGCGTCTTCGGGGGAGCGTCACCGACGATCGTGCTGAAGGCCGAGTCGCCGAAACAACCGTCCAGTTCGGCCCCGCAGTCCACCGACAGCAGATCGCCCTCCCGGATGATCCGGTCCTCCGAGGGGATGCCGTGGACCACTTCCTCGTTGAGGGAGGTGTTCAGGGTGGCCGGGAACCCCTTGTAGCCCTTGAAGGCCGGTTCGGCTCCGTGGTCGTGGATGTATTCCTCGGCCAGTTCATCCAGTCGTTGGGTGGAAACCCCGGGTTCGATGGCGTCCTGCAGCATCCCGTGGACGTCGGCCACGAGCTGGTTGGCCGCCCGCATTCCCTCCAAGGTTACGTGGCTCGCTTGGGTCGGATTCATCCCGTGTTCCTCCCGTGTCGAGGTAATCCTTAATAATAACCCGAACGACCCAAAGTTTCCATTCCGGTCGAGTCCATGGTTGTATGTGGCTGCGGTCGTCGTACGAGATCGAGGGAAGAAACGGGCCAGTCAGGAGACAATTTGATCGAATTGAGATCGGGAAGAGGGGAAGAAAAGATCCTCAGACGGGCTGGTGGGGAAGGTTGAAGGAGGCGGCCGGGGTGAACTCCTGTTTGCGAGTGTCGTAGATGTACAGGTCCCGCTGAGGTTTGCGGCCGGTCGTGACCTGCCAGGACTGGAACCGCCGGGACCGCCAGGAACCGCCGGAGGAGTCCCAGACGATGACCTCCCGCTTCCGGGTGACCCGGGGGCCGTTTTCTGGCTGATCTTCGTCGGGGGGTTCCTGACCGGCGACGAAGAAGGGCGGTTCCCCCTGGGGCAGACGTTCCGCCAGGTACGGTATTTCCTCCACGTTGATGACGGACAGTTCAAGATCGCCCTCGTAATGCTGCTGAAGGCAGCGAAGAAGCAGTTCCGCTTCCGATCGTCGCATGGTTTATCGCCTCACCGGGTCCGGCGGTAGTGTGCCAGCAAACCGGTCCGAGTTCAAAACTGACCCGCCCGCGGTTCCCTTGAAGCCCCGCCCGGCCGAGCACGACCGGGGTCCCCCTCGGGCTCCACCGGGTTCCTTAGGGAGAAAAATACGATTCACGAATCTTGGTCTTTCTCCGGTTCACCAAAATCACGAACCGTTTCCGCCAGGCTCCGAAGCCGCTCCCGGACCCTGTATTTTACCGTGTCCTCGGGATAGGTTCCGTCCTCCCGGCGTTCCCCGGCCTCGGTTCCGGTCAGCAGCTCAATTCCCTCCTCCACGGTGCGGACGGGATAGATGTGGAACGCCCCGTTCTCCACGGCCTCGATGACCTCGTCCCGCAGCATGAGGTTCTTCACGTTGGTCTGCGGGATCAGGACTCCCTGGTCGCCGGTCAGGCCCCGTTCCTCACAGACCCGGAAGAATCCCTCGATTTTTTCGTTCACCCCGCCGATGGACTGGACCCGACCCCGCTGGTTCACCGAGCCGGTGACGGCCAGGTCCTGGCGCAGTTCCAGCCCCGACAGGGCGGAGAGCAGGGCGTACAGTTCGGTGCTGGATGCGCTGTCGCCTTCAACCCCTTCGTAGGTCTGTTCGAAGGTCAGGGTGGCCGACAGGGTGAGGGGGAAGTCCTGGGCGAACTCGGCCCCGAGGTAACCGGACAGGATCATCATGCCCTTGTTGTGGATGGGACCCCCGAGTTCAGTTTCCCGATCGATGTTCACCACGCCCTCGGATCCCGCGTGAGTGCGGGCGGTGATCCGGGACGGTTTGCCGAACCGGTAGCCGGCCACCTGCAGCACGGCCAGCCCGTTCACCTGGCCGGTTACCCGGTCCTCGGTGTCGATGAGGATGGTGTCGTCCTGGATCCGGTCCCGGATCTGTTCCTCGATCCGGTTGGACCGGCGGATCCGTCCCCGGACGGCGGCCTCCACGTTTTCGTGAGTGACCCGTTCGTTTTCCTTCTGTTCGGCCAGCGAGCTGGCCTCACGGATCAGGTCGGCCAGGTCGCCGAACCGGGAGGAGATTTTTTCCTTATGATCGACCGCCCGGGTGGCCTCGCGGAGGAACCGGTTCACCCCGTCGGAGGTGAAGTGAAGCAGGTCATTTTCCTCACAGACCCGGGCGACGAACTGGCTGTATTCGTCGGCTCGCTCCTCCTTCCAGTCCGCCTCGGGGGAGAAGTCGGCCTTGACCTTGAACAGGTCCTGGAAGTCCTCGTCGAGGTTGAACAGCAGGTAGTGGAGGTACGGGTTCCCCAGCAGGATGACCTTCACGTTCAGGGGGATGGTCTCCGGTTCCAGCGTCTTGGTCTGGAACATCCGGTACTCCTGCCCCATGACTTCCGTCTGGATCACCTGGTTTTTTAATGATCGCTTGAGGGCATCCCAGGCGAAGGGTTTCGAGAGCAGGTCCCGGGCTTCCAGGATTAAAAACCCGCCGTTGGCCCGGTGGAGGGCTCCCGCTTTGATCATGGTGAAGTCGGTCGTCATGCTGCCGAATTGACCCTCGTGTTCGATGCGGCCCACGAGGTTGGAGTAACTGGGGTTGGTCTCGAACACCACCGGAGCCCCTTCGGTGTCCCCGTGGTCGACCAGCAGGTTGACCCGGTACTGGTTGAACAGGTTCTGGCCCGGGTTCATCCCGGGGGGGAAGCCCTGCTGGCGCATCATTTCCTGCTGCTGGTTGAGCTGCTTGAACTGGATGGCCCGATCGAGCAGGTTCTGACGGACTTTGTCCAGGAAGTCGAGCACCTGATCCAGGTCCTCGTATTTCTCTTTCAGCGCGTCGATGAGGTGTTCCACCGTGAACCCGATGGTCCGTTCGTCCAGCTCCCGGACCTGCTCCTTGGCGTCCTGCTGGAGCTGTCGGATGTCCCGCATGGTCTGGCGCATCTTATCCTGCAGGTCGTCCCGGTTCTCCTCCACGCGCTCCAGGGTTTCCTCGTCGAGTTCTTCGAATTCCTGGGGCGTCATCACGTTGCCGTCGATCACCGGGGCCAGCATCAGGCCCTGGGGGGTTTCGATGATCGTAAAATCCCGTTCCTCCGCGTCCTGTTCCAGCTGGTTGAGCATTTCCTGCCGTTTTTCATGGAATTCCTTCTGGACCCGTTCCCGTTCCATCTGGTATTGCTCGGATTCGAAGGCCTCCGGCAGATCGGTCTGAATCTGTTCCACCAGTTCCTCCATGTCATTTCGGAGGTCCCTGCCACGGCCGGCCGGCAACCGGAGCACGTTGGGTTCGTCGGGGCGGTCGAAGTTGTTCACGTAGCAGATGTCCTGCGGCCGGTCGTGATCGGCGCTCTCCCGGTTGAGGAACTCCTCGACCACGACGGATTTCCCGGTCCCCCGCTGACCCATGGCGAAGATGTGGTACCCGTCGTGATCCATCTGCATGCCGAATTCGATGGCCTCCACGGCCCGATCCTGGCAGATGACGGAGTCGAGGGCCTCCAGTTCCCCGGTGGTTTCGAAATCAAGCTGATCCGAGAAGTCCTTGCGGAGTTCGGCGACCGGAAGCGAATCAACCGACATGGCTTGGCTCCTTACCGTGAAGTGAGTTGAAAAATGAATGTAAACAGGATCCGGGTTGATGTCCAGACGGAGAAGGAACTCCTCCGGCGCCGACCCGGCGGGGTCCGTTGGTCGGTCGATGCGACCGGATGTATGATGATGGTGCACATGTTATCAACCCGATCAACCCGGAAGTGACCACCGTGGACGTGCTGCCCGGTTTTGGCCTCGCCCTGGAGGGTTCCTGGCTGCTCGCGGTCCTCCCGGGCGTACTCCTGGTTCTCGGACTCGGGTTCTACGGAGCCCCGCTCTGGATGTGGGCGGCCGGGATCCTGATCGCGGCCTGGTTGCTCGGTCTCCCGCCGGTGCTGTTTGGGATCCTGATGGCCGGGCTGGGACTGTTTCTGATCGTTCCGCTGCGGCGGTCCCTGATCACCCGACCGCTGATGAGTTTGATCAGGACGATGGGGATCGTTCCGACCATGTCGGAGACGGAGCAGATCGCCATCGAGGCGGGGGACGTGGGCGTGGAAGCCGAACTGTTTTCGAGCCGGCCCGATTTTTCCGGGCTCATGGAGGCTCCCTACCCGGAGCTCACCGACGAGGAACGGGCTTTTCTGGAGGGACCGGTGGAGGAATTGTGCGGGATGGTCGACGACTGGACGGTCTGGAACGAACGCCGGTTGCCCGAGGAAGCCTGGGATCACATGAAGCAGCACGGGTACCTCGGGTTGATCATCCCCGAGGAATACGGCGGCAAAGGGTTCAGCCCGGCGGCCAACAGCGCCATCGTCCAGAAGCTCGCCACCAAGAGTTACGTCCTGGCGATCTCGGTGATGGTTCCGAATTCGCTGGGCCCGGCCGAACTTCTCCTGGAGTACGGGACCCAGGAACAGAAGGAGCGCTACCTGCCGGACCTCGCTTCCGGGGAGGAGATCCCCTGCTTCGGGTTGACCGAACCCCGGGCCGGATCGGACGCCGGCAGCATCCGGTCCTCCGGGGAAGTGTTCCGGGACGACGACGGGGAACTGAAGATGCGGCTCAACTGGGAGAAGCGCTGGATCACCCTGGCGCCCGTCGCGACCCTGATCGGGCTGGCCTTCCGGCTCAGCGATCCTGAGAACCACCTTGGGAAGGGGGAGGAACCGGGAATCACCTGCGCCCTGATCCCGGCGGACACCGACGGGGTCTCCACCGACCGGTTCCACGACCCCCTCGGGGTTCCGTTCCACAACGGGCCCACCACGGGGGAGGACGTCGTGGTGTCGGTGGACCGGATCATCGGGGGACGGGACGGAGCCGGGGAAGGCTGGAAGATGCTGATGGAATGCCTCAACGTGGGCCGGGGCATCTCGCTGCCGGCCACGGCCGCCGGTTCCGCCAAGTACACCGAACGGGTGCTCTCGGCTCACGGGGTGGTCCGGCGTCAGTTCGGGCTTCCGATCGGAAAATTCGAAGGGGTGGAGGAACCGCTCGCGCGGGTGGGTGGATACAATTACCTGATGGAGGCCACCCGGCGCTACGTCACCGGTCAGTTGCTCGGCGGAACCAAACCCGCCGTGGTCTCGGCGATGGCGAAGTACTACCTGACGGAACTGGGACGGGAAGTCATCAACGACGGCATGGACGTCCGGGCCGGTTCCGCCATCACCCGGGGACCGAAGAACATGCTGGCCCACACTTACATCGGTACCCCCATCTCGATCACCGTCGAAGGGGCCAACATCCTCAGCCGGACCATGATCATCTTCGGCCAGGGATCCATCCGCTGCCATCCTCACCTGCAGGACGAGATGTTCGCTCTCATGAACGACGATTTGAAGGACTTCGATCGGGCCCTCTGGGGACATGTTAGCCGACTGGTGCAAAACACCGTTCGGGCCGGGCTCCATACCGTGACCCGGGGCTGGATCAGCCTGCTGGATCCGGTTACCCCGGGGACCGGCTACGGACGGAAGCTGAGCTGGGCGACGGCTTCGTTTGCGTTTCTCGGCGATCTGGCCCTGACGACCCTCGGGGGCCGGATGAGGCGGAAGGAAAAACTTACCGGTCGGTTCGCGGACGTGTTTTCCTGGTTGTTCATCGCCACCGCGGTCCTGCGTCGATCCCGTGACGAGGGTCGGCCCGAGGCGGACGAACCCTTCCGACGCTGGGCGCTGGATCATTGTTTTCACCGGATCCAGGAGGCTTTCGAGGGATTGTATAGAAATCTTCAAATTCCGGGTCTGACCTGGTTGTTGCGGCTGATGGGGGTCTGGGCCCGATGGAACCGGATCGGATCGCCGCCGTCGGATGCCCTGGGCCAGCGGGTCGCCAAAGCTATGCAGCGGCCGGGGGAGGCCCGCCGCCGGCGCACTCGAGGCATTCACGAAGGTCAGGAGGGCGACCCGCTGCATGAGCTGGAGGAGGCGTTTCGCACCTCCGTGGAGGCGGACGACGTTCTCGATCGGGTCAAGGACGCCATCCGGGACGGAACCCTGCCCGAGGGCCGACCGCAGCAGCGAGTGGAGGAAGCCCTTGAGGAGGGGATCATCTCCGAATCGGAACGGGACCTGATTCACCGGGCGGAACAGCTGCGTCACCGGGCCATCCAGGTGGATGATTTCCCGGTTGCGGAGTTCGAACGTGCCGGCCTCTGACCGTCGAAACGGTTGCCGCTTCGTCCAACCGGGTTCGGGTCGGTCCGTCAGGATGCGAAGGGCAGGACGTCGGAGGAATGACGATCCGGGTCGACGTGTCGAGCCATTCGGATACCCGCTGACGTAAATCGGGCGGGGGGAATCCGGTGATCACGCTTCGACAGCTCGGGCTGTTCGGAGTTCTGGGGTTGATCCTGGCCGTCTGGGCCTGGGGGCTGGGGTGGGTGTTGAACGTGGACGGCCTGTGGTTGTTCGGGTTGTTTCTGATCAGCGCGATCATCCTGTTCGTGGGCCATTACTACCGGGGGATGGGGTGGCTTCGTCGCAACCTCTCGACCCGCCCCACCGACAGCCCGGTGTTACGGGAGATCGCTTCCCGGGCCGGGCTGAGCCGGGAACCCCGGCTGTTCGTGACCGATTCCCTTGAAGGGGCCAACGCGTTCACGGTCTCCTTCGCGCAGGGGGACGTCATTTTTGTCACCCCGCAGATCGCCCGGACAAAACCGCGGATTCAGGCGGGAATCCTCGCCCACGAGGCGGCCCACATCAAACACAATGACAGCCTGATTACCGGTTTTTTGTCCTCCTTCGGGCAGATGATGGCGTCCGTCGGTCAGCTGTGGTTGTTGATGATCGTCGCCGGTCCGCTGGGGTGGGTTCTGCTGGTATTCGTATGGCCGGTGATTCTGGCCATGCACGCCTGGAGCGTGCTGACGTTAATGGTCTATCAACCTTTCGTGGCCACCCTGATGAGGCAGCGGGAGTTTCAGGCCGACGAGGCGGCCGCCCGGTGGACCTCTCCGGAGGTGGTAAGCCGGGCCCTGGAGGCTATTGAATCGTACAACCGTCGGTCCTTCAGGAGGTTGTTGCGGGGGAGTGCCGGGCCTCTCTCGACCCATCCGCCGACGGAGGAACGGATCCGGCGATTGCGGGAAGGGATGAGTTGAACCGGAGGGGATCGACAAAAAAAAGACCCGAGGGCCGGCATAGTGGGAGCCGGCCCTCGGGCGAAAAGGGGGAAAGGGCGTATCGGTAGAAACAGCGGTTACATCATGCCGCCCATTCCGCCCCCCATGCCGCCTCCGGGACCGCCGGCGGGCATGTCGCCTCCGTCGTCATCGTCGTCGTCAAGCTCGACGATGGCTGCTTCCGTGGTGAGCAGAAGCGAGGAGACGCTGGACGCGTTCTGGATCACGTTCCGGACCACCTTGGCCGGGTCGATGACGCCGGCGTCAAACAGGTCCTCAAACTGACGCGTCCGGGCGTTGAAGCCCTGACTTCCTTCCTTCTCCAGGATCCGTTCCACGACGACCGAACCGTCTTCGCCGGAATTTTCGGCGATCTGGCGGGCCGGTCCGCGGAGGGCTTTCTCCAGGATGCGCAGACCCTGGTTTTCCTCTTCGTCTTCCAGCGACTCGTCCTGGAGATCCTGGAAGATTCGAAGCAACGTGACGCCTCCGCCGGGCACGACGCCTTCTTCCACGGCGGCCCGGGTGGACTGCAGGGCGTCTTCGACCCGAGCTTTCTTCTCCTCCATCTCGGGTTCCGTGGCCGCGCCGACGCGGATCACGGCGACTCCGCCGGCCAGCTTGGCCTTCCGTTCCTCCAGCTTCTCGATGTCGTAGTCGCTGTCGGACTGCTCGATCTGGCGATCGATCTGACCGATGCGGTCCTCGATGGCCGATTGGGAACCGGCGCCCTGAACGAGGGTGGTGTCGTCGTCGGTGACGCTGACGCTGGCCGCTTCACCGAGCTGATCCAGCGTGGCCGAACCAAGGTCCATGCCCTTCTCTTCGGAGATGACTTCCCCGCCGGTGAGCACCGCCAGATCGTGGAGCATCTGGGTGCGGCGGTCTCCGAATCCGGGAGCCTTCACGGCGCAGACGTCAAGCTGTCCGCGAAGCTTGTTCACGACCAGGGTGGAGAGGGCCTCGCCGTCGACGTCTTCGGCGATGATGAGCAGGTCGTTGTTGTTGCGGGCGACCTCTTCCAGGATGTTGATGATGTCGTCCACGGCGGAGATCTCGTCGTCGAAGATCAGGATCCTGGGTTCCTCGAGTTCCGCCACCATGTTCTCCTGATCGGTCACGAAGTAGGGGGACTTGTAGCCGCGGTCGAACTGCATCCCCTCGACGATCTCGAGTTCGGTTTCGATCCCGCGGCCGTCCTCGACGGTGATGACCCCGTCCTGTCCGACGGCGTCCATGGCTTCGGCGATGATCGCACCGATTTCTTCGTCGTTGTTGGCCGAAATCGTTGCGACCTGCGTGATGTCATCAGGGCCTTCGAGATCGCGGGCGTAGTCCTGCAGCTTGTCCACCGCCAGGCGGGAGGCCTGTTTGATGCCACGGCGAAGGGACTGCGGGTTGTAGCCGGCGGCGACGCTCTTCAGTCCTTCCCGGATGATCGTCTGGGTCAACAGCGAAGCCGTCGTGGTTCCGTCACCGGTTTCGTCCTGCGTCTTCTCGGCCACTTCCTTCACCAGCTGGGCTCCCATGTTCTGAGTCCGGTTCTTCAGTTCGATCTCCTTGGCGATCGTTACGCCGTCCTTGGTGATCTCGGGAGCCCCGAACGATTGGTCCAGCACGACGTTTCGGCCGCGCGGACCCAGGGTTACTTTCACGGCGTCGGTCAACTGTTCGACGCCTTCGATTAAATCCTGGCGAGAATCCTCGCCCAGGGTAATTCGTTTGCTCATGGGCTTACCTCCTTCGGGTCATAGGATGTACTTACTCGACTTTGCAGAGGATGTCATCGGAACTGAGAACGAGGTATTCGTTCCCGTTCAGGTTGATCTCGGTGCCGGAAAATTCACCGAACACAATCCGGTCACCTTCCTCGACTTCGGGTTCCTGGATGGAACCGTTTTCACGCTTGCCGGGTCCCACGGCGACCACTTCGGCCTGCGTGGGTGTGTCCTGGGCGGACTCGGGGATCACGATCCCGCTGTCTCGCTTCTCCTCGGCTTCAACGCGCTTGGCAACCACTCGATCGCCCAACGGCTGCAGGTCCACATCCCTCACCTCCTTTCATCCAAATGAGTAGATTGGTTTCCCGTCAACCTAAATCGATCTGATGGCGATTTTATTCCCGGAACCATCCCACCGCCTCGACCCGTTCCCGGGGCTTTCCCCGCACCGAGGGAAGGATCGCCGGGTTCCGAACCGGCTGACTGCAGGAACGACACGGGTTGAGTTCGGGGGAACCTTTCCCCTTGGTTCCGGAAACAAGAAGTATACTAATTTTTCCCCGGGTATCCAATATTAATTTCGGTTCGTCGACGGTTGAATCGGAACCAAACCGACGGCTCCTCCGTTGAAAACAGCCAGCAGGAACGTAGACTCATTGGAGGTTACCTCAGTTCGTACATGGGAGGTTCCGTCATGAGTGAACCGACGATTGACGACCTGCTGGACGCGTTAAACGACGATTTGAAGGCCGAGTGGGGGGCCATCCAGCGCTACACTTACCAGTCGGCCAAAGCCTTTGGGACCAAGGGCAACATGGTGCGGGACATCATCGAGGGAGAAATCCAGGACGAACTGCAGCACGCGCAGTATCTGTCCGAGGTAATCGCCGACTACGGGGGCGAACCGACCACCGAGGCGATGTCGTTTGACAAACCGGAAGGAATTCGGGAGATGCTCGAACTGAACGTCGAGATGGAGCAGCAGGACGTACAGAATTACAAGGAACACTCCGAGCTGGCCGAGCAACTGGGGGAAATTGAACTCCAGGTTCGGCTGGAGGAGATCGCCGCCGACGAAAGCGGTCACGTCCGGGAATTCAAGCGTCTGCTGCAGGATTTGTAACGGACCAGCGAATTTCTTGAATTCGTCCCCGGGCGGGGAAGCGTTCACCGTGATACCCAAGACGATCCCGAATGCCGGTTCGGGCGAGTCCGCCGTTCCACCGTACACTTCCTCCGGACCGTCGTCATCCGTTCGGAACCACCTTGTTTTGGACCCGGCGTGGCGGTCCTGGATCCAGCCTGATTGGAAGGTTGATTGACCAATGGACACCGGTTTCCAACGACGTGACGGTGTGCTGTACTGTGAGGAACGATCCCTTGAGGACCTGGCGGAGAAACACGGAACCCCGCTTTACGTCTACAGCCAGGACCATTTTCTTTCCCGGTACCGGCAGTTCGAGGAGGCTCTTTCCCCGGTCGATCACCTGATCTGCTTTGCCATGAAGTCGAACGGAAACCTGGCGGTTCTCAACCGGCTGGCCGACGCCGGTTGCGGATTTGATATTGTGTCGGGAGGAGAACTTCGCCGGGTGCTTCGGGCCGGCGGCGATCCGGGGAAGGTGGTCTTTGCCGGGGTGGCCAAATCGGCCGAGGAGCAGCGTCTGGCGCTGGAAGAAGACATCTACATGTTCAACGTGGAATCCCGCCCCGAACTGGAGCAGTTGAACCGG
>CAYPTI010000028.1:4571-6145 GCA_964413525.1 uncultured bacterium | reverse complement strand
CCGGCCATGTATGATGCGTACCATGAAATCGAGCCGGTGGTGAACCGGCAGCGTGACCTGGTCACGGCCGACGTGGTCGGACCGATCTGTGAGACCGGAGACACCCTGGGGAAGGAGCGAACCCTGGAGCGCCCCGACCCCGGCGAGTACCTGGCGGTACGAAGCGCGGGGGCGTACGGGTTCGTGATGGCGTCTCAGTACAATGCGTTCCCGCGTCCGGCGGAAGTGCTGGTGAACGGCTCCTCAAGCCGGGTCGTTCGGCGCCGGGAGGGCTTCGACGACCTGATCCGTGGTGAATCGATCTGATCCGGAGGCGACGAACATGACGTTCGAGGGTTCCATGGTGGCGCTGATCACCCCGATGGAAGACGGATCGGTGGATGAGAAGCGGCTTCGAGATCTGGTCCGGTTCCAGGAAGAGGCCGGAACCGACGTGCTGGTTCCGTGCGGCACCACCGGCGAATCGGCCACCCTGACCTATGAAGAACACGAGCGCGTGATTGAAATCGTGGTGGATGAGGCCGAGTCGAGCCGGGTCCTGGCCGGGTCGGGGTCTAACAGCACCCACGAAGCGATCCGGCTGACCCAGCATGCGAAGGACGTTGGCTGTGACGGAGCCCTCGTCATCACCCCCTATTACAACAAACCGCCCCAGCGGGGGATGGTGGCTCATTTTCGTCGGATCGCCGAAGAGGTGGATCTTCCGCAGGTCCTCTACAACGTCCCCAGCCGGACCGGCATTAATCTGGAGGCCGAAACCGTGGCGTCCCTGGCCGATCTCCCCAACATCGTCGGGATCAAGGAAGCCTCCGGCGACGTCGATCAGGCCGCCGCCATCGTCCGGAGGACCCCGGACGATTTTTCCGTCCTCAGCGGGGACGACGCCCTGACCCTTCCCCTCCTGGCAGTCGGTGGAGTGGGAGGGATTTCGGTCGCGGCCAACGTGGTACCGGCCCGGGTCAAGTCCCTCATTGACGCCTTCCGGCTCGGCGACCAGGAGGTAGCCAGGAAGACCCATCTGGACTTGCAACCCCTGTTTGACGTGATCTTCGTTGAGACCAACCCGATTCCGGTAAAAGAAGCCGCCGCCATGATGGGACTCTGTCAGCCGGACATTCGTTCCCCGCTGTCCCGGCTGGCCGAGGAACACCGGGGTCGGCTGAGGTCTGTTCTCGACGACCTCGGGGTGGACGTCTCGTGAGTGATGATGCCCTGGATTTGATCGTGGCCGGAGCCGCCGGACGGATGGGCCGAACGTTGCTTTCCCTGATCGCCGACGAACCGGAATTGAACCTTGTCGGGGCCCTGGAACAGTCCTCCTCGTCCCGCCTGGGTCAGCCCGTTCGGGAACTGCACAAGGACCTCCCGGAGGATGTCGTGGTGACCGATGAACCGCGTTCGGTGCTGGAGGACGGACGGGTGCTGATTGACTTCACCCGTCCGGAGGGAACCCGGACCTTCCTGAAGGCGGCGCGGGATCGCGGGGGAGCGCTGGTGATCGGAACGACGGGGTTCTCCGCCGAGGACGAGTCGTTGCTCGAACGGGTGAGCGAGGAGGTGCCCATTGTTCGGGC
>CAYPTI010000028.1:0-4471 GCA_964413525.1 uncultured bacterium | reverse complement strand
ACCCACCGCGCCAGCAGCCGGGAGACCTTCGGTCGCGGAGCGCTCAGGGCGGCCCGGTTCGTGGTCCGTCACGACCGGGGACTGTTTACGATGAAGGACGTGCTGGGTCTATAGCCGGACGGCTGTTCTTTGCCCTGGGATCGAACCTCCCTCCCCGGTTGCAGTATATTCACCGGGCCCACCGGGCGTTCCGGCGCCGGACCTCGATCCGTCGGGTCTCCTCCCTGCTGGAAACCAAACCTCACCGCATGAAATCCGACTACAATTTTCTTAATCAGGTCCTCGAGGTCGGACCGGGCTGGACGGATCTGGAGGAACTCGAGGACTGGATCGACCGGACCGAACGGTCGCTGGGACGCCGGCGAAACGAGACCGGCCGGGACCGGACCATCGACATTGACCTGCTGTTCTGGGGGGATCGGGTTGCGTCGGAACCGCTGGTGGTTCCCCATCCGCGCCTGCAGGAACGGGCGTTTGTGCTCGATCCGCTGGTTGAACTTGCTCCTGATTTCGTCCACCCGGGGCTGGATCGAACCGTCCGACAACTTCAGCACGAGTTGAGGAGCGTCCCCTCAGCGTTCGAAATTGAGAGGCAAGAATCCGGGTAGATCGCTCGGTCCGTTCGACCAGCACGGACTCCTTGGCCGGTGTCGGTACTTTCGTACAATGATATCGTCATGACCGTATAGCTGTTGCTGATTCATCAGGGAGGTCGTCTTTGCTTTGCCCCGATATCTGGACGACGTGGTTGAACAGACCGGCATCACGGAACGGAACGTCAAGTACTGGAGCCAGAAGTTTAATTTGCCGGTGGAAAAAGACGGCCGCCGCAACGTGTATCCGGATCGGACGGTGAAGCTCCTGAAATTGGTTGAGTTGCTGTCGGGAACGGAACTGTTCACCCACCGATTCATTCAACTTCAGGTCCACCGGGCCCTTGGATTTGAGGAGAACGAGATCGATTTTCTGGAGCGCTACGAACGGGTTCGGAAATCGGCTCGGGATCTGCTGGATTCCATGGATTCCAGTCGGGGGACCCGGGTCCTCCCCCCGATCCAATCCGGCGGAAAGCGATCCGGAAAAAAACGGTCCTCGCGTCGTCGTTCCGGCGGTTCATCCCAGGAACTCGACGAGGATCTTCTCTAACCGTGTCCGAACGGATCGGCATGTTTGATTCCGGGGTGGGGGGGCTGACCGTCCTCAAAGCGTTTCTGGATCGCAACCCCGAGATGTCCTTCGTGTACCTCGGCGATACCGCCCACTGTCCCTACGGCGATCGTCCCCTGAACGAGGTTCGGGAACTCGCGATGAACGCGATTCAGACCCTCGTCCGGCGAGATTGTGATCGGATTGTTTTTGCCTGCAACATCAGTTCGAGCGTGGCTCTTGATGCGGCTCAAAACCGGTTCCCCGATCATTCCATGCACGGGTTGCTGACCGAGGCTCTGGCCCGGGAGGTCCGGTTGCGTTCCTCGACCGGTCGGGTCGGCGTCCTGGCGACCACGGGGACGGTTCGGAGCGGCCGCTACCGAACGATTCTTGAAGGGGAGGGGTTGTCCGTCCGGCAACAGGCCTGTCCCCAGCTGGTCCCGTTGATTGAAGCCGGTCGGACCTCGGGGGCGATTGTCCGCCAGACCCTGGATCCTCTGCTTGAGCCCCTGCTGGAGTTTGGGGCTGACACGTTCGTTCTTGGCTGTACTCACTATCCACTGGTCGGTGATTCGATCCGTGAATTGATCCCCGAACACGTATCCCTCGTGGATCCCGGACGAGTGCTGGCCGACTCGGTTCCCCTGCGGGACAACGGTACCTCGCCTCCGAGCCGGGAACTTCTCGTGACGGGTTCGTCCGGTTCATTGGAGACGTTTCTGGACCGGGATTCCGTTCTCCGGACCGACTGGCTTGAGTCGATCGAACCGAATTCGGAACCGGCCTGACGTTCTCTTGATCGTGCGGCTACCGGATCGGGGTTTCAGCAGAGGAGAAAAAGACCGGTGGGGTTCGGTCCGGACATCCTCTTCGTCTCGGACCCGGAAAGGCTAACCGGGGGAAGGAGCCGTGTATCTGCTGCAGGACGAGCGGTTTCGTGATCACCGGACGGGATCCAACCACCCCGAATCGGCCCGGAGGCTCGAGGCCATTGATCGAGGGTTAAACGAGGCGTTTTCGAAGCAGTCCCGGGTCCGGGCCCGGCCGGCCAAACGTAACGAACTGACCTCCCTTCATACCCGGAAACACGTTCGAACCGTCCGGCAGGCGAGCCGGCAGGAGCAACCGCTCGACGCCGATACCCCGACCTCAAGAAAATCGTACGACACCGCCATGCTGGCGGTGGGGGGGTCGATGCGCCTGGCCCGGCGTTCGGTCGACGAAAATACCGGTGGATTCGGGGCGGTTCGCCCGCCCGGCCACCACGCGGAATCGGAACGGAGCATGGGATTCTGCCTGTTTAATAACATCGCCCTGGTGGCCGAAGCGCTGACCGGAGCGGATCGGACCGTCGCCATCGTCGACATTGACTGTCATCACGGAAACGGTACCCAGAAACTGTTTTATGAGCGGTCGGATGTCCTGTACGTAAGTTTTCACCAGCATCCGTTTTACCCGGGAACCGGGTTCGCGGGGGAAACCGGGGAAGCGGACGGGGAGGGGTTCACCCTGAACGTTCCCATGCCGGCCGGGGCCGACTGGTCCAACCTGGAGGAAGCCTGGACCGGGAGCATTCGCGAGCGGGTGGTTTCGTTCGACCCGGACGTGCTCCTCGTGTCGGCCGGGTTCGACGGGCACGAGGACGACCCCGTAGGGGGATTACGGTTGAGGGATGAGAATTACGTCCGGATGGCCGAGGATCTGGCGCGATGGTCCCGTGACCTCTGCGGCGGGGCCCGGATGGCCCTGCTGGAAGGCGGTTACGATCTGGATATGCTGGAACGGGTGGTGCCCGCCTTCGTGGAGGCTTTCTGTCGGGACTCCTGATCCGCTGGATCCCTTTTCGATCGATAACACCCGGTATGTCTAGCGCTCAACGTGGGTCGGGACCATGCTATAATCCGACCTATCCCCTGAACTTGAACCGAGGAGCGTTCCTACCATGAGTCTGTACGTCGGGGTGGACGAGGCCGGGCGTGGTCCGGTCCTTGGCCCGCTCGTCATCGGGGTCGTCCTGTGGGACGAGGACCGGCCGTGGGACGGGCCTCGGCTCGGAGACAGCAAGACGTTGACCCCCGCCCATCGGGTTGAGGCCGCCAACTACCTGCGGGAGTGGACCATGGCCTGGACCCAGCACATTCCGGCCTGGGTGATCGACCGGTCCCGGCATACGCTTCCGTACCTGGAGGCTCTGGTGCTTCGCAACGTGCTCCGGCACTTTCCGGCGGCTTCGGTTCGCTCGGACGCTCTGTCCAACGGGGACCGGGTCCACAATTTTTTAACCGATGAGTTTCCGGATCGTGAGTTTGAATTCTGGTCCGGAGCGGACGGGGACGACCCGGCGGTTGGCGCGGCCAGCATTGTGGCCAAGGTCGAACGGGACCGGGCAATGGAGGCTCTTTCCGGTCGGTATGGAGAACTCGGTTCCGGCTATCCCGGCGACGCGACCACCCGGCAGTGGCTGGACGAGTGTGAGCGTGGATCGGGATGGCCTCCGTTTGTGCGGACTTCCTGGTCCACCGTGCAGCGGATGGAACCGGCGGATCAATCGATGGAACATCGAGGGCGGGTTTGATGGGTGGGGAAACCGGAGATCGTCCGGCAGATCTCGGGTCGAAGTCCTTCGTCCGGAAGGACCGTCAGGAGGATGGACGATGAACGGCGATCCGGATGAACTGAAGCGAACGTCCCTGCTCCGGCTCGGGTCGGCGGTGGGTCTGTACGTCCTGATCGTCCTTGGGACCGTGTATCTGGTCCCTGAACCCTACCGGTTCTGGGCCGGCCTCGGACTCCTGACCGCCGGGACCCTACATGGTCTGTACTGCCTGGGGACCGTGGTCAAGTTCAGCCGGGACCGCTCGGCGGAGAGCTTCACGCCCCGGGTGGGAGGCAACGAGAAGCGGGCTCTTTCAAGCGTAATCGAGGGTCTGATGATCCGGCTCGGCGAAGGGCTGGTGGGGTTCGCGGCCGGGATTATCCTGTTGGTTATCGTCTGGTAGAAGAGGGTCCGTTCCGGTTGAAGGCACCGAAATCAAACCCGTTTGGAGACCGTCTTTACAAACAGGTCAGGACATGACCATTTCGTGGAGGGCGCGTTGGAAGAAAAAATGGGCGGGCCGGTTTTCCGGCCCGCCCAAAGACGATGGGGGAAGGGGGATTTCAGTGATTACATGTACTGCCGGGCGTACTTGCCGGCGACCGGTAACTCGTACTCCTCACCCTGATAGGCCTTATACATTAACACAATCCAGAGGATAAGCGCAATCGGACCCAGCAGGATGCTCACGATCCACAGCAGGATGGCGATGAGCCAGCCGATGAT
>CAYPTI010000027.1:0-17684 GCA_964413525.1 uncultured bacterium | reverse complement strand
GAGCGGAGAAGCTGTTTGCCGAACGACTGTCCGAGACGGGGGAATCGCCGGAGGAGCTTCTGGCCGAGTTCCGGACGATCTACCGGGATCGGTGTACCGAAAACCTCAACCCGTTTCCCGGAATGGAGCCTTTCCTGCGGGAACTGGCGGACGATAACACCGCCATCGTTACCAACAAACCGAAGGACCTGGCGGACCGGATGCTGGAGGCCGCCGGCTGGTCGGATTGGTTCGATCCCATCTTCGGCAAGGATTCGCTGCCGGAATCCAAACCGGAGCCGCTTCCCCTCAAGGAAGTGGCCCGGCGCTGGTCCGTGCCGTCCGACCGGCTGATCATGATCGGGGACAGCTGGTCGGACGTGGAAGCGGGGAAACGGATCGGAGCGGTCACCGTGGGATGTGATTTCGGAATGGGGGAGGACGGGAGTCCGGCCCGGTTCGAACCCGATTACCTGGTCCGGGACGTGGAGGAACTGCGAAATCGGCTGCAAACGATCCGGACATCCATGGACAACGGTTAAACCGTCCGTCCTCTTGCCAGCAGAATGATCAGGTACCGGAATCCTCCTGCCGGCAGCGCTCAAGCCAGTGTTCGCGGGCCCGGTAAAGCCATTGGTGGCGTTCCTCACCACTCAAATCGGGGAAGGTCCAGCGAAGTTCCTCCCATTTTCCGTGCCGAAATTGCAGGGTCACCTCGGCGTACACCCCGCGCCGGAGATAAATCCGGTGGCTGTTGTTTTTCCGGGAGGTGAGGACAAATTTTGAGCCGGTCACGTACCCCGGGTCAAGGTTAAACTGACGGTTCCCGTTCTTGGAGAATTGTTCCTCGACCTGGTTCATCTGACGCTTCCGATCCACGATCCGGGACAGCTTGAACGGGTTGGAAAACACGTACCAGCGTCGCTGGAGCTGCTGTCCGAATTCCTCTTCGTAGTAGTCGGTTTCGTTAAAATCAAACAACTCCGAACGGTGGATGATCTCCCCGTACCGCTGCTCGCACTCCCACAGCACCGCGTCGCGGTCCTTTTCCACGTGACAGAAGACACCCAGAACGAAGATTCCCCGAGGGACCTCTCTTCGTGTCATGGTTCGCCGTCACCTCCGATACCTCCCGACCGAGGACACCACACCGTATTCTACAGCCCACGGACGAGACCGTCACCGCGAACGAACCCTCCCCGGCGTCCGTTGGGGTTTGTCAGCATCGGTCTGCTGGCATCCTTCTCGGTCGGAGACGGAATGCTCACCCAACCATGGACGTGAATCAGCATAACCGAACAAAACGGATCAAAAAGCCAACCCGTACAAAGGTCGGGGAACCTGTGCGAGAATATCGTTGCCGGACGAAGACATAGTGTTGGGACAACGGGAGGAACACCGTGGAACTGGATTTGATTCTGGACAACGTCCGGGTACCGGATCCGGATCGACAAACCTCACGGCCTGAACCCACCAGCGTCGGGATCCGGGAGGGGACCCTCGTTACGCTCAGGGGGCTGGACGCCGCTCCGGGACGCCGGATCGACGGGGGAGGGAACTGGCTGTTGCCGGGCTTTGTCGATCTTCATTCCCATTCCGACGGTACGCTGCTCGAGGATCCCCGCGGGATCAGCAAAATATCCCAGGGGGTGACGACGGAAGTGGTCGGAAACTGCTCCATGGGCCTGGCCCCGATTCCACCGGACCGATCCGACGTGCTCGAGGGATCGTTCAGTTATCTGGGGGCCGACTCCGGGGACTCGTTCGAATCGTTCGGCAGCTACCGGCAGGCCCTGGCCGAGCGGGACCTCGGGGTGAACGTGTCGACCCTGGTCGGTCACGGGTGTCTTCGTCTGGCGGTGATGGAACGGACGGACCGCCCGGCCGGTCAAGAGGAACGCCGGGAGATGGCCGCCCGGCTTCGAGACGCCATGGCGGTCGGGGCCTCCGGGTGTTCCCTGGGATTGATGTACGAACCGTCCCGGCGGGCCGATTACCGGGAACTGGTGTCACTGGCAGAAGTACTGTTTGAAACCGACGGTTTGCTCACGGTTCACCTTCGGAACGAGGGATGGAAGGCCCCCGAGGCTCTGGACGAACTGCTCCGGGTGGTCCGGGAAACCGGGGTCCGGACCCAAATCTCCCACCTCAAGTCAGCCGGGGTGACGAACCGTGGAACGGTTCGAAAAATGATCGACCGAATCGAACACGCCCGGGACGAGGGCTATGATGTCGCCGCCGACATGTACCCGTACACGGCAGGGAGCACCACCCTGGGCTCGCTGCTCCCGAAAACCGAGGGCGACGCGACCCTCGACCGCCGCATGAGGACCTGTGAGCCCGATTGGCCGGGGTCCTTCGGGCCCGGAGCCCTTGCCCCGGATCGAGTACAACTGACCGAGGTCCAGCACCCGGTCGGGGACGAACTGAACGGCGGTACACTGGCGGACCTGGGCGACCGATGGAATCGACCTCCGTGGGAGGCCGCCCGGAAACTGGTCCGGGAAGCCGGGCGGGATCCCGTGGTTCGGTTGCACATCCTTTCAGAAGAAGACATCAGTACTGTCTATGATCGGGACTGGGGGTTGGTCGCCTCGGACGGCAACGCCGTTGCTCCGGATTCACGCCACCGTAACAACCTCGTTCACCCCCGTTACTACGGGACGTTTTCGAGGTTCGTTCGCCGGTGGCATCGAGAAAAACAGACGTTCACGCTCGACGACGTGGTGGAAAAGACGGCGGCCGGACCCGCGAGGAGGTTGGGCCTCTCCGACCGGGGACGTCTGGAGGAAGGGGCCCGGGCCGATCTGGTGGTTCTCGATCCGGAAACGGTCACGGACCGGGCGACGTACGAGGAACCCCATCAACTCAGTGAGGGGATTGAACTCGTGGTGGTGAACGGCGAACCGGTCTGGAGAGACGGAGCCGAAACCGGTTCCCCGGCCGGGAAACTGCTCTAATGCCTTACAGCGTATAGCCGGCGATGAATACGAAGTGGGCCCCGCTCCCCAGCAGCACAAAAATGTGCCACAGTTCGTGGGCCCCAAGCACCCCCGGCATCAGCCGGGGCCGGTCCAGGGCGTAGATCACGGCTCCCACCGTATAGAGCAGCCCGCCAAACAGGCACCAGAAGACGCCCGCCGGGGACAGGGCTTCGATCAACGGGCCCAGGAAGAGCACCGAGATCCAGCCCATGCAGAGGTACACCAGGGTGTTGCTCCAGCGGCTCCGGAACGGGTCCACCGCCGCGATGACCAACCCCACCAGGGCGAAACCCCACAGCAGTCCGAACATCGTCCACCCGATCCAGCCGTGGAGGACGAGCAGCGCGGGAGGGGTGGTGGTGCCGGCGATCAGCAGATAGATGGACGCCCTGTCCAGCCGGCCAAACCAGTTCCGGGCCCGCTCGGAGACGGGAAGCCCGTGGTAGAGGGCGCTGGAACTGTACAGCAGAATCAGCGGAACTCCGTACAGGAGGACGGAAACGGTCTGGAGTGCCCCCGTCGCCAGCCCCAGAAGAACGATGAACCCCACCGTACCCAGCAGGGCCCCGGCCGCGTGGGAAAGCGAGTTGAACGGTTCGTGAAGAGAAGCAACCAGTTGATCCATGGGACACCCCCCGATCGGAGCACGATGGAACTTCGACCATCTCTTCCGTCTCTGAGCAACCAGAAACGGGGTAGAAGTATACCGACCGTCCCTTCCGATCACCAACGGAACCGGTTCAGAGCGGGTTGATTCCGACCGGGTCGTCCGGATCGAAGCTCAACCGGTCCAGAAACCGGTCGACCGTTCGGACGCAGGGTCCGTCGCGGCCGTGGGATCGGTTGTGGTGAACCTGCCGAACGAGCTCAACCCCGGCCAGCAACCTTCCCAGGCCCACGGCCCAGCGGCGGCTCTCGGCCTGTCGCCGCTCGGTGTCGCCCCGGGTCTGTTCCAGCCAGGACCCCAGCCCCCGCCCCTGCTCCCGTAGCACCCCGGGCCCGTCGATGTCGTCAAGCTCGCTTTCCAACCAGCCCAGGCCGTCGCATCGCCCGAGGCTGCGCAGGGTTTCGAGGGCCAGTACGTTGGTCGGGCCCTCCCACACGGGCAAGACCTGAGCGTCCCGAAGCAACATCGGGATCCCGGTGTCCTCCACGTACCCGGCCCCCCCGAAGGATTCCAGAATTTCGCTGATGTCCCGAACGCAGATCTTGGCGGTGTAGAGCTTGGTCACCGAGGCCAGCAGGGGGATGAGGTTCCGGGCCTCCTCGTCCTGTTCGGTATAGGCCCGTCCCAGGAGATGAGCGGTTCGGGCGGTCAGAGTCATGGTGGCGCAGTAATCCGTTTCCAGCCGGTTCAGGACGGTCCGGAACAGGGGTTGGTCGGCCAGGTCTTTGTCGAATACGGTTCGCTTGCGGGCGAAATCCTTCAGCAGGGCCAGTCCCCGTCCCAGCGTGGAGACGGCGGTGATCGAATTCCAGGTCCGGGTCACGTTGAGCATGGGAGCCATCCGGCGTACGCCCTCCCGCGGTTTCCCGATCAGACGGGCCGGGGCCCCGTCCAGTTCCACCTCCGCGGTCGGCAGGGCCCGGGTTCCGAGCTTTTCCTTCAGCCGGAGCATCCGGATCCCCTCCGGCGGGCCGGCGGAGGAATCCAGCCGGAGAAAAAACAGCGCCAGCCCCTCGCCTCCTCCGGGGTTTCCGGCCGGTCGGGCCAGGGCCAGGCTCATGTCGGCGTTGACGGCCGAAGCAAACCACTTCCGACCGGACAGCCGCCAGGTGCCGTCGGACCGCACGGCTTCGGTGTTGGCCCGACCCACGTCCGAGCCGCCGGCGGTTTCGGTCATCCACTGGCCGCTCTCCCAGAAGGAGTCCACGTCCTCGGCGGCGACGTGGGAGACACACTGGTCTCGGAGATCCTCGGGGCCGGTTTCATTCAGGGTCACGGCGGCGCCGTCGGTCATGGCCAGCGGGCAAGAATACATCGCGGTGGAGGGATGAAACAGGTGGACTTTGGCCAGCTGTTCGATCCGGCTCAGGGCGTCGGCTCCCTCCTCGTGAACGTCCCGGACCAGCCCCCGGTTGACCGCCAGCTCCCGGGCCCGTTTCCAGAGCGGGGTCTCCCGGATGCGGTCCACCCGGTTCCCCCAGGCGTCCCAGCGGATGAGTTCCGGTTCCCGGTCTCGCTCCTCGATCTGTTGGTGGTAGAGTTCCCCGGTGCAGCGTTCCCCGATGGCTTCGAGGTCCGGCCAGAGAGTCTGGCGCCGGTCATCGTCCAGCCAGCGGTGGAGGACGTTGATGAATAAACGGTCGGACTCCAGCGGATGATCCGGCTCGGGTGGGGTCTGCGTGAACCGTTCCATGGACGGAATCCCCTCCGGTCGGTTTTCTAAGTATGCTTGGGTTCCATAGTATAGCCCGACTGAGTCGGCCCGAACCTCGTTGGGGGAGGGATCGGGCAACGCTCGTCAAACGATTCTTCCGGACGGGAACGTGATGCCAGTGAACCGCTGGTTGGTAAGCGGGTTGGTTGTTTTTTCCGGGGTTACCGTCGGCTGGATCGGGCTGGCGATGCAGCCGAACCTGGAGCTGGTTATGCCCTCCCCGGCGGCCCCGGACATGGGGTTCGATCAGATCGATGACAGGATGCTGATCGGGCTGGTTGGGCTGCTGCTCGCCAGCGGAGGGACCTACATCCTCCACTCCCCGTCACGGTATGCCTGGAGAACCCTTGGACGCTGGGGGTTCCGGGGGCTGACCGGAATCGGGCTCTGGGCGCTGAATGCGTTTTTTATCAGCCAGCTACTGATCTTGTTTCTGGTTGGGACGGCGACGATTCCGCTCGTGTACGGGTTGATTATCAGCACCCTCGGCCTGCAGCTGGTTCTGCTGCTGGGATCGATCGGCCTGATCCGGTGGGAACATCCGGGCCGGCTGGGACGGTGGATCCTGGGGGAGTTGCCCGCTCTATACGGGGTTGGCCGGGGGGTTCTCGAGTACCTGCGGGCGGTTCCGTGGATCCTGGGGGCACTCCTGGTCAACGGCATGCTCGTGCAATGGCTCGGCTGGGAGGACATGACCCCGATGAACGTCGAGCTGCTGTTCGTCTCCGAGGAACCCTGGCAGCTGTTCGCGTTTGTTTCCATCCTGGTGTTTTTGGCTCCACTGGGGGAAGAGTTTTTCTTTCGAGGGCTCCTGTACCGAAACCTTCGGGAATGGTTGTCGTCCCGGGAAGCCGGCCTGGCCAGCGCTCTGATCTTTGGGTTCATCCACCTGGATCCCACGACCGTGTTCCCGCTGGTGGTCGTCGGGTATCTATTTGCCCGGTCCTACGAACGGACCGGTTCGCTGCTGGTGGTGGTTGCGATGCACGCGGTCCATAACGGGATCAGTTTGCTGTTCATTTTTGCCCTTGCCTGAGTCAGGACCGTTGGTCAGCAACGGGTTGTTCAGTATAGTTAGGGAAGAATTAAAACTACGAGGAGGTTCACACCATGATCAACGTACGAAAGCAGATTTCGATTTTTCTTGCCAACCGTCCGGGCACCCTGGCCGACGTGACCAGCCAGCTCCAGGAGGACAAAATTAACATTCTCGCCATGACCGTATCGGACACCGTGGACCACGCGGTGGTCCGGATGCTGGTGGACAAACCCGGAGAGGCCATACACCGGCTGGAGGAACAGGGGTTGCTCGTGGTGGAAAACGACGTGCTCACCGTGGAGCTTGAAAACAAGCCGGGGGCCCTGGCCGAGATCGCCGAACGGCTCGCCAACCAGGACATCAACATCGAGTACGCCTACTGCACGGCCAGTCCCTCCCAGAAGAAGGGCCTCATGATCATCCGCACCGAACGGGCCCAGGAAGCCATGGATCTGCTGTCGGAGGACGGACACTGAGCGGCTCCCATGTACGAGGTTCTGCAGTCCTCCCGCAGCGATAACTTCTCCTACGTTCTGTATGACGAACCCGGGGGAGAAGCCCTCCTGCTCGATCCGGTCGCCCGGGAGGAAGTCCGTAGCTGTCTCGACCGGACGAACCTGACGGTCCGGTGGGTGGTTAACACCCACGGCCACGGCGATCATACCTCCGGCAACCGCGACTTTCTCCGTCGGTCCGAAGCCGAACTGGTCTGTCACCCGGAGGAACGCTCCCGAATCTCGGACGTCGATCGGACGGTGGATCACGGGGACAATCTGCAGGTGGATGGGTTGTCCGTGGACGTGCTCCACACGCCCGGACACACGTCCGGGAGCATCTGTCTGATGACCGGGGAGGCTCTGTTCAGCGGGGACACGGTGTTTCTGGCCGGATGCGGTAACCCCAAGTTCGGAGGAGACACCCGGGAGCTGTTCGAGTCCTTCCGCGATGTGATCGTGGACTTGCCGGAGTCCCTGACCCTGTGCCCGGGACACGACTACGCCAACCGAAACCTATCCTTCGCCCTGAACCTTGAGTCGAACAACCAGGCCGCGGCGTCGAAACGGGACGATGTCCGGTCCGCTACCGGTCCGGTGTTCTCGACGCTGGAGGAGGAAAAGCGCTATAATCCCTTCTTTCGGTTCAACGACGACCGGCTGGCCGGTGCCCTGGAAATGGCGGAGGCTTCGCCCTGGGAACGGTTCCGGGAGGTCCGCAGACGGCGCAACAACTGGTAACGAACGCACGGTCCTGATCCGACGGTCCATCCGCTCCCGGGAGGGAACCAACCATGAGCCGCAGTCTTGTTGAGGAATTTCCACCCCACCTTCTCACGCTGGAATTTTTGACCGGCGACCAGCTCCGAAACCTGTTCGGGCTGGCCGATCGGATCCGTCATCAGGAATTGTCCCTGTGTGAACGGAAACGTCTTGGGATGATTTTTGAAAAACCGTCAACCCGGACGCGGGTTTCGTTTGAAGTGGCCATGGAGCAGCTTGGCGGGCACGCCGTTTACCTGAGCAAGGACGACATCCAGCTCGCCCGGGGCGAGTCGATTCCCGACACCTCCCGGACCCTGTCGCGGTACGTGGACGGCATGATCTGCCGAACCTTCGGTCACGACCGGGTGGAGTCCCTGGCCGAATACGCCTCCGTCCCGGTGATCAACGCCCTGACGGACTTCGCTCACCCCTGCCAGGCCCTGGCGGATTACTACACCATCATCCGGCAGACGGACGAAACCCAACCCCACCTTGTCTACCTCGGGGACGGCAACAACGTCTGCCACAGCCTCATGGTTGGATCCTGGTTGCTGGACCTGCCGCTGACCATTTCCGCCCCCGACGGATACGAACCGGACGAAACCCTGTTTGAATCGCTGCTTGATCGGGGAGCCCCGATTCAGCAGGTAACGGCCCCCGAACAGGCCGTTGAAGGGGCCCAATTTGTGTACACGGACGTCTGGACCAGCATGGGGGATGAAGAGGAAGCCGACCGGCGTCAAACCGACTTTCAGTCCTAT
Organism: uncultured bacterium; assembly: GCA_964413525.1. Taxonomy (GTDB): domain Bacteria; phylum T1Sed10-126; class T1Sed10-126; order T1Sed10-126; family CAYPTI01; genus CAYPTI01. The sequence goes on along the minus strand of CAYPTI010000027.1, from coordinate 9,281 downwards.
CAGGTGAACGAGGATCTGCTCGACCGGGCCGCTGATGACGTGGGGGTTCTGCACTGTCTGCCAGCCCATCGGGGAGAGGAAATTACCGACGCCGTGATGGACGGCCCTCATTCCCTGGTGTTCGACCAGGCCGAAAACCGGCTCCACATTCAGAAGGCCCTGCTGGCCATCATGATGGGCTCCGGAGATGAACTCAACGACGTCCTCGATTAACCTTCCCCGGGTGGTTTGAACGAGGGACGTTGACCCACCGAACGCCGAATCCCCTCCTCGACCCTGAACAACTTGCGGCTCCGTCGTCTCCCTGTCCTTGATCGCCCTCCGTCTCGGACGTGCTGTTGCCGTAAAGGATGCCCGAATTGATTGCTCGCCGGACGGGAAGGTTCTTGGAGATCGACGGAAGGCTGATAGGTTGGAAGAAAAGGCTTCGGCCAATTCTCCCGGGGAGCCTGCGAATGAACTCCTTGTACGTCCGCTATACGGTCTACTCGGTTTGTATGCTTGCCGTGCTGCTCCTCCTTCGGGAACTGAGCCACTGGTCCAATTTTCTGGCCGAAGTGGGTCCGGTTGAATTTATTCAGGAAGGTCTTTTGCTGGCCATTGCAGCCGGGTTCGCGACCTGGAGCTGGCGGTACGAACGGCTGAGGTTGCTGATGATTCTGTTTGCGTTTCTGAGCGGAGCGGCGTTGATCCGGGAACTGGACTTCCACCTGGATCGGCTGAATCCATTCTGGGGCTGGAAGCTGCCCATGGCTTTCCTCGTCCTGATCATGGTCCTCGTTCTTTTCAAGCACCGATCCGAACTCTGGAACCAGGTGCTGGAATGTTCCGACACCCGGTCGATGGTCTGGTTGTGGTGCGGGTTTTTGATCGTGGTGATGTTTTCTCAGTTGCTCGGCCATGGACCGCTGTTGGAACCGCTGTTCGGAGAGGATTATCACTGGAGACACAAACGGTATGTCGAGGAGATGACGGAACTGATCGGTCACATGTTTTTGTTCGTCGGGATGCTGGAAACTCGATACGAAACGGTGCTTGATGAACAAAACAACGGTGCCTGAGAGGGAATGGACGGTGGGATTCGACCCGGGGTTCCTTCCGATGTCTCGGGCGATGAGGGACGACGACCGTATCACGTTCGTCAAATGACCCGGCTGGTTCTGGTTGTCGGGACCACGGAGACGGCACGAATTCCGGGCATCAGCGCCGCGGGAGCCAACCCGGAGGTCATGGACCGGACCCCGTCCCTCGACGCCGAACTGGTGGCGACGGGAACCCCGGATACATCGGATGAAATTCCCGTAAGTCCGTCCGGCTGTGTGACGCCCGCCGTCATCACCCGGGCCGTGCGGGATCGGGTCGGGTTTGACCTCACGGTTGTCGACGCGGGGATAACCGTTCCGGCGGCGGTCGAGACCCGTTCGCTCGGGGCCTCCCCCGGGGGGGACATTCGGGGGCCGGAACCGGTTCCCGAGGCGGCGGCCGTGCTCACCGCGGCTCGGAACCTGGGACGTCGGCTGGCCGACGAAACCGACCGGTTGATGGTTGGGGAGTCAATCCCCGGCGGAACCACCACCGCCCTCGGGGTTCTCCGGGCCCTGGGAGTTTCCGGGAGCGTCTCCTCGTCCCTTCCCGACAATCCGACGGAGCAAAAAGAATCGGTGGTTCACGAGGGTCTGAGCGCCAGCGGACTTGAGCGAGGGACGCTGGCCGGCCGGCCCGTCGAGGCCCTCCGTACGATGGGGGACCCGGTGTTGACGGTGGTGACGGGGCTCGTTGCCGGGGCCCGGGACCGCGGGATCCCGGTGACGCTCGCCGGGGGCACCCAGATGCTCACGGCAGCCGCCCTGCTTCGCGAACTGGAGGTCAGGGATCCGCTACAGCTCGCGACCACGGTGTTTGTCCACCGGGATGAATCCGTCGATCTGGACAGCATGGCCGATCGGTTCCGGGTTTCACTGACGATATCCGATCCGGCATTCCACCGGTCCGACCACCCGACCCTCGCAGGGTACGAAGCCGGGGAAGCCAAGGAAGGAGTGGCCATGGGCGGGGCCCTGAAGCTGGCCTCGGAGGCCGGCCTGTCCAATGAGACCCTGCGCCGGGACGTGGTTTCGATCATCCGGCGACTCCTCGGAAGGCGACCCGGGAAGTTCTCCGAATCCCCCCGGTGACGTCGACCTTCCGGGAAGGCCGTGTTGTTCCGAGGGGACCGTTTCCTTTTGTCGTTTGAGCTTGAACCTGCATTTCGTTGGAAAGGCTTGTTATTCTTCCCGTTCTTACCGTCGACCGGATGATCGCGGGCGCCTGGCCGACGGGACAAACCGAGGCGTTATCAACCGACAATCAATCAACCGGTAGGTAAGGATGTTGTTTCATGGCAAGCAAACGAGATATCGATCGGGTGGTTCTCGCTTTCAGCGGCGGGCTGGATACGTCGGTCATCGTCCGCTGGCTGAAGGACCATTACGGGTGTGAGGTGGTGACCTTCTCGGCCGATCTCGGGCAGGGCGAGGACCTGGAGCCGGTCCGGAAACAGGCCGAACGCTGCGGGGCCGACGAGATCGTCATCCGGGACCTCAAGCAGGAGTTCGCCGAGGAGTACGTCCTTCCCGGGCTGAAGGCCCAGGCCGTGTATGAAAACGGCTACCCCCTGGCAACGGCCCTGGGTCGACCCCTGATCTCAAAGCACCTGGTTGAGGTGGCGGAGGAGTACGACGCCGACGCCGTCGCCCACGGGAGCACCGGCAAGGGGAACGATCAGGTTCGATTTGAAGTGTCGGCCCGGGCGCTGGCTCCGGAGATCGATGTGCTGGCTCCGGTCCGGGAGTGGGACCTTGAATCCCGGGAGGAACAGGTCGAGTACGCTCGCGAACATGACATCCCGGTGGAGGTAACGGCCGAGAGCCCCTACAGCTACGACCGGAACCTGTGGGGGATCAGCATCGAGTGCGGGCCGCTGGAAGATCCCTGGGTGGCTCCCCCGGAGGAAATTTATGAACTGACGGCTTCCCCCGAGGACGCGCCGAACCAGCCGGAAGAGGTCACGGTTCGCTTCGAGGACGGAAAACCCGTGGCCCTGAACGGTGACGATCGACCGCTGGTGCCCCTGATCCAGGAATTGAACGATCGGGCCGGACGTCACGGGATCGGTCGAATTGACATGGTTGAGAACCGGCTGGTCGGGTTGAAGTCGAGGGAAATTTACGAAGCCCCCGCCGGGACCGTCCTGATGAAAGCTCACCGGGGATTGATGGATCTGTGCATCGAACGGGAGATGTATCATCAGCTTCAGGAGACCTCGCTTCGGTACGCCGAACTGGTCTACTACGGCCAGTGGTTCTCTCCCCTGCGGGAATCCCTGGACGCGATGATCGACGAAGCTCAGCAGGGACTCTCAGGAACCGCCCGGATCAAGCTGTACAAGGGCAACGCCACCGTGACCGGTCGAAAGAGTCCCAACTCTCTCTACGAACGGTCCCTGGCCACCTACGACGAGGACGACGAGTTCGACCAGTCCCTTTCCGAGGGGTTCGTCGAGCTGTGGGGACTGCCTCTCAAGGTGGTCGGCCGGCTCCGCCGGTCGTCCGGGGCGGAGTAAATCCGTGGCCCTCTGGCAGACCGAAGGGGAGCAGGTCGCCGGGTCGGTCCAGTCCTTCACCGAATCGCTGGCGGTGGATTACCGGCTGTATCCCTACGATATTCAGGCCTCCGTGGTCTGGGCGGAGGCCCTGGCCATCGGGGGAGCCATCCCTCACTCGGACTTCGAGGCCATCCGGGACGAGTTGACCTCCATCGAGGAGGAACTGGACGAGGGAACCTTCGAGCTTGACCCCGAACTGGAAGACATCCACATGAACGTCGAAGCCGAACTCACGGATCGGCTCGGCGATACGGGAGCCCGGCTCCACTTCGGGCGCTCCCGCAACGACCAGGTCCTCGTCGACGTAAAACTCTACCTGAAGGACGTTCTCGCGGACCGGATCGAGGACGTGGTGAACCTGATCGAGTCCCTCGTCGCTCGGGCCGAGGAACACAAGGACACCCTGCTTCCCGGCTACACGCACCTGCAGCCGGCTCAACCCATTCGCCTCGCTCACTACCTGCTGGCCTACGCCGATAAATTTCGACGAGACGTCCACCGGCTGGAGGAGGCGGTTGAAGCAGCCGACGTACTTCCCCTGGGGAGCGCCGCCCTGGCCGGATCGGGAGCCGACGTGGATCGGGAATTTCTTGCCCGGGAACTCGGGTTCGGCCGGCTCAGCACCAACAGCCTGGACGCCGTCTCCGAGCGGGATTTCATGCTGGACACCCTCCACGCCCTGAACCTCATCGGGCTTCACGCCTCCCGCCTGTGTGAGGACTGGATCCTCTGGTCGTCCCCGGCGTTCGGGTTCTGTGAAATGGATCCGGAGTACACCACCGGCTCCTCGATCATGCCGCAGAAAGTCAACCCCGACGTGGCCGAACTGATCCGGGGACATTCCGGCCGGCTGGTTGCCGCCTACCAGGGCCTCTCCACCGTCCTGAAGGCTCAGCCCATGGCCTACAACCGGGACCTTCAGGAGGACAAGGTTCACCTGTTCCGGGCGCTGGACTCCGTTTCGGCCTGGGTTCCCCTGCTGAGCGACCTGGTGGAGACGGTCCGCTTCAACCGTCAGGCCATGGAAGCGGCCCTGGAGGAAGGATACCTCGGAGCCACCGACCTGGCCGACTACCTGGTGGAAAAGGGAGTGCCCTTCCGGGAGGCGCATCACGCCGTCCGGGAGGTCGTTCGGAAGGCGATGGAGGACGGAAAGACTCTCGACGAACTGCCCATCGGGGACTACGTGGAAGTCCACAAGATGTTTGACCCCTCGATCTTCGATCTTCTGGATCCGACCGAATCCACCGCCCGTCGGGACCTGCCCGGAGGCACCGGTCCGACGTCGGTGACCCAGCAACTCGACGGCCTGCGCTCCTGGTTGCAGGATCAACGTGGGTAGGTTCTTGCCCTAATCGCAACCCGGTTCGGGACGGCGAACCCGTGCTGAATCCACCAAAGGCTCTCACAACGGGTACGATCACGGCCGGGATCATCCTGGTCTCCGGACTGATGTTAGCGCTGCTGGACCGACCGTGGATCTGTCCCTGCGGAGAGGTAAGGTTCTGGGTCGGAGACATCCACTCCCCTCATGTGTCCCAGCATCTTTCCGACTGGTACACCGCCACCCACATCCTTCACGGGTTGCTTCTGCTGCTCGGGATCCGGTGGCTGGCTCCCCGCGTTTCCGATTCCGTTCAGTTTTTGCTGGCCGTGGGACTTGAATGCCTCTGGGAGATTCTTGAGAACACCCCGGTCGTCATCGAACTGTACCGACAACAGACAATGTTCGATCAATTTGCCGGCGACACGGTGATCAACTCCTGGACCGACATCGGAGCCATGATCGCGGGCTTCTGGATCGCGTATAAGTTGCCCGGTTGGCTGACACTGGTGCTGTTCGGGCTGATCGAGGTGGGGTTGCTCATCCTGATCCGGGACAGTTTCCTGCTGAACGTGCTGATGATCGTGTACCCCGTGGAGGCAATCGAAGCCTGGCAGCTGGCTCCGATGAACTGATCGAACCCGTAACCCCGGCTCCGGTTCATCCCTGTTCGGGATAAAGAAAAAAACCCCTTCCCCCACCCCCTGAACGGACGTTCCCCCGAAGAGCCCGTTCAGGGGGGCTCCGACGATCCCTCATGGCAAGTCGGCTCGACCGTCGAAGCTCGGGCCGATAAGACCCAGGGCTCGCCATCCGGTTATTCGGCGGGGCCGGTTCCCTGACCGGAACCTCCGCTTTCCGTCTCGCCGGAGGCATCGACGTACACCGTTACGTCGACCTCCTCTTCCTCCAGTTCCTCAACGAGTTCCTCGGTTCGTTCGCGCTGCCGTTGCTGCTGGAGGGTCTGGACGATTTGCTCCCGGACGTCCGAAAATTCAACCGATTCACCCTGCTGCTGAAATTGGCCGGAATTCTGCTCAAAGAAGTCGCGCGCTTCCTCTTCCGAGACGTCCACTTCACCGATTTCCTGATCGATAAAATTCTGAATCTTGACCTGTTCGCGGAGGTCTTCCCGAACGGAGTCACGGGTTTCTCCCTGCTCTTCCAGGGCTTCATCAAGGGCTTCCTCGGAAGGAAATTGATCGGTAATCTGCTGCCAGGACTGATCGACTTCCTCCTCGGAAACCTCGACGCCCCTCTCCTCGGCGGCCTCCGTCAACACCAGCCGGGTGCGCAATCGCTCGACAACCTGGGATTCGATCTCGCCCCGGTACTGTTCCAGTTCGTCCTCCGACGGTTCGTTACCCTGCATCTGGGACATCTGCTGACGAACCCGTTGAATCTGCCGGTCCACTCGCTGCTCGAAGTCCTCCATGGTGATCACTTCGTCGTTCACCTCAAGAGCGGGTTCGTCGGCGTCAACCGCGGAAACAACCCCTGCGCTCATCGCAACGATCGAAACAACTCCCACAACAAAAAGAGCCACAAAACGGCGGAACATGTCTCAAACTCCTCGATGCCTAAAGATAATCAGTCGTGCATCTCATGCATTTTGGGTTCATTTCATCCGGCTCTGAGTAATAACAAACGGAACCGGGGCCCGTTTCCCCCGGATCAATTTCTGAATCCGGTTGGAAACCCGAACCGTGGATCGGATGGATCGGTCCCTCGGAAGAGGAACCAACCGTCCCGAGAGGGAAGGGGGGAAGGACAAAACGGTGGGGGAAGAAACCGGCCGGAGGCCGTCAGGAGAGCTTGTAGCTGACCGCCAGACCCTCACGAATGGGGATTCCGACGGTCTCGAATTGATCGTCTGCCAGGACCGTCCGGAGGTAGTCGGCAATTCCGCGGGATCCCTCGTCAACCTCGTCGGGCTCCTCACCCTCCAGCATCCGAAGGATCAGGTCAAAATCCTGCGCCCCGCTGGTCATGGCGTTGTCGGCGACAATGACCCCCCCGGCGGGAACTTTGTCCCGAACTGCCTCGAACGCGTCCAGGTAGTCGGCTTTGCCGCAGTCGATGAGAACCACGTCAAAGGGTCCCTCGTAACGCTCAATGGTTTCAAAGGCGTCCCCCCGCTCGAAGGTGGCCAGGTCGGCGTACCCCGCCTCGGTCAGAAACGATCGGGCCTTATCAAGGTACTCCGAATCGTATTCCGTGAGAACGATCTCCCCGTCGGGCGGCAGCGCTTCCGCGAACCAGCAGGCCGAGTACCCGTACCCCGACCCAAATTCAAAAATCCGCCGGGCATCGACCATCCGGGCGATCAGCCTCAATACGCATCCGGCCTCGGGGCCGATCATGGGGAACTGAATTTCTTTTCCGGAGGTGGTTTCGAAGGTGATGTCGCCGGCCTGGTCCTCCATGGATCGCAGCGTGTCGCTTCGGTCGGGCATCATCGCCCGCAGGAATCGGCTGGTCTTCTCGGGCAGGATCTCCGTCATCGTGAACGCCTCCCTGAGCTGATTGGATTCGGGTCCACTTTATCAACCGACCACGGTTCGGGATACGATTTTGTTCATACCCCGACTCCCCGATTTGAAGTCATGGTATCCCGTTCGAAACCCCCGATTCACGCCGGAGGTCGAGCCGGGTCCCGTTTTGGAACGGTTCCTCCAGATTTGACAGCACCGACCAACCCGACTATGTTGTATTTCGGTTGACGTACCACGGGTCGGGATGAAGGGGATTGTCCGGGAGGAATTATGCCTCAACCGTTGCCCCGATCGATGAAACGAGTTGAGCCAACCGAATTCGACCGGTGTTTGGCCCGATCCACGGGATGCGACCGGTTCCTCGCCGGAGACCACGTGGCGAGCCGGCGGTAAAGGTGAGCGAAACTCCCGTCACCCTTGTGGGACCGGACTTCCCTGGGCACGGGGCGGCACAATCAGCCTGTAGGATACCAGGTTCACGGGCCGGATTCCGACCAGATCCCGGTCCTGGGAAGGATAGGAATCCACTTTGAAACTGTACAACTTTGAGCTGTCGGGTAACTGCTACAAGGTTCGATTGCTGTGTTCGTTTCTGGGTCTGGAGTACGAAACCGTTCCGGTGGACCTGGAGGCGGGGGAACAGAAGGAAGATTGGTTCCAGACCATCAATCCCCGGGGGCAGGTTCCGGTGCTTGAGGACGACGGGGAGATCATCGTTGATTCCTTCGCCATCATGACCTACCTCGCACGCCGGTACGATCCGGACGAGCGGTGGTTCCCCCGGGAACGGATCCCGATGATCCGGGTGATGGAGTGGGCGATGGTCGGCCATGACCAGGTCCGGGACGGGCTGGTTCGATCCCGGGCGGCGCTGAAGTACGGCCATCCGTGGGACCTTGAGGTTCATCAGCCCATCGGGGAACAGGCGTTATCGTTGCTTGACGGACGGCTTGACGATCGGGACTGGCTGGCGCTCGAGGACCGACCGACCGTCGCCGACCTGAACTCCTTCCCCTACGTGGCCCTGGCTCATGAAGGTGGCTTTTCCCTGCAGGAGTACCCGGCTCTGGAAGCGTGGGTGGAACGAATTGCGGACCTGCCCGGGTTCATCACCATGCCGGGTCTTCCCGATTCCGAATAACCGGGGTGAAAGATCCCGGCCGCCCGGGGACGGGAAATCAGAGGTCAAAATCCGTTTTGAGGGCCCGGCGGTATTCGTTTAGTTTGTCCTTGTTCCGGCGGAGGTAATGGAAGGTCTGTTCCTTTCGTCCCTCGATCAGCCCCAGCTCCCTCAATCGGTTGATATGGTGGGTCACGGTGGAACCGGAGACGTCAAAACACTCGGACAAATCCTTACAGCATTTTTCCCCGTTTTCGGGTATTTCCTGCAGGATCTTGTACCGGGTGTCGTTCGCCAGCGCCTTGGAGATGTCGATAATGTCAGCCTGATCCATTGCTGATCCTCCTCCGGAAGTCGGAACCATCCCCCGGTCGGGGGATGGTTCCTCGCCATGATAACCGGCTGGTCGTTACGGTCGGGTTCAACTCGCCCGGCTCGCCGGCGAGGTGAGGCCAAAGGCTTCCTCGACGGTTTCCCGAAGCACCGTAGTGGGGTGGGCTCCCGTGAGGTTGTGTACCCGTTCTCCGTCCTGGAAGAAAAACAACGCCGGAATGCTGGTCACCCCGAAGGATTGGGCCAGCGACTGGTTTTCCTCCACGTCCACCTTGACGATTTTCAGGTCCGGATACTCCTCGTCCAGCTCCTCCAGACGGGGGGCGAGCTGCTTGCAGGGGCCGCACCACTCCGCCCAGAAGTCCA
>CAYPTI010000026.1:0-18194 GCA_964413525.1 uncultured bacterium | reverse complement strand
ACCGTAGACGCAATCAGTCAACGGCCCGGTTCCCCGTCCGACGCCCGAGCATAGGATACGTCCAAACAACCGGCGAACAAACGATGGTCGAACCGTTGGTTCGACGCTCACAAGACGGTCATTCGTCCGGTCTCCCTCCCCGTCCGGGAACCGACGTCCTCTCGGAATGCTTCCCGTCGTTCAGGGTCGTTGGTGATTCCCTCACTCACTCTTCCTCTCGGGAACAGAGGTCCCGAAGCCGATCCCATTCCGTTCTGGTGAAAGGCGGGTCGCCCGACCGGACGAGGTCCTCCAGCCGGTCGATGCGCCGATCGAACGATGGGTGGGTGGACAGGTAAGGCATGGATTGCTCGCCAACCGATCGCTGCATTCGTTCGAACGCGGTTTTCATTCCCGTCGAGGAGTACCCCGCGCGGTTTAGGTAGTGGACGCCGCGGGCATCCGCCTCCAGTTCGTTCTCCCGGGTGTAGGAGTGGTTCAGCAGGACGTGGCCCATCTGAGCGGCGAAGGAAAAGTCCCCGAACACCGCCGAGGCCAGGAACCGGAAACCCATCGACCGGATCAGACCCGAACTGGGATGGCGGTGCTCCACGTGGGCGATCTCGTGGCTCACCACGGCGGCCAGTTCCTCCGGTTCCTCGATCAGATTCATCAACCCCGTGAACACCACCACGTTCCCCCCGGGAGCCGCCAGGGCGTTGGGCATCTCGTGCTCCACGAACGAAAGGGAAATCTCGGTGGAGGTGGCCGATTCCTCACGCAGGATGTCGACAAACCCCGCCAGGACGGCTTCCGCTTCCGGATCCTCACAGACCCCGAACTGTTGCTCGACCGCCGTGAGCACCTGACGACCCAGCCAGTCATGAGCGGGCTCGGGGGCCGAGCGGGCGATGGGTTCGGCCAGCAGAGGTATGAGCAGGACCATCAACCCCAGGATCCCGGCGGTCAGCCCCGACCAGACAAGCAGTTGCGAACGAACCGACCGGTCCGAAAACCAAGTGTGAGGTCCGGACAGGTTGCCGGTCAATTGAAGTTTCGCCCGGGCGGCATCGGGATTTACAAAATGAAGCTGTCCTCCCTCCGAATGGACCACCCGCAGCGGTTCCCCGGCGACATGTCCCCCTTCGACGGAAAACTCCTCCGGATGCCAGGTCCGGAACGAATCTCCTTCCGGGGTGCAAATCTGCAGGGCACCGCCCCGGAACCGGACCCGGACCGGCTGCTTGTCGGCGGTCTTCTCGTCAAAATAATCGGCTTCCAGGGCACCGGTCAGAGTTTCATCAGCCCAAACATCGGAATGTGTCCACTGAACAGCTCGATCAGACCCTCACCGGTGGAGGGAACATCCTCCGAGGACTGCGCGATCGTTTCGACCTCCGGTTCGCTTTCGACAAACAGGTGCTCGGCAACGAACCGGGCGTTTCTCACCCGGATCCAGAATCCGCCCAGCCCGAGGGTAACGATCATGATCAGCAGGTTGCCCAGCTTCAGCCGAAACAGGTCCCCGCCGTCGTGATCCATGGAAAACCGGCGCCCCTGGAGGGTCGTCCGGGAGGCGATGAACCGCTGTTCCCGCGCGTACCACCAGATCCAGGACAACCCGAAGGTGAACCAGCTCAGGATCCAGTACACCCAGTAGCGATCGTACATGCCGGAGACCGTCCCGTCGTACTCCAGCTTCTCATCGCCGAACCAGGTGTTGTTGACCACGTAATCCACCACCCAGTGACGGTAGCGCGGATACAGCAGCCCGAGGGTAACCGTGGAGAGGAGGCGTCCGGCGAGGTGACGGATCACGTAGGAGAACCCACGGCCGGTGAGGCCGAACCGGATCCCGCGCCACGTGGTCCGGCTGTACAGGTACCGGCGGCCGTACCACTTCCCCAGGTCCCAACCCACCACCAAGACGACCAGGAAGGCAAGGGAAAGGATGGCGTCGACCCCCATTCCGAGGTCGACGAACTCAACCAGCGCCACCAGCCCCACGAAGGGGACCACCACCCGGAGAAACGCCCAGAACAACTCAAATCCCCGACCGGTGTACTGGATCCGGTCCTCGCTGGACAACGCGGTGGTGGAGGACCAGATGTAATTGCGCACGCGGGTCTTGGCCCAGAAATAATAAATCCCCAGGGTCAGGATCTGGAGAAACAGGTTCACCAGCTCGATCTTGAATAATTCCGTCAGATCGCCGGTCCACTCAAATACTTGCACCGGTACCGATCGGGACGTATCGGAAACAGTGGGAAAATTCTCCGGCTCAGGGGGCGGGTTAGAGTTGGTTGATTCCACCATTCGGGGTTCCTCTCCGGGGACAGTTCAATTGCATTTCAAAATAAACAAATTCCCGTTCCTGCGCAAGATCGGTTGTTGAGGCCGGATGGGAGAAATAGACCGGGTCTGTTGGTTTAAGAAGTTCGCCGGGAAAGCGCTCCTTTTCACCGCCATCTGTTCCCCGATCGGTCGGACGTAACTTGACAGTCAAATAAGGTCAGAATACCTTTCGCTGTTGCATATTCTGTCGTTTGTAAACGGTCGCCGAACCCCACTTCATGAACCGATTTCAGGAGTGAAAACGAGCCGATGATTGACTCCGACCGATTACGAGCACTATCCCTTCGCGTGGCAGATTTTCTACTCGAGCGTGACATGGAAAACGAAGACTGGGAAAAAGGTACGGCGGTCAACGGGCTGCTCACCCTCAACGAGGACAAATACGTTGAGGAGGCTCGGCGGATTGTCGACCGAACCGTCGCGACTCAATCGGACGAGGGAAAGTTTAATTACGACGATCCGAAACCCTGGCTCCTCGGGGAGGATCCTCACCGAGCTCAGTGCGAACCGGCCACCATGGGCCACGGAGTCCTTGAGTTCTACGACCGGACCGGAGAAGACCGGTACCTGGACGCGGCCCGCCGTCAGTTCACCTACCTCGTGGACGAAGCCAAACGAAGTCAGGACGGAGGAATTTCTTACACCACCGGACCGGTGGCTCTCTGGGTGGATTCAATTTACATGGTCTGTCCGTTCTTCTCCAAGTACGCCCGAATCACCGGCGACGAACGTGGATTCGAGGAGGCGGTCAACCACATCGAAACCCACGCGAAACATCTGCAGGATCCCCATACGGGCCTGTTCCGACATGAATGGAGGGAATCCCCCAACACCTATCCCGAGAGTTCTCTCTGGGCCCGTGGGAACGGTTGGGCGACGGCTGGAATGATCGACACGCTTTCCTGCCTCCCCGAAGATCACCCTTCCCGGTCAACCGTGGAAGACATCCTTCAGGACCAGGCTGAGGCGCTGCTGGAACGCCAGGGTGGTTCCGGGCTCTGGTACCACATCCTGGATTACCCCGACTCTCCGCTGGAAACGTCCGCTTCTCTTCAGTACACCTACTGTTTTCTCCGCGGTCACGAGATGGGATTGCTGGGTGAAACCTTTCGTGACGCCGCGTACCGGGCCCTTGAAGTTTGCCTTGGAACCGTCAATGAGAAAGGGGCTGTGCGCCGGGTTGCGGTGCCTCCGGGCGGACCGGACGCTCCCCTCGGGGTAACCTCCTACGGTCAGGGCTGGTTCCTCATGGCCGCCGACCAGTATCTCTCTCCATGAATTGGGTCCCGGGCCGCATGGGGTCAGGACGATACGTCCGGAGCACAACCATCATACTCCTCGTGACCGAAACCGGAAGCATGGTTAACGCTCGCAGTCCGGGGAGGTTTTGTTTGTGAATTTCGGCGTCACCCCGTGCCAGGAAGCCGGCCGGTATGAGGAATCCCTCGAGCAGGCTATTCACGCCGAGGACCTGGGGTTCGACTCCGTCTGGTTGTACGAACATCACCTTGTTGATACGGGCAATTATTTTCCCCAGATCGTTGGCCTTACGGGATACGCCGTCGAAACCGAGCGCGTCCGGCTGGGAACCGGCATCATTGCCCTCCCTCTTCATCAACCCGTTCGGGCGGCCGAGGACCTTGCTCTTCTCGATGAAATTTCAGGAGGACGCCTCGAAGTAGGGCTGGGACTGGGGTACCGCGAGGAGGAATTCGACGCCCTGGGCGTCCCGTTTGAAAACCGGGGTTCCCGGTTTGAGGAGGGAATCGAAATTCTCGACCGGTTGTGGTCCGAGAACCCGGTGAATTTTGATGGAGAGCATTATCAACTTCGAGACGTGACGCTGGGCATCGAGCCGGTACAGTCACCCCGGCCCCGGTTCTGGATTGCCGGCTGGGCTCCCCCTGCCGTTGAACGAGCAGCTCGGATGGGAGACGCCTGGATTGCGGGATTGACCGCCGACCGGGACAAACTTTCCTCCTGTGTTACAACCTATCGAACGAAGGTTGGAGAAGTTGGCCAGCACGATCCCGAAACCGCTCCCATTGCCATAGAACGGGAAACGTTTGTTGCTCGTGATCCCGGCGATCTCAACAAAGCACGAGAGGCGCTGGCGAACATGTACGAAATTGAACACCTCACGTGGAAACATAAGAACGTGAAGGGAAAAGGATCGAGCTTTGAGGAACTCAGCCAGGACCGATTTTTGATCGGAACACCGGACGAAATCATCGAGAACTTGCGCTGGTACGAACGGGAAGTGGGCGCCACGGACGTCCTCTGCCGGTTCCACTTTCAGGGAATGGAGCAGGAGGACGTGCTTCGGTCTATGGAAGTATTTAGTGAAGACGTGATTCCGTCGTTTCGATGATTGCTTCCGAGGAGGGCGGCTAGCTTGTCCGACCAAGACCAACCTGCCGGTACCAAGAGCCAGACCTCCCTGATCAACCGAATTGCATCAACTGGGTTGAAACAGCTCTATCGGGGGATCCGTACCGCTCTTCCCTCATTCGGTCTTCTGGTTGTGCTGCTCATCGTCTGGGAACTGTCAGTGCGCTGGTTTGGAATTCGTTCGTTCATCCTCCCTCTCCCCGAAGAAGTCATATCCGGAATGCTGGATATGCGATGGAATTGGTTCGAACACGCCTGGGTCACCACCATCGAGGCGCTCGGCGGCTTTGTCCTGTCGGTGTTACTGGGAATTTTTCTTGGAATTGTAGTCACCTGGACCGAAACCAGCCGCCGGGCTGTGCTTCCGTTCCTGGTGGTCCTAAATTCTCTACCAAAAATTGCTATGGCGCCGCTGTTTATTATCTGGTTGGGGTGGGGGATTCTGCCCAACATGGTGATCGGTTTCCTGGTCGCGTTCTTTCCGGTGGTCCTGAACACCGCCCGGGGCCTGGAAGAAATTAACCAGGACTTCTTAGACCTCGCGTCCTCGTTAGATGTCCCTCGCTGGAGAGTGTTCTGGCAGATCAGGCTTCCCAACGCTATGCCCTACATCTTCACCGGCGTTAAGATTGCATCGACCTGGGCGATGGTTGGAGCCATCGTAGGTGAATTCATCGCGGCTGAAAAAGGACTCGCTTCCCTGATAATTTCCGCGCAGGCGACCCTCTCCACGGACATAATTATCGGAGCACTTATCTGGATTTCCATCATCACCATGGTGCTGTACGGTATGGTCGTGCTTGTTGAATGGATATTGATGCCGTGGACCAGGGTTGGATAATGTGGTTCTCAGGTGGGCTAACCCCATACATTCTCAACGGTTCCACACTTGAAACATTCTAATGATTTTCCGACTCCAACGATTCCAAAACCAATATTGGGATGTGATTGTTTATGAATCGTCTGATTGCCGTCCTGCTGACCCTGGCTGGTCTGGTAGCGTTCACCCTCCCGCAACCAGCTCAATCAGCCGACGAATTAACCTTCCGGTTGAATTGGATTCCGGAAGGCCAACCGGAACTCGCCGCGTATTACATTGCGGATGAAAAAGGGTATTTCAGCGATAACAACCTGGACGTCACCATTGAACGAGGTTCGGGGTCCGGCGACGCGGTTTCGTTAACCCGAGCAGGTCGTGTGGATCTGGCCTACGCCGATCTCCCCACCATTCTCACCGCTGTTGGGGATGGAGCTGATCTCGTTGCCCTGGGTGCTGTATATCAAAACAGTCCCTTCACCACCTGGGTTCGATCCGATCACGGGATTGAAGAGCCCAAGGATCTGGAAGGGAAAACGGTTGGTGCACCCGCCGGAGACGCTCAGCGAATTATGTTCCCTGCCTTCGAACAGGCCGTGGGCCTCGAACCCAACTCCGTACGCTGGGTCGGCATTGGGCCGGCTGCCAAGGTTCCATCTCTGGCGTCTGGTCGGATTGATGCAACGGTCCACTTCATTAATCAACGTGAGATTTATCAGGACGCCGTTGGGGAGAACCTGGTCCACTTCTACTGGCCGGATTACGGGGTTAATCCTTATGGAAACGCCATCTTTACCAGCCGTGACACCCTGGACAACCGGACGGACGAAATTGATCGTTTCGTCGACGCAGCTTTCCGGGCCTACCAGTGGTTAATCGCCAATCCTGACGAATCGCTGGAGATCCTTCGGGAACGGGTTCCTGAAGCGGAAATCGAAAGTGTCCGTCCCATGCTTGAGCAGGAGATTCCTCTGATGGACTCCGAGCACGTTCGAGAGCACGGCCTTGGCTGGATGGACGCCGAGCGGATGCAGGAAACGGTCGACCTGGTTGAAGAGCATTTCGACCTAGAGGAATCCATTGATCCCGATGAAGTCTACACCAACGAATTCCTGCCCGGATACGGCTGGCCGGAGGAATAAACAGTCGCCTCGCGGCTTTTCGGTCAACAGTAGTTTATTCCGTTCTCTCACTCTCTCACCGGAGACAGGGGTGTATGGTACCCGTATGGACATGGACAGTGACTTTCTGGAAATTGATCACGTCACCAAACGATACGAAACCGGCCGCGGTGAGGCGATCAGGGCGGTCGATGACCTGACGTTTACTTCCTCCCGGGGGGAATTCGTCGCCATTGTGGGGTCCTCGGGTTGCGGAAAGACTACCCTCCTGAAGCTGGTCGGGGGGTTGATCCCCATTACCTCCGGCACCATCCGGATCGACGGTGAAACCATCCAGCGGGACGGGGAGGTCCTGCGCAGCAAAGCCGAGGTTGATTACGGGATCGTCTTCCAAAAACCGTCGCTATTTCAGTGGAAAACCGTGCTGGAGAACGTGCTCTCCCCGATCAGCCTGACGGGTCGTGCAGTGGGAGATTTCCGCGAGCGGGCCAGGAACCTGCTGGAGATGGTCGGCATCGGGGATTTCCAGGATCGATATCCTCAAGAACTATCCGGGGGGATGCAACAGCGGGCTTCGATCTGCCGGGCGTTGATCCATGACCCGACCATTCTTCTCATGGACGAACCCTTCGGCGCCCTGGATGCGTTAACCCGGGACGAACTTAACGTGGAATTACTACGAATTTGGAGAGAAAGCCAGAAAACCGTCCTGTTTGTTACCCACAACATCGAAGAAGCCATTTTTCTCGCCGACCGCATTCTGGTCCTGACCCCCAGGCCGGCCCGGGTTGAATCGATCGTGGACGTCAACCTCCCTCGACCGCGAACGATTGAGATGAGAGGGGAATCCGACTTTGGGGAACTCAAACAGGACATCTACCAGTATTTTACGGTCGAGGAAGAACCCCCTGACGGGGACCGGGAGCAAGTCTAACCTCCAATGTCCCGATGTGGTCGACACATGTTTCACAAGGAACGTTGGACGAAGTTTAACGAAAATTGGTTTCCAATAAGTTGAAGTAAAACGACCATGGATATCAGGCCCCTCACCCCGGACCATGTCCCCCCGGCCTATCGGCTCTCCACCCAGGTCGGCTGGAACCAGACGGAGACCGACTGGCGTCGATTGCTCGAACTCTCACCCCGTGGTTGTTTCGGGGGATGGGTCAACGGTGAGTTGATCGCCACCGGAACACTGATCACCTACGGAGAGACGGTTGGCTGGATCGGAATGATCCTGGTCGATGAAAACCACCGGCGCCAGGGGTACGGAAGCTCGATGTTCGAACGGGTTCATGATCTCGCGGTTGACCGGTGTGACCGGGTGGGTCTGGACGCCACCGAAGCAGGACGAACCGTGTACCGACAGCTCGGGTACGTCGACGTCACGACGGTCGAACGCTGGAGCGGGTCGTTGGTCACCGCCGAGTCGCCCCTCGGCGAGGTTTACGACCTCAAGCCCGCCGATAACAATGAACTGTTTCAGCTGGATCACCGGACCTGCGGAGTTGATCGGACGGCCCTGCTGGATCACCTGCTGACTTCAGAAGGTTGTTCGGGGTTTGCGATCGGAGAGCCGATCCGGGGATACGCGATCGTTCGACCGGGACGGCAACAAGAGCACATTGGGCCGGTCATCGCCGGCTCAAATGAAGACCTGTCGCTGTTGCTGTCAGCCGCGGCGAGGGACCTTGAGGACAACGACGTGTTGATTGACCTGATCGATCCGGAATCGATCGGTCCCTTGCTTGAACCGCTGGGTTTTCAGCACCAGCGGACCCTTACCCGGATGAGTTTCGAGGACCCGCTGGACCTGCTGGTGGGGGAATCCGTCGTCGCCGCAGCGGCGTTTGAACTCGGATAAATACCAAGCCACCTGATGGAAGGGTGAAGTCGGTGCGGCTGCCAAACGACGAGGATCACGTTTTGCTGGCCGGGAAAAACCTAACCCGCCATCACACGAGATTAACCTGAAGGTAACGGACTCCTTATAAGGAGAGATCGCGGACGGTGAACAAGACCTACGACGGCATCATCCTGGGTTCCGGACACAACAGCCTGATTCTTCAGGCTTACCTCGGTCGCGCGGGCCTGCGGGTTCTGTGTCTCGAACTCCGTGACCACGCCGGGGGCGGTCTTGCTACCATGGAAGACCCGTCCCATCCCGGCTTTTATCACAATACCCATTCCTTCTTTCACCGGGCCCTGGATCGCCAACCGTGGTATTCCGACCTCAATCTTGAGGAACGGGGTGCCCGGTACGTTGAACCCGACCTTAATTCCATGCTGCTGACCTCGGAGGGGCGAACCCTCTCCTGGTGGACCGACTTTGAACGAACCCTGGAGTCCTTCCGACAATTCGACTCCCAGGACGCCGACACCGTTCGCTACTGGCGGGACGAGTTCCGTCCCATCGTGGAAAAAATTCTGATCCCGGAAAGCCAGTCCCCTCCGCTTCCGGATGAACGGCGACGGGCTCTCCTGGAACAAAGCGAACTGGGGCGGACGTTGCTCGAAGTAAGCACACTTTCGCCGCTTGGATTCGTGAAACGATATTTTAACCATCCCGTAATCCAGGCGGGGCTGCTCTTTTTTAACGGGCTTCGGGAAGTCGATTTACGAGTCGAAGGGTTCGGCCACCACATCCCCATGTTGCTGGCCAGCCCGGGCAAAGCCCAGATGGCCCGGGGCGGGTCCGCCGAGTTGGCCCGGGCGCTGATTTCGGCGGTGGAAGACTCCGGGGGCGAAATTCGTCGCCGGACCCGGGCGGAGTCCATCCTGGTTGAAAACGACCGGGCGGTGGGAGTCCGGACATCGGAAGGAGAAACGATCCGGGCCCGCCGGTTTATCGCCTCCGGCCTCAACCCCCACCAGACCTTTCTTGAGCTGATGGAGGAGGACGATGTCCCTTCCGACTGGAGAACAAAAACCGAACAATTTCAGTACAACGTGGTGGCTCCGTTGTTCGGTCTGAATCTGAACCTGGAGGAGCCCCCTCGCTACGAAGCCCTCCGGGATCGGCCCGACCAGAACGATCCCTTCATGGTCATCCTGGGCCTGGACGACGTTGAACAGTACACACAGATGGTCGAAAGTCACGAACAGGGAACCGTTCCCCCCACCATCATGTGGGGTGCTTGTCCGACCCGGTTCGATTCCTCCCAGGCACCTCCGGGGAAACACACCGCATTCATGTGGGAAAAAATGCCCTACAACCTCCACGGAGACCCAACCAACTGGGACGACTTTCAGACCCAGCACGGCGAAACCATGCTGCGGCTCTGGAAACAACACGCTCCCAACCTGAAGGACGCCGTGATCGATTCCTTCGTCCGAAGCCCTCTCGACACGGAACGGACCCTGCCAAACATGCGGGAAGGAGACCTCCTGGTGGGATCCTTCGACCACGGACAGATCGGGTACAATCGTCCCTTTCCCGGGGCGGGGCATTATCGGGCCCACCTTGAGAACCTGTATTTGTGCGGCTCGTCCTCCCACCCGGGCGGTAACATCACCGGACTGGTCGGCTACAACTGTGCTCAGGTCCTGCTCGCCGACCTTGACCTGCCGGCGCCCTGGTCTCCCCCGCCCATTGAGGAACAGCTGAAGGGTCTCCCGTGACCCTCCCGGGCCCCACCGCATCCTACCTGAACGACGTCTATCTGGAAGCCGGCTGTGTTACGTTGGTCCCGGAGCTGCTCGACCGGGAAGGCGTTGAGAAGCCCCTGATCGTCACCGACCGAACCCTGGTCGAAAAGGGGTTCGTGGAGCAACTCGAGCTTGAGGATCCCGTCGTGTTTGACCGGATCCAGACCAACCCCACCGAACAAAGCGTCCGGGACGGGCTGGAGGTTTATCGGGAGAACCGGTGTGACGGACTTCTCGCCCTGGGAGGGGGGTCGCCCATGGATGCGGCCAAAGGAATCGGTCTCCTCGTCTCCCACCCCCCACCGCTGGAACAATATGCCCTCGTGAACAACGGAAACGAATCCATCACGGAACCGATTCCTCCGCTCGTTGCCGTGCCGACCACCGCGGGCAGCGGAAGCGAAGTGGGCCGGGCCGCCCTTATCACCGTTCGTTCGGGAGAAAAACTGGGCTTTATCCATCCCGACCTGCTTCCCCGGATCGCCGTTTGCGACCCGGAATTAACCGCTACGATGCCTCCCCGGATCACCGCGGCAACCGGCATGGACGCCCTGTCTCATTGCGTCGAAACCTACTGCAGTTCCCGCGACAACCCAACCGCCGACGCACTGGCCCTGGACGGTCTCGCCCGGGGATACAGGGCCCTTCCCCGGGCGGTGGAGGAAGATCGGAACCTCGAGGCCCGATTCGAAATGATGGTGTGTTCGCTCCATGGGGGCATGGCCTTCCAGAACGGGCTCGGAGCCGTCCACAGCCTGGTGCATCCGATGGGCTCCCTGACCGAGAAAAACCTCCATCACGGGGCTCTGAACGCGATTTTTCTTCCCCATGTGCTCCGGTTCAATCGGGAAGCCTGTCCCGACAAGATGAACGTGCTGGCCGAACGGATCGGGCTGGACGACCCGAACCGGCTTCCGGAGGCGTTCACCGAACGCACCCGCGATCTGGGCCTCCCCGTTCGATTGCGGGACATGGGGGTCGAACCGACCGACCTCGATCCACTCGTACCCATGGCCGTGAACGACCACTGCACCCCTACGAACCCCCAACCTCTTACGGAGGAAGATGTCCGTACCCTTTACCAGCGTGCGTGGTAATTTGACGATATCCGTGCTGAGATTGGCCAGAATGCCTGCAATGGCTTGATTTCATCGCCCGGCTTCGGTCGGGCTAACGGTTTGATTTACAAATGCTCAATCTTGTGCTTGTGTAAGATTGTGACGGCATTTTATTTATAAGTGTAGCGAACCGATGAGAAAATCAGGTTGAATTATTGATTCACTACCACTGACCAACTATGAGCTGTCTATAGATTGTTCAAAAATAATTTCATGGAGGGCGAAATGTTATGCTTCGACGAACAACTTCATACTTTGCTGCTTTGATGACCCTGGCCCTGTTCGTTGTGATCCTGGGTTCTCCGGCTCAATCTCAAGACGAAATTACGGTTCGTCTGAACTGGCTGCCGGAATCCCAGGGAGAGCTTGCCGCATACTATCTTGCCGACCACCTCGGTTATTACGAGGAAAACAATCTTGATGTAACGATTGAAAAAGGAACCGGTTCGGGGGATGCCGTCCGATTGGCATCGGTGAAACGAGCCGATATAGCGATTGCCGACTTACCGACAATCCTCGTTGGCATCGGGGACGATAACCTCGACTTAACGATTCTGGCCGCTTTGTACCAACGAACCCCTTTTACGACGTGGGCGCGACGGGATCATGGCATTGAAGAGCCACAGGACCTGGCGGGGAAAACCGTCGGTGCCCCGGAAGGGGATGCTCAACGGATCATGTGGGGAGTGTTTGAGGACGCCACGGGTCTGGAGCCCGACTCCGTTCGCTGGGTGGGGGTCAGTCCTGGCTCGGAAATTTCGACCCAGGGATCGGGCCAGGTCGATGCCTCCACGTTCTATCTCAATTCCCGTTATTTGTACGAACAATCCCATGACGAGGGTGAACTGATTGCCTTCCCCTGGCATGAATATGGAGTGGATATGTACGGGAATGCCATGTTTACCCATAGTGACATGATCGAGGAAAATCCCGAGGTAGTGGCACGGTTTATGGATGCGGCCTTGCGAGGATACCAGTGGTTGTTCAACAACCCCGAGGAAGGACTGCAGATTTTACGAGAGTACGTTCCGGAAGCCGAACCCGACAAACTCATTCACTTTCTTGAAGAAGAAAGACCGTTGTTCGTTTCCGATGTCACGCGGGAACATGGTTTGGGCTGGATAGACCGCGAACGGATGCAGACAACGGTGGACCTCGTTGAAGAACACTTCGACATCGAACGTTCGATCAATGTCGACGAAGTGTACACGAACGAGTTCAACCCCGGACACAATTGGACGCCGAATGACGAAGGCGGCGACTCCTAACCCCCCGGCTGATGGACGACACCGTCCTGCATATTGTTTGCTTTTGAAAAAGCAGGATTGGGAGGAAGAGAGTAGCGGGTCTGATCCAACTGTGGGGTATGGCGACCGTTACGCTTTCTCGGTCCAGCGCTCCAGGTTTCCGGCCACAAACTCGTCGTCGTTCAGGTGAGGGTAATCATCGGAAACCCGTTGAATTTCCTCCAGCTGTCCCGGTGAGAGGGTCTCTTCCGGGTCGAGACACCACCGCCCCTCCAGCAGACCCTGCCGGCGAAGCATTTCGTGAATTCCCGGGAGACATCCGGCAAATTCGTGGGCCGGATCGAACACCGCGGCGTTCACGTCCGTGATCTGGGCCCCAATCTTGAGCAGATCGGACGGAATTCGCTCCTGGTGACGGACCTCTTTTATTCGATCCAGTAACTCAACGGCTTTCCGGGTCCAGAACCCCCACTGCCCCAGCAACCCGCCCACGATGTATTTTTGTACCGGGTCTCCGTCCACGGTTAGTTCAAACGGGGTCAGCAGATCGGTTACGATGGTATCGTCGTTTCCGGTGTAAAGGGCAATTTCCTCCCGCCGGGACGATTCACAAACCGCCCGAACGACATCCAGGGTCCGATACCGGTCAAACGGGGCGATCTTGATGGCCTGGACCCGGGGAATCTCGGCAAACGAACGCCAGAAGTCGAAACTGAGTTCCCGTCCTCCCACGGCCGGTTGAAGATAAAACCCGAACACGGGAAGCACCTCCGACACCGACCGGGCCCGGTCAAGTAGCTCTTCCTCCGAGTACCCCTCAACCGCGTTGCTTAGCAGCACCATGTCGTACCCGAGTTCCGCCGCCAGCTCGGCTTCAGACAACGCCTGGTCGGTGGGGCCAATGACCCCGGCGATGTTCAACAACGGACGCTCCGGGGACCAGCGGTTTACCGTCTCGATGGCGAGTTTTAAAACCGGTTCAAACAGATCAAACTCAGGACCCCGAATTTCAAACTGGGTGGAGTGAACCCCGACCGCGATCCCGCCCGCTCCCGCGTCAAGGTAGTACCGTGTCAGGGCCTTCTGCCGGGACCGGTCGAGTTCTCGGGAAGAGGTCAACGCAAGGGGATGGGCCGGGATCACCATGCCCTCGTGGAGCCGCTCAAGCAAATCGTCACGGAGAACGATCGGTCAGAATTCCCCTTCCCGTTCCTGAAAATGGGTCGGTTTATCGTGGGTGGGACCGTCAATTTCGATCCAGTGGGCGGTCCAGTCGATCATCCGCTCCAGAGGAACCCGGGGATAACCAAACAATTGATGGGCTCGGGCGGCGTTGTTCAACAGAGCGGTGGGTTCGGGTTCCCCACTGAACACCGGTTCGGTCCCGAACCGATCGGCAAATTCGTTCGCCATCCACTTGACCGAAATGGTCTCCGGTCCCGTCACGTTTAACACGTTGGGAGGGGAATCGGTGTGAAGCAAACTGCGAAGGATCATCTCATTCGCGTCCCCCTGCCAGATCACGTTGACCTGGCTCATGCTGAGGTCCACGGGATTCCCCGAATATACCTGGGTCGCCACGTCGTGGAGCACCCCGTACCGAAGATCAATCGCGTAGTTCAGTCGAATCAAAGCCAGCGATACGTCTTCGGTCCGGGAAACGTACTCAAAGACCCGCTCCCGACCGAGGCACGACTGAGCATATTCCCCAACCGGGTCACACTCGACTTCCTCGGTCGGACCGCCCTCGGTTATCGGGACCATGGGGTAAACGTTCCCGGTAGAGAGCGCCACGATCCGGGAATCCTTCCAGCGGGAAGCCACCCGTCCCGGCAGATATGAGTTGATGGCCCAGGTCAGATCCTTGCGTCCGCTGGTTCCAAATTTTCGGCCCACCAGGTAAACAATGTTTTGAACGGAAGGTAGTTCCTTGAGCCGGGTCTCGTCCAGCAGATCCGCCCGGACGGTCTCGATTCCATCGGACTCCAGCTCTTCCCGCAACCCCTCCGAACTAAACCGTGAGACCCCGATCACGCGGCGCCTACCGTCCAGCTGATCAAGCGCGTTTCGAGCGAGCCTCGCCAGGCTGGGACCCATTTTCCCTCCGACTCCGAGAAGCATAAGATCTCCGTCAAGGCGGTTCAGATCGTTGATCAGTTCGTCGGACGGACGGGCGAGCCGAGTTTTAAGGTCATCAAGCGAGGTAATCTTGTCGGAAGTCATCGGAAATCGTTCCCTGAATGGAGTGACCGGAGCAGTTCATCATCGCAGCGCCTACCGGAAAAGTTCATTTTGTTCATAATCGTCTTCATACTGGTGATTCTGTCAAGGTTTGGTCGACCGTACGATCACAAACGGAACCATCCCAAAACTCACTGTACTTTGGTTCGATTGCATCATCGTTTTCGAGCCAGCACGCTCCGTCTAGTATGGAGTTGCACCAGGAAGATCAGCAAACCTGACCGAGGAGACCGACAATAATGATTTCTTTTGCTTCAGACCCGGGTGATAACGATTGAATCGGTCATCGAACGAGGAACAGCTGATCGAATTAACGCGGGAGCTGGTCGAACGGCCCAGTGAGAATCCCCCCGGAAACGAGCAGGCCGTGGCGGACTTCATCCACCAGCGCCTTCAGTCTTCCCCCGTTCCGTTTGAGCTCGAACGGTACGAGGTGGAAGAAAACCGCCCGAACGTCATTGCCCGAGTGGGGGATCCGTCCCGGGGACGGTTACTTCTGGCGGGTCACACGGACGTCGTTCCCGCCCGGTCCCCGGACTGGACCGGGGACCCTTACGAACTTCGGGTTGTCGACGGAAGACTGATCGGACGGGGGACCTCCGATATGAAGGGGGCGCTCGCGGCCACGATCCTGGCGGCCGAAGGCTGTTACCGCGATTCCCCCGATATGGGTGAAGTCATCCTGGCCTTCGTGGTGGACGAAGAATGGGCCGGCGACGGGAGCCGGCTCATGATGAAGCGGGGAATAAAAGCCGACGCCGCCGTCATCGGAGAACCGACGCGGAATCGAGTCTGCATCGCCCACAAGGGATTCATCCGGTTCCGGATCACCATCCGGGGCCGAAGCGCCCATTCGGGACGACCCGATCAGGGAACCAATGCAATCCAGGCGACCAGGCGAGTACTTGAACGTCTGGAACGATTGGATCGTACTCTCCGTCGGGAAACGACTCACCCCTACCTGGCCCCGGAGACCATCACCGCCACGGAGATCCGGGGAGGGGACGCCCCCAACGTCGTTCCCGAACGGGTGAGCCTGACCCTGGACTGGCGACTCCACCCCGAACGGTCAAACTCGGGAGATCGTGAATCCGAACTGGCCGACCTGCTCGACTCTTGCCGCCACCTTGGGAATCCTCTGGATTGGGAACTGGACACTTTTGCCTTTGCGCGAGGGATCGAGGTGAGTGAAAACGAATCCATTGTGAGGGCGGTGCAGGCCGCGGCCCGGGAGCAGGGACTTGCGGAAGACCCGGTCGGCCTGGAAGCCACAACGGACGCTCGGTTCCTGGTCGAGGCGGGCATTCCTACCGTGCTGTTCGGACCGGGGAGCATTGAGGAGGACGCCCACACGGTGGATGAATCCGTTCGGCTGGCGGATCTTGTTGCGGCGGAAAACGTGTACCGCTCCATCCTCAACTCCCTGCTGACCTGATATCGCACCGGTCGGTTCCCGCTTCGATTCGGCCTCCGAAGCTCGGTCACGATGTGAAATTGCAGGTTCCCCGAATCAGTCTGGACGGCTGCTCAGCCCCGGTTAATTCAGGGTATGAATCAGTTGAAGATATCGGGGGTTGTCCGGTCGGCGAATTCAAACTCGTCTGGGGACCGGGTCAACACAAGAACAAGGACTTGACCCATCTTCCGGATACGGGGTGTCAGGAAATGAACTGCACCACCTCGTACAGGTAATTCAGCACAATCCCGATGATCGCCAGATACCCGACGCCCCCCAGAACAATCATTCCCGGACCGTTCGCGTGTTCCCCCATCATTTCTTTATCACTGGCGATCATCAACACCAGATAGGCCAGCAGGGGGAAGGCCACGATGGCCAGGGCCTGGGCGATGCGGAGAAGCTCAATTGGACTTTCCTGAAAAAACAGGATGGGAATAAGACCCAACAGCATGGCTACGGTCGTCCAGACCTTGACCGGTCGAGCGTCCATCGAGGGTTCGGCCCCGTAGCCGTCGACCAGGAGTGTGGCTCCGATGAGCGCGTTGACCACCAGGGACGAGAGAGAAGCAAAGAAAAATCCGATGGTGAACAGATAAAAGGCCCCGGACCCCACCAGGGGTTCAAGCTGTTCGGCCATTCCCTGAGCGCTGAAGGCCGGATCACCGGCCCCCTCAAAAATCACCCGGGCGCTGGTCAACATGATGACGACCACGATCAGTCCCAGCAGGACGATCCCAATGATGGTGTCGGCGGCTTCTTCGGCCAGTTTCTCAGGCCCCCATTCCTTTTCCCGCATCAGATGAGTCTGATACACGGCCGCGGCGATGGAAAATGAGGTCGCCGCGATCCCCAGCGACAGCAGAAGACTGTCAAAGTCCGGAAAGGAGGGCACCAATCCGGTGGCCGCCTCACCGACGTCAAACCCGACGATGACCAGCGTCCCGACGAAAGCAAGCAACATAATGCCGACGATCAACCGGACGAGCCATTCGATTTTGTCGTACAGATCCGGCAACCAGACAAACCCGATAGCCACCAGGGTGAACAACACTGCCCATGCACGGACGTCGTAACCAAACAGGGCTTCCGAGGCGAATCCGATCCCCGCGTTGTTTCCGGCCTGAAAGGCCAGAATGGTAAGGAATCCAAACAATCCCCCAAGAAACGCCACGGTCTGATTGTATTTTGTCCGGGTGGCCCCGAAGATCGTTTGACCGGTCACCAGCCCGATCCGGGCTGACATCCAGACGTATACGATCATGAAAACGATCGCGATAATCGGTACCCACAGCAGGGCGTATCCGTACAAACTTCCGGCAATCGTGCTGAGCGTTATGCTTCCAGGACCTACCACAACCGCAGCCAAAAAAAGCGCGGGTCCTACCGCTTTTAAGTAGCTCCAAACGGAACTCGCCCCTGCCTCGTCCATGTTCCATCCACCTCTCAGGTAATGAACTCGTGGTTCGAATGATTCGATTAAAACTTGGATTATTCTATTAATCTGAATTCCTCGGGTAAACAAACCTTTGGGGTACTTTATTGCTGTCTCCCTGCCCCGGTACGGAACCAACGGTTCATCCTGAAGGAATAGACGGGGTTTCGTTCGACTACCGGGGGGCACCGACCCGGTCGATAGGGAAAGGGAGAGTGGTCAGTCGGGAAGGGCGACGGGGTGGATGGCGGTGTTCTGGGCGGTGGTGATTTTCCAGCCGTCACCGGTTCGGGTGAGGACATAGTTCATGCGGGTGAGAAGCGACTCGCCTCGGGTGTTCCGGATGTCCGGGGGGAGCTTCCGGTGGCCGGTCAGCTCAAAGACGG
>CAYPTI010000025.1:12449-18220 GCA_964413525.1 uncultured bacterium | reverse complement strand
ATCGTGGCCCCGAGGGGTTTTTCCTCGGGCCAGTGATTTTTGACGGCGTCGTACACGCGGAGGGGGAACCGCATTCGATTCTCCAACGTTCCCCCCCAGTCGTCCTCGCGCCGGTTGGTCACCGGGGAGAGGAAGCTTCCAAGCAGGTACCCGTGGCCCATGTCAAGCTGAAGGTAATCAAACCCGGCCTCGTCGGCCCGGGAGGCGGCCGAGGTGAACTGTTCGATCACGGTCTCCATGTTGTCGTCGGACAGTTGTTCAGGGACCTGAGAATCCTCTCCGTAGGGGATGGGGGAGGCGGAGAGAAGCGGCCAGTCCCGGGAGGGGGGGAGAGGTCGATCGAGCCCCCGTCGGCGGGGTCGAGTCGCGCCTCGCCGACCGGCGTGGGAAAGGTGGAGTCCGACCGCGGCATCCGAGCGCTCATGGATCGCCTTCACGGCATCCGACCAGACGTCCCGGTGATCTTCCTCGTACATCCCGGGGGTCCCCGGCGTGATTCGTCCCCGGGACGAGACCGCCGTTCGCTGGGTCAGAACCAGGCCCGGGTCGCTGGCCCCCCGCCGGATCAGATCCTCCCGCTGTTCGTCGGCCGGGGTTCCGTTCGTCGCCCGATCCCGGGGAACGCCCCGGAGGACGATCCGGTTGGAGAGACGGAGCTCCCCCAGGTCGTAGGGGACGAACATCGGGGGGGAGGCGACCGCGGGTTCCTCTTCGGTAGGGTTGTCCGGATGGTTTTCGCGGGCGAACCAGCGATCGTAGCGGTCCACGAAGTCGCCGTCTCGGGTCCGCAGGTTGTCGTACGAGATCCGACCGCTTCGAGTGAAGTGGTGGAAGGTGAACTGAAAGGGTTCCATGTGGAGGTACCGGGCCACGTTTTCGAAGTAATACTGGCTGCGGTCGGACGCCTTCTGGAGGACCGAGGTGACCGGACGCCGGGCCATCTCGTAGTCGCTGAGGGCCCCGGGAACGTCGGTTCCGTGTTTGTCGAACGCCTCCATCAGGGCGATGGCGTCCTCCATGGCCATCTTGGTGCCCGAGCCGATGGAGTAATTGACGGTGTGAGCGGCGTCCCCGAGCAGAACGACGTTATCGTGGCTCCAGTTTTGGTTGGTTACCTTGGGGAAGTTCCGCCAGAGCGACATGTTGGAGAGCAGGTCGTAGCCACCGAGGTGATCCGAGAATACGTCTTCCACGTAGTTCAGGCTTTCCTCTTCGGTGGCTTCGTCGAGTCCGGCGTTTCTCCAGGTTTCCTCGGTGCATTCCACCAGAAAGGTGCTCACCGGACCGGGGTAGGCGTGAATTTGCCACAGTCCGTGTTGGTTCTCCCGGAAGATGAAGGTGAAGACATCCAGCGGGTACCGGGTTCCGTACCAGACAAATTTCGCATCCCCTTCCTCCACGGTGGGGTTGAACTCGTCCGCGTAGTGGTCCCGGACGAGGCTTTTGAGGCCGTCGGCTCCGATGAGGAGATCGGCTTCCTCGGCCAGGGGTTCGGGGTTCTCGATGTTGGATTCGAAGTTGAGGTCGACCCCCAGTTCCTCACAGCGTTCGGCGAGAAGCAACAGCAGGTCCGGCCGCATGATGCCGGCGAACCCGTGGCCGTCGCAGCGGTGGAGGACTTCCTTGTAGTAGACGTCGATGTAATCCCAGTGGATGAATTCGTCGGTGATCGTTTCATGGGAGTCGTAGTCGGCTTCCCGGAGAGAGGAAAGGGTGCTGTCGGAAAACACGATTCCCCATCCGTAGGTGGCGCCGAGGGGATCCCGTTCGTGGACGTGAACGTCCCAGTCGGGGTTTTTCTTCTTCAACAGCAGGCTGGCGTACAGTCCGCCGGGACCTCCGCCAACGACGTTAATTTTCATGAGTAACCATCACCCGTTCGGGGATAACGAAGAATAATATGCACCTAGGAGAGGGTCAGCAATTCCTGTGAGTCCTCAAGGTCCTGGGTGGGTCCGTCGAAGATGATCCGGCCCTTTTCCATCACGTAGGCCCGATCGGTCACCTCGGTTGCCAGGGGAAGGTTCTGTTCGATCAACAACATGGCGAGGGATTGGTCTTCCTTCAGGGTTTTGATGATTTCTTCCACGTCATCCACCAGCTGAGGAGCCAGACCTTCGGAGGGTTCGTCCATCAGGAGGAGATCCGGATTGGTCATCAGGGCCCGGCCGATGGCGGTCATCTGCTGCTCTCCTCCGCTCAGCTGATAGGCCAGGTTGTTCTTTCGTTTCTTCAGGTTGGGAAACAGGTCGTAAATTTTCTCCAGCGTCCATTCGTCGGAACCGTCCCCGTCGTTGTTGCGAACACCAAAGATGAGGTTTTCCCGGACGGTCAGGTTCGGGAACAACCGCCGACCCTGGGGAACCAGGCTGAGGCCCCGCCGGGTGATCCTGTAGGAGGGTTCGTCGGTGATGTCCTCGCCTTTGAACGTGATGGAGCCGGAGCGGGGTTTTTCGAACCCGACGATGCTGTACACGGTGGTGGTTTTGCCGGCCCCGTTTCGACCGAGCAGCGCCACGAATTCCCCCTCATCAATTTCCAGGGAGACGCCCTGGAGAACGTGGCTCTGGCCGTAGTAGGTATGGATGTCGTCAAGTTCGAGGATCATGCTTCAAACTCCGTTCGTTTGCCGAGGTAGACATCCTGAACGGTCGGGTTCTGTTTGATGCTGTCCGGCGTGTCGATGGCCAGGACCTGTCCGTCGTGAAGAACCAGGATCCGCTCCGCCAGACTGAACACAACCTCCATGTCATGTTCGACGATGCAGACCGAAATGTCGTCGGGAATGTCGTCGATGTAATCGATCATATCGTGGGTGTCTCCCGGGGTCATCCCGGCGGTCGGTTCATCCAGGAACAGAACCTTGGCGTCCGATGCGAGGGCGAGCACCAGCTCGAGGTGCCGTCGGTCGCCGTAGGAGAGGTTATCCACCGGGGTGTCGGCAAATTCCTTGAGCCCGTGTTCGGAAAGCACGCTCGAAGTGGCTTCCCTCAGGTCGCCGTATCGCCCGATCGGGAGCATGCCCCGGGTTATTCCCATCCGCTGCTGGACGGAAAGGCGGATGTTCTCAAACACCGTCAGTCCGCTGAAAATGTTGGTGTGCTGGAAGGTCCGGGCGATCTTGAGCCGGGCTCGCCGGTAATCGGAGAGGGACGTAATGTCGCGGCCGTCGAACAGGATCCGGCCGCCCGATGGTTGAAGCTGTCCGGTCAGCAGGTTGAGCATTGTCGTTTTGCCCGCTCCGTTGGGACCGATGATCCCGAGTCGGGCCCCCGATTCAATGGTGAACGAGACCCCGTCCACGGCCTGCACCCCGCCGAAGTTCTTCCGCAGGTTCTGAACCTCAAGGTCACTCATAGAACCACGACATCCAGTTCTGTTTGCGTAAGGTTCCGACGATCCCCTTGGGAGCGTAGAGAACGATGACGCAGAGGATGAGCCCGATAAAAAAGTGAGTGTGGGGGGTGTAGGCGCTGATGTAGTAGGGAAGCCCTTCCAGGATCACGGCTCCGAGCATGGGACCGGTCAACGTTCCCAGCCCGCCCACGATGATGATCACAAGGCCATGTCCGGACATGGTCCAGTACAGGTCCTGGGGGTTGGCAAACCAGTTGTAATGGGCCAGCAGCATCCCCGCCACACCAGCGAACATGGCGCTCAGGGAAAACACGGCGGTTTTGTACAGGTGAGAATTGTACCCCATGGACCGGATACGGTCCTCGTTTTCGCGGATCCCCCGGAGGACCCACCCAAACGGACTCTGAACGATGCAGTACATCAGTCCCCAGCAAAGGACGAACAGGCCGAGGGTCAGGTAATAGTAGCTCGTGGGAGAAACAAACATGTAGGCAAAGTCCCCGTATCCAAGCTCCGGTCGAAGGACCCCCGGCAGGCCGTCCACCCCGCCGGTCACCTCCGACCAGCGGATGACTATGCTGTAGATCACCTGGGCGAAGGCAAGGGTGATGATCAGAAAGTAGAGCCCGGACGTATGGACGGTGACGTACCCGATCAGGAATCCGATGACTCCGGACAGGACCAGAACCAGCAGCAGGGTGAGAAGGATGTTGTTGGTCCAGCCCCGGACGAAGAACGCGGTTGTGTAGATCCCGATGCCGAGGAAGGCGGCGTGTCCGAAGTTCAGCAGGCCGGTGTAGCCAAGCTGGAGATCCAGGCTCATGGCAAAGATCGCCATGATCAGGACTTCAATCCCGAGTCCCACCAGGTGGCTGGGCATATAAAACGGGTACAGAACGGCCAGGACCAGGACGATTCCCCAGAAGACCGACCGGGGGTTGAGGGGAAGGCTCATGGTTACAGCCCCTTGAACCCGAACAGTCCGCGGGGACGGACGTAGAGGATGAGGACCATGGCCGCAAACAGGATGGCGGTGCTGAATTCCGGCAGGTACGCTTTTCCGAAGACGTCCACGAATCCGACGATGAGGCTGCCGGCGAAGGCCCCCTTGAGGGACCCCATTCCTCCGATCACGATGATCACAAAGGCAATGATCAGGACTTCAAAATCGAGCCCC
This sequence comes from uncultured bacterium, assembly GCA_964413525.1. Lineage (GTDB taxonomy): Bacteria > T1Sed10-126 > T1Sed10-126 > T1Sed10-126 > CAYPTI01 > CAYPTI01. The sequence goes on along the minus strand of CAYPTI010000025.1, from coordinate 13,686 downwards.
GGATAAATGCTGAGGATGGGGGAGCCGGCCACGCCCGCGACGGCTGCCAGTCCCGATCCCACCACAAAAACGAGCGAAAACACCCAGACTACGTTGATGCCCATCCCCGTGACCATCTGTGCGTCCGAAACGCCGGCCCGGACGATGGCTCCGAGCTGCGTTTTTTCCATAAACAGGTAGGCAAGGACGAACAGCACAATTCCGAACGGAATCAGGCTGAACCGGTAGAGGGGAAACGAGGTGATCCCAAGATTGACGACTCCCTCGAGGAGGGAGGGATTATCGATGGAGTGAACGTTCGGTCCCCAGTACCAGCGCATGACGTCCTCGAGGATGAAGGCAATTCCGAAGGTGAACAGAACCTGTTCGAGGTGCTGTTCCCGGCCGTACATCCCCCGCAGGAAGATGTATTCGAGCAAAAAAGCCAGCGCTCCGACGACCAGGGGAGCCACGATCAGGGCGAGCCAGAAATTCCCCACCGCGTTGACCACGGACAGTCCGACGTAGGCCCCGAGCAGGTAGAAGGAACCGTGGCAGAGGTTGATGAAGTCCATCTGGCCGAACACCAGGGAAAGGCCCACCGACATCATGAAGAAAACCATGCTGAGGACGAGGGCGTTTACCCCTTGAATCAGGAAGAGATCCATAAACAGAGGAGCCTTTCCTTGAAATCAAGCTGATGAGAGCCAAAAGAACGGAGTTAGCGGGTGTCACCCAAACGGACGATTAATCAAACCCTACGATCCGGAGTAAGTCAAATAACCGGAGGGAGTTCCGATCGTTGAACTCCACCCTCGAACGACCGTGATTTCGTCGGTCCGGGGTTTTGAGCAAGCATTACGGAGCAATTGTAATCGTTGCTCCCGAACCGTCAAACGGAATCTCATCTGGAAAAGGGGCCTTCCTCCAATCGACCGGACCTGAGCCGGTGGGAGAACGAAACCAGTTCGACCCCGGCGGTCCGCATCCGCCTGACCAGAATGAGGATGGAATTTCGAACTCTCCCGATACGGGTTCGGGAAGGAATGGTTGGTTCGAGCGGTCGTTTTCACGTAGGGTGTACGTTTACGAGATGACGAGCAGAATTTAGCATGGCTCTTTGTGGAGACATGATCCGTGGCAGGCTTTGGGAATGTTCTCACTGAAGAAAGACCCGGGGGCATCCAGGGTATTTCAGCCGTTGTTGGTTCTGGCTCATTTAAACAGGCCACATCTTTAGAGGAGGCGTAACGATGAA
>CAYPTI010000025.1:1406-12349 GCA_964413525.1 uncultured bacterium | reverse complement strand
GTTGGTTCTGGCTCATTTAAACAGGCCACATCTTTAGAGGAGGCGTAACGATGAAACTCGGCATCGGACTACCGAACACCCACGAGGAGGTTGACCGGGACCTAATCCTCACCTGGGCTCGCCGGGCGGAGGAAGGTCCCTTTGACAGCCTGGGGGTGTTTGATCGACTCAACTACCACAGTCTGGAACCCTTTCAGACCCTCGGGGTTTGTGCGGGTGCCACGGAGTCCATTCGCCTGGCCACCACCATCGTCGCGGGTCCGATCCGGTCCACGGCCCTGCTGGCCAAGACGTCCGCCACGTTGGATGTTCTGTCGGACGGCCGGTTGACCCTCGGCCTGGGGTTGGGAGCCCGGAAGGACGATTACGAGGAAGCCGGGGCCGACTACCATACCCGGGGGGATCGGTTTACCGAACAGCTGAAACAACTTCGTTCCTACTGGGACAACGAATCGCTGGATCCCAAACCCGTTCAACCCGGCGGTCCGGAAATCCTCGTCGGTGGGATGAGTGATCGGGCCTTCGGCCGGGTGGCCCGGTTCGGGGACGGATACATCCAGAGCGGTGGACCGCCCAAGGTGTTTGACCGGGACGCCAACAAGGCCCGGGCGGCCTGGAACGAAAACGGTCGCCCCGGGGAGCCGGTTCTCTGGGGGCACGGATACTTCGCTCTCGGCGAGGAAGAAGCCGAGGAAGGGGAGGAACACCTGCTGGATTATTACGCCTTTACGGGTCCCTTTGCAGAAACGGTCGCCGAAGGTCTCCTCAGCACCCCGCAGAAGGTGGTTCAGTTTATTCGAGGGTATGAGGAGAAGGGCTGTGACCACCTGGTTCTCTGTCCGACGGTAGCGGATCTCTCCCAGATCGACCGGCTCACGGAGATCGTCGAAGGACTGTAATTTCGGCAGGGATCCGGGACCCACGGACCGCCTGATCCGTTACACAAATACCACGTTACCTTTCCCTACAACGCAGACGATAAGCGGGATTCGATCCGGCGAACGGGGCGAACGGAATCCGGGGACCGGAGAACGTTCGGAAATCGCTCCGAACGCTCTCCGGCCGGATTCGGTTTTCGTCGATGTCGACCGCGGTTAGGTCGGATCGTACTCCAGACTGTCGTCGCCGGGGTCCACGATGGGCCCGGTGTCTTCAACCACAAAGTTGTGGTAGTTCCCGTCCTCCGCCTGGCGTACTTCCCGGATGTAGATGTGGTGTTCCGGGGCGTGGGTATCCGGGTCCAGGGTGAAGGGGCCCCGCGGACTGGTGAACGAAATGCCCGGTAGGACGTCGACCATGTTGTCCGCGTTGCTGGTGTCGCCGCCCACTTCGTTCAGCATTTCCTCAATGACACGGGCGGTGTCGAAGCCCTGGACGGCGTAGACGTTGGGGTTGTGTTCGGAGAAGTCCGAAAACCGTTCCTTGAACTCGTTGTTGGCCGGCGTGTCGAGTCCCCAGGCCCAGTGCAGTCCGGTGATGTGACCTTCGGCGGAGGAACCCATCGCCGGCAGCGCACTCTCGTCGGTGAGGAAGCCGCTTCCCGTCAGGTTTACGTCTCCCTGCAAACCGAATTCGTCGAAGGCGTTGACGAAGGTCACGGCGGCGCTTCCGGCGTAAAAGGTCATCACCACGTCCGGATCGGCGCTATCGATCGAGGACATGAACGGAGCCGGGTCTCCCATGTCGGGGAAGGGGGGGTGCTGGGTTCCGATGATCTCCCCTCCGTTCTCACGGAAACCGTAGGACGCCGAGTTTCGTACGTCGTGGCCGGCGGCGTAATCATGCACGCTCGTGTAGCCTTCGGTCCCCAGGTTTTCGGCGTTCCAGTACCCCAGCGGATGAGGCGGCTGCCAGTTGGTGAAGGAGGTCCTCCACACGTAGGGAGAAATTTGGCCCCGGCTGAGGGCCGGAGCACCGGCGTTGCTGCAGATAAGCGGGATCTGCTGGGCGTGGACGAAGTCCCGGAGGGCCAGAAGGACCCCGGAACTCACGATCCCGGTAAGGAGGTCAACATCCTGTTGCTGGATCAGTCGCCGGGCGCGGGAGAGCGCCGTCCCGGGATCCATCTCCGTGTCTTCCTGGACCAGCTCGATATCTCGACCGCCGGCCTGCCAGCCGATCTGATCGAAGTACATCTCCATGGCGTGCGTGATGCTCTCACCGAGCAGGGCGTAGATGTCCGAATAGGGAAGCAGAACGCCGATTCGAACGGGATCGCTGGTCTGGGCGTACACCCGTTTGGGGGTGAAGCCGGAACTCAGCGCCAGCGGAGCGGCGGCGACGGCTCCGGCGGTTGCCCCGACCTGCTTTAAGAAATCACGTCGTGTAATCTCATCTTCGTCCGAACCGTCCTGAACCGAATCCGCTTCCTCAAGCGGTTCCGACGGGGTGTCGTCGGAATCCATGGATTCGTTCTCAAACATAATAAAACCCCCTACAAAGGATAAAAACGCCTAATTAATTCATTCTGGTTCATTCATCAAAATCCACAGTACGTTGAGTCTGGCTTTTGTCAAGGTGGTTGCTCGAAATGCGTCCTGAGTTAACAACAGAGAAGTTGCTCGTTTTTTTCGTTCACCGGGGGGGAAGGTGGACGACTGCCTCGCCCGACAGAACGGTTTCGTTGTCCTGGTTGGAGGCATCCAGTTCCACGGTCAGCCGATCGCCGTCCTCGACGGATTCCCGGTCGGTGATCTCCCCCGTGATCCGGAGGGTGTCGCCGGGCCAGACCCGATCCTCGAACCGGGTCCGGAAGGTCCGGACGTACTTCAGGCCGATCCAGCGAGTAAGCAGGTGGGAGACGAACCCGGCGGTGAGCATTCCCTGACCGAAGACGCTCGGGTTTCCCTGCTGTTTGGCGAAGGGCTCGTCGTAATGGATGCGGTTAAAATCCCCGCTGGCCCCGGCGTATTTGACGAAGTCCTCTCGGTCCACGTCCTCCACGATCAACGGCGGGGCCTGGTCCCCGATCTCCAGGTCCCCGGCGGACCATTGTCGGTTGTATTCGGACTGTTTCACGACGAATCCTCCTCCGGACCGGTCTCGATGACCGTGAGCCGTTCGGTGAGGACGAGTTCGTCGTTCTGGTCGACGTAGTCGGTGTCGAAGATCAGGAAGGTCAGCGTCCCCATCCGACTGCTTTCGCGCTCGTAGACTTCGGAGAGGGTGGTCGTGCCGGTGAGGACGTCTCCGACGTACACCGGTCGTTCCAGGGAGTACTCCTGCTCGCCGTGAAGGATCCGTCCGGGGTCGATCCCGATGTCGAACCCAAGGTACCCGGTCAGGTCATCCGGCTGGTAGCGAGGGAACCGGGAGACGCGAGTGAAGATCAGGGGGGCCGGGACGGTCCGGTACCCCGCTTCCCGGGCGGCGTCCTCGTCGCGATGGATCGGATTGTCGTCCCGGGTGGCCCGGGCGAACTCCTCCACTTTGCCCGCCTCCACTTCCAGGTCCACCGTGCGGACGCGGGATTCCCCGACCATCGACTTGAGTTCCTCGAGGCTCTTCTCGGGCATCCTACCGTGTCTCCCGAAAGCTGAAGATCGTTCTTCGTGTAAAAGCGGTCTCTAAAGAGATTTGAAATCGTCGTCCCGGAACCCGTGGATCACAAACCGTCACGAACGAGCTGAAACGAGGCGGGATCGGTCTCCCTCGTCGGGGTTACTCCGTGTACAGGTCGAGGTCCGGGACCCCCGGCGGACCGGTTTCGGCGTCCCCGAACAGCCGGTCGGCTTCCTCGGCCAGCTCCTGGGGGTCCCAGGTCTGGTTGCCGGCCCGGATTTCCCCGCGCGGTGTCCAGCCTTCCATCCACTGGACCACTTCGCCGCCGGCGAGAAGCACCTGACCGCTGACCTCCCGGGACGCGTCGCTCCCCAGGTAGGCCACCAGGGGGGAGACGTTCTCCGGAGCCATGTAATCGAAGTCCATGTCGGGATCGGTCTCGATCCCGGGCGTGCTTTCGGTAAGGCGCGTGCGGGCGATGGGGACGATCGCGTTGGTCCGTACTCCGTATTTCTGAAGTTCCCGGGCCAGGACCACGGCCATGGAGGCGATGCCGGATTTGGCGGCGGCGTAGTTAAGCTGACCGAGGTACCCGAACAGGCCGGATCGGGAGGAGGTCAGGACGATGGAACCGTTCTGGGGCTGATCGGTTTCCTTGTACTGCGACCGCCAGTACCGGGCCGCCCGCCGGGCCGGAAGAAAGTGACCCCGGAGGTGAACGTGGATGACGCTGTCCCAGTCGTCGGTCGACAGGTTGAAGGACATCCCGTCCCGCAGGATGCCGGCGTTGTTCACCAGGATGTCCAGGTCGCCGAATTCGTCCAGGGCGACCCGGACCATCTCGTCGACGTCCTCCTCGTCCGTTACGTCCCCGTAGTGGGCCCGGGCTTCGCCCCCGAAATCCTCGATTTCATCCACCACTTCCTGGGCCGGTTGTCGGTCCTGCCCCTCCCCGGAGATCTCGGTTCCCAGGTCATTGACGACCACGTTTGCCCCCTGCCGGGCCAGTTCCAGGGCGTGACAGCGTCCCAGTCCTCTGCCGGCGCCGGTTACGACAGCCACTTTTCCATCGAGTAAACTCATGGCGTTGGCTCCCTGATGGAGATCGAAGGGTTTCAGGTTCATCCAGCCCGAAAAATCATCCAATACTAACGGATGAGACGGTTCTGTCATCCGTGCTGTTTGGATACGATGGAATCGAATTCACTCCTCCCCGTTGAGTGGAAAGGAGACCGTGGACAATGTTTTCCCTCCCCCCCGAGCACCGGGATCTGCGTGATGACGTTCAGGAGTTCGCCCGCCGGTACGACCGGGCCAGCGACGAAACCCCGGATTTTCATCAGCGAATTCATGATTTTGCCGAGGAAGGGCTGTACAACCGGTTGTTTCCCCCGGAGTACGGAGGGGAGCTGGAGGGCGACTACGACGTGCTGGCGCTCAGCCTGATCCGGGAGGCGCTGGCCTATTACGGGACGTACCTGGACAACGCCTTCATCTCCCAGGGGCTCGGCGGGTACCCGATCTACCGGTTCGGATCCGAGGACCAGAAACAGCGTTACCTGCCCGGGATTGCGGCCGGAGAATTGCTGCCGGCCTTTGCGATCACGGAACCGGAGGCCGGGTCGGACGTGGCGAGCCTGCAGGCCCGGGCGGAACGGCGGGACGATCGCTACGTCATCAACGGGGAGAAGAAGTTCATCTCCTACGCGCAGAGCGCCGATCTTCTGATCGTGTTCGCGAAGACCGATCCGGAGGCGGGATCGAAGGGGATCAGCGCCTTCATCGTGGACGGCGATTCCCCCGGGATCGACCGGAGCCCCCACCGGGTGATCGCCGAACACGAGATGGCCAACCTGACCTTCCGGGACGTGGAGGTCCCGGTGGAGAACCGGCTCGGGGAGGAAGGAGAGGGGATGTCGGTGGCACTGGGGAACCTGGAGATCTTCCGGACCACGGTGGGCGGAGCCGCCGTCGGCATGGCCCGGGCCGCCCTGGACGCCTCCGTCGAGCGGCTGAACCAGCGGACCCAGTTCGACAAGCCCCTGAAGGAATTCCAGGGGTTGCAGTTCAAGATCGCCGACATGGCCACCCGGACCCGGGCCGCCCGGCTGATGGTCTATTCGGCGGCCGCGGCCAAGAACGAACAGGGGGAAGCCCGGCGGGAGACCAGCATGGCGAAGCTGTTCGCCACGGAACGGGCGTTCGAGGTGATCAACGAGGCGGTTCAGATCTTCGGCGGGGACGGGGTCTCGAAGGGCTCACGGGTGGAGGAACTGTACCGGGAGATCCGGCCGCTGCTGATCTACGAGGGCACGTCGGAAATCCAGCGGGTCATCATCGGTCGGGAACTGCTGTGGGAGTGACGGAAACCGGTTAAACGGTGTCGACGATTTCCTCTTCCTCGGGGGAGTACTCCCGGCGGTAGATCATCCGGTTGATGGCGTCGACGTAGGCCCGGCCGCTGGCCTCCAGGACGTCGGTACTGCTGCCCCGGCCCATCAGTTCCGTGCCGTCGACTTTCAATTTTACCGTGACCTCGCCGAGGGCGTCCTTGCCGCGGGAGACCGAGCGGATGGAGTAATCCAGCAGTTCCGGTTCCTCCTGGATGATCTCGTTGATGGCGCTGTAGATGGCGTCCACGGGACCCTCGCCCGAGGAGGCGTTCTTGATCACGTTGTCGGCGCTTCGCAGCTGGACGGTGGCGGTGGGCAGGATGTTGTTCCCGCACATGATCTGGATGTCCTCCAGATCGAAGGCCTTGGGAATGTCGATCACTTCCTCCTCGACGATGGTCTCCAGGTCGACGTCGTAGACTTCCTTCTTCTTGTCGGCCAGTTCCTTGAACCGCTTGAAGGCCGCGTCCAGCTCCTCCCGGTCCAGGTCATAGCCCAGTTCCTCCAGCCGGTTCGAGAAGGCGTGCCGGCCGGAGTGTTTCCCGAGAACCATCTGACCGGGGATCTGTCCGATGTCTTCCGCCTTCATGATTTCGTAGGTCGAGCGCTCCTTCAGGACGCCGTCCTGGTGGATACCGGACTCGTGAGCGAAGGCGTTGGCTCCGACGATGGCCTTGTTCTTCTGGACGGTCATCCCGGTGAGGGAACTGACCAGCCGGCTGGTACGGGCGATCTCCTTGGTGTTGATGTCGACGTCCAGTCCGAACACGTCCCGGCGGGTCTTCAGGGCCATGACGACCTCCTCCAGGGCGGCGTTGCCGCCCCGTTCGCCGATCCCGTTCACGGCGACCTCGACCTGACGGGCTCCCTGCTGGACGGCGGCCAGGGAATTGGCGGTGGCCAGCCCCAGGTCGTTGTGGCAGTGAACGCTGATGGTCGCCTGATCGATGTTGGGGACGTTCTCCCGCAGATCGCGGATGGTGCCGCCGAACACCTCCGGAACCGAGTACCCCACCGTGTCGGGAATGTTCACCACGGTGGCCCCGGCGTCAATGGCCGCCTCGACGATCTGGCGCAGGAAGTCCGTCTCGGTGCGGGCGGCGTCCTCGGGGGAAAACTCGACGTCGTCCACGTAGCCGGCGGCCTTCTCGACCGCGGTGACCGCCTGGTCCATGACCTCCTGCTTGGTTTTCTCCAGTTTCTTTTCGACGTGGATGTTGCTGGTGGCGATAAACACATGGATCCGGGGTTTGTCGGCGGACTCCAGGGCCCGGGCGGCGGACTCCACGTCCTCCGGGTTGGTCCGGGAAAGCGCCGCGATCGTGGGTTTGCGGACCTCCTCGGCGATCCGGGAGACCGCCTCGAAGTCCCCCGTGGAGGTGATCGGGAATCCCCCCTCGATCACGTCCACGTTGAGCTTTTCAAGCTGCCGGGCGATCTGAAGTTTCTCCGACGGATTCAGGTTGACCCCGGGGGACTGCTCCCCGTCCCGCAGGGTTGTATCGAAAATTTCAACCCGGTCGGATCGATCACTCTCGGCAGACATGGGAAACCACTCCAGACGGTTGATGCACCTTGATGGGTTGCTTGCGAAGACCTATAGAGTATCAATTCTTCCCGTACGATGTAAGTTAGTAAGTGGGTTCCCCCGACCTGTCAAAGGGCGTGTTGTGCCGGATTGTCCTCCGTCGACCGGAGGGAGCCAGGCGCCTGTTTACGTTAAACAAGATTGGATCCTGTGCTATCGTTGATTTTTTTCTCCGGTTGTCGTTCCGGTGTTCGGGTTCGTCCTCACGACCGGAATCCAACCTCAATCCGTCTGGACGTGATTTGATGCTGGAGGAGATCAGGCCGGATCTTTTTCGGGTCCGGGTACCTATGCCCAACAACCCGCTGAAATATCTGAACGTTTACGTCGTTCGAGGCGGAAACGACGGGCGAAATCTGATCGTGGATACCGGGCTCAACCAGGAGGAATCCATACAGACGCTTGAGTCCGCCCTCGATCAGCTTGACCTGGATCCGCGTGAGACCGACCTGTTTTTGACCCATTTTCACGCCGATCACACCGGGCTTGTCGGCTGGCTGGCCACCGGGTCGACGACGGTCTACATGGGGGAGCCGGACTGGAAGAAGCTCCGGCCCTGCCTGGAACGGGCCGGCCGGGAGGATCCGGCGATCCAGCATCCGCTGGTTCCCGAACTGGAAGGAGCCCGCCGACACGGGTTTCCGGAACCGGAGCTGGAAACCATCCGGGGAATCCATCCGGCCTCGACCTACCATCCCTCGGATCCGTTGACGTTCGAGGATCGGTCCGAGGGGGATCGGCTCAACTACGGCCGCTACCGGTTTGAGTGTCTTGAAACCCCGGGACACACCCCCGGACACAGGAGCCTCTACGAACCCGAACACCGGTTGCTGGTGGCGGGCGATCACCTCCTCGTGGACATCACCCCGAACATCGCCGCTTTTCTTGCAGAGGACAAAAATCCGTTGAAGTCCTTTTTTCAGAGCCTGCGGAAGATCCGGGACTACCGGGTGGACCGGGTCCTGCCGGGTCACCGAAGGACGTTTGAGGACGCGAACCGGCGGGTCGACGAGCTGCTGGCCCATCACCGGGATCGGCTGGACGAAATTCGTGACCGTATCGACGGCGAGCCCCGCCAGGCCTATGAAATGTCGTCCTGGTTGAGCTGGGACATCGAGTACGACGTCTGGGAGGATACCCACCCGCTGCAGCGCTGGTTTGCGCTCGGGGAGACGCTGGCTCATCTGAAGTACCTTCACCAGGAGGAGGAACTCCGCCGGATCCGCCGCGATGATTCAATTTATTACGTGAAGTCTTGACTCGGTTGATTGCCCGGCGCGGAGGCAGGACGGGCCGGAGAAGCCCGGTTCGAAAACGGGGAAAAATTTGACGGAAACATCCTTTTTTGGTTGAATTCAAATAGGTTCAAACAAGTTTCAATTCATCGGGGACGGAAATTCAACGTCTTCCCCCGACCGATCGGGAGCGTGGTTTATCATGGGGGCGCAAACGGCGGAAGCCCGGAAGGAAGAATTGCAGCAGAAGGTTCAGGACGGATTCATCGTCGAGGACCGGGAAGACATGAACGAGGAGTACTACCAGACGCTGATTCAGACCCTGATCATTGTGGGTGACACCGAACTGGTCAGCGTCCCGCCCCTGATCACCGGCTACCAGGACGCCCCAAACCTGAACCGGAAGATCGTTGCCCTATCCATCATGCAGGACGAAATCGGTCACGCCCACATCGCCTACCATCTGCTGGAGGACCTGGGCGTGGACACCCACGAACTGGTCTTCGATCGGGAACCGGAGGAATTCAAGCATCCCTACGCCATGGACTTTCCGCTGGCCAACTGGGAGGAACTCGGGGCCTTTAACGCGTTTTTCGACCGGGCCGGATACGTGCTGCTGGGGGACGCCCACGAACATACTTCGTACGGACCCTGGAAACGGGCCCTGGCCAAGGTCGACAAGGAAGAACACTTCCACCTCAAGCACGGGGAGGCCGTGATGACCCAGGCCCAGCAGGACGAGAAAAGCGAGAAGCGGCTGGAGCGGGCCGTGGAGTGGATGTTCCTCATGGCGCTGGAATTTTTTGGCGTCGCGGACGAGAAAAAGAGCCGCTCCGCCCAGCTCGATTACAGCCTCAAAGGTCACAGCAACGACGAGCTGCGCCAGCAGATGCTGGACAGCACGGCGGAGTTCTGCGAGTCCATCGGGGTTGACCTTCCGGTGAGTTACAACGAGGAGGACGAACGCTACGAACTCGACTCGGCCTTCCCCGCCCGGTTCGACCGGGAAACCTGGGAGTGGGACTACGACGAAGCCGACAGCTGGGAGAACGTTATCGAACGGTTCAAGGAACGGGGTCCGAACAACGAAGAATTTATTCACATGCTCCAGAAGGGCCAGCGTCAGCTGGAAAAGTTACGCCAGGCGGGGAACGGACAACATGGGCACTCAGAAGTTGCCTGAGCGGTTCCGGGAGGCCCTCAGGGACGTCGAGGATCCGGAATTTCCGGTGAGTGTGGTGGACCTGGGCATTATCTACGACATCGAGCAGCACGAAGACACCGTCGAGGTATCCCTTACCTTCACCAGCACCGGATGTCCCGCCGTCGACTGGATCAAGCAGGACGTGCGTGAGAGGTTGCTCGAATTTCCCGACGTGAACCGGGTGGACATCGAGGTCGTCTGGGATCCTCCCTGGACCCCCGAACGGCTCTCCGAAAAAGCAAAGGCGGAGCTTCCCGGTTGGGGGGTCAGTCCCTGATGGCGGAAACCGGCAACGAGCGGGCCTACGAACTGTTCACCCGACACAAGCGAGGGGATGACCTGATCCACAGGGGGACGGTTCGGGCCCCTTCCGATCGGCTGGCCAAAATTTACGCCAAGTTCACCTACGACGAAGAGGGATGGGTCGAGATGTACGTGGTCCGCCGGGAGCACCTGCTGCCCATCCGGGAAGTCGATCCGTTGTTCGGCGAGCGGGGATCGGAGCAGGAGGAAGCCGGTGTCTGACCTTCCCGGTCGGATCGAGGGTCTCCTCGTCATGGCGGACAACAAGTTCGTGTTGGGGGATCGCCTGGTTGAGGTCGGTATCGGGGCCCCGGAGGTCGAGGCCAAGCTCGCCTGCATTGCGCTGGCTCAATCGGAACTGGGACACGCCCGGCTCCTGTACCAGTGGGCCAACGAGGAGCTAAACGAGCTTTCCTCCCGACCGGCTCTGGCCGGGCTGGACGCCAGCGGGGAAGTGGAACACCAGACCGGTCGAGCCTTTGAATCAATTGTCGAATGTGATGACTGGATCGCCCTGGTGGCCGGACTGTACGGAGTAGAAACGGCCATCGACGCCGTGCTGGAAGCCCTCCGCCAGCAACGGGAGGACGAGGTGACCAAACGGCTTCACAAAATGCTGCAGGAACAGCCGGACTCGATCGAATTTGCCCGGGGATGGGCCGAGCGGTTGAACGAGGACGAAGGGCTCGTCCCTCAGACGTTTCAGGAGTCCCTTGAAG
>CAYPTI010000025.1:0-1306 GCA_964413525.1 uncultured bacterium | reverse complement strand
CAGCTCACCCGGCAGGCGTACTGTGAGGACTGCAACAGCGTGTTCGAGCAGGTTCGCGACCGGTCGCCGGCCGGCTCCGATTCCGATCGACCCGGGCAGGGTTCCTCAACGGACGGACCGGAATGACGGAAGCCAACCCCTTCACCCACTCGATCCGGGTTCCCTACCGGGGAACCGATGCCTCCGGCATCCTTCATTTTGCTGAGATGCCGCACTACTTTGAACTGGCCGAGCATGAATTCTTCCGTGAGATCGGGTGCCCAAAAGTTGATCTCAAGCCGCTCGATTTTCCACGGGTGTCGGTGGAATGTGACTATCTGGCTCCCGTGTATTATGATGATCTGCTCGCCGTCGAGCTGTGGGTTGACCGGCTTGGCAGCAGTTCCCTGACCTACCGGTTTCGGGTTCGCCGGGACGATACCGAGATCAGCGAAGGATCCATGACCGTGGTCTGTGTTGACGCGGAAGGAAAGAGCACCCCGCTCCCCGATTGGGTTCGGGAACGGATCGAAGCCTATTTTGACGGCGGTGATGGTCGGGACGAGGCTGAAATCAACGGCTAGGGAAGGCTCCAACATCTGTTTTTACGGGAACCGTTTGTCGTTCGAGACAGTAAATCTACTTGATCGTTGAATTTTCAATTTCTTCGGGAGGTTGCGCGTATGTCTATGTTGACCCTGGAAAAGGATGACGGAATCGCCGAAATTCACATGCACATCAACAAGGCCAACTCGTATCAGCTTGATTTTTACCGGGAACTGGACGAGGCCATCAACGAGATTCGGTTTGACGGTGACATTGACGTGGCGATCCTGATGAGCGATCAGGACAACTTCTTCTCCTCGGGAGCCGACGTCAGTTTCCTGAAGGAATGTGAATCCTCCTTCAAAACCCAGTTCTGTCTGTTCTGCAACGAGACGCTCGACAAAGTCGCCCGGTCCCCCCAGGTGTTCATCGCCTGCATTGAGGGCCACTGCGTGGGTGGCGGACTGGAAATGGCCATGGCCATGGACCTTCGGTTCGCCGGGGAGGAGGCCGGCGTCCTGGGACTGCCCGAAGTGAACCTCGGGGTGCTCCCGGGCACCGGAGGAACCCAGCGACTCTCCCGGCTGGTGGGTAAATCTCAGGCCCTGGACTTGATTGCCACCGGCGATCGGGTGTCGCCGCAGGAAGCGGAGGACATGGGTCTGGTCGATCGGGTGTTCCCGCAGGGTGAAACCCGCGAGAAAACCCGCGAATACGCCCGGAACCTGACCGAGAGCGCCACCTACGCGATCTCGAACGTCAAGCTGTCCATCATGAACGG
>CAYPTI010000024.1:12985-18467 GCA_964413525.1 uncultured bacterium | reverse complement strand
CCTTACCGCTTGGACACCTGGGACTTCGCTCGAGCGCCCGGTTGATTCATCTTCTTCCGTTCGACCTGGCGGTCGTCGCGGGTCAGGTATCCGGGCGGACGAAGAAACGCCCTGGCGTTCTCGTCCATCTCCACCAGAGCCCGGGCAATTCCGAGCTGCAGCGCCCCGGCCTGACCGGTTTTTCCGCCGCCCTCGAGGGTGGCTCGGACGTCAAGGTCGGATTCAAACCCCAGTTCCTGAAGGGGGCCACGATACTGGTGCGTCCAGCGAGGACGGTTCTGGAAGTACTGATCGGCCGGCTGACCGTTTACCGTGATGGATCCGTCCCCGGCCTCGATCCAGACCCGGGCGACCGAGGTTTTCCTCCGGCCGGTCCCGTAAAATTCCCCTTCATGGCGGATGACGGGAGGATCGGGTTCCTCGTCTTCCTCTTCCCCGTCCCCGTCGGTCATGGCGGATTCAAGGTCTTCCACGTCGTCTTCTTCGTCGACGGGTTCCTCGGCTCCGGCGTCCGCGTCGGCCGAATCTTCGACCTCTTCAGCTTCCTCAGTTTCCTCGGCCTCTTCCGACTCCGCCGGAGCGGCTTCCTCGGAAGCTGCTTCTTCCGTCCGCTCGTCGTCGCTGGGTTCGTCAGCCATTTCGATCAAACTCCCTGTGGATTTCGGGTCATGTCATGCTTCCCGCAGCCGGTTCCTCCGGCGACGGATTACTCGTCCCTGATCTGTTCGGTCTCCCAATCATAGGGAACCGGTTCCTGAGCTTCGTGGGGGTGCTCGGCCCCTTCGTACACGCGAAGGTGTTTCCCGATCTTCTTGCCCAGCCGGTTCTTCGGAATCATCCCCCGGATCGCCCGTTTGACGACGTCCTCGGGGTCCTCGTCCAGAACTTCCCCGAGCGGGCGTTCACGCAATCCCCCGATGTAGCCGCTGAAATCACGCACAAATTCTTCCCGTTTCTTGTTTCCGGTAACCTCGATCCCGGCGGCGTTGATCACGATGACCCCGTCGCCGCAATCAAGGTGCGGGGTGAATTCCGGCTTGTGCTTGCCGCGAAGGATGCGGGCCGCTCGGCTTGCCAGCCGGCCCAGGACCACTCCGTCGGCGTCAAACAAAACCCACTGACGCTCCAGGTCGTCTTCCTTCGGCATGTACGTTGACTGCATCGCGATAACCGTCCTTCCGTATCTCCGTCAATTCGTAATTTTCCTTCGCATCCCTGGCGGATGCTCGGATGTGAATCCAGAACCGACCATCATAACACGTATAGAAGATTCCACACGAACCCGGAATTAATTCGGTCCGTACGGACCCCGGGACAATCCGTTCCGGAACCCGGTTGATTCCTCCCCGGGATAGTCAACCCCCAGCAAATAACAGCCGCCGGGAGGAGCCGGATCGAAGGTTCCCTCCCGCTGCTGCAGCCAGGAAGGAACGTCCTCCGGGATGGATTTTGCTTCGGCCAGCCGGACGACCGCCCGGGCCAGGCAGCGAACCATCCGATACCGAAACCCGGGCGAACGAACAACCATCCACAGTTCATTCGCCCGCCGGCGTCGTACCCGGGTGGTGATCGTCCACCGGTCCCGCCGGTAGGGTTCCCCGCCGCGAACCGAGATGGCTCGGGTGGGCAACTCTCCGGTCAACCCTCGCGCCGCATCGGCCAGGCGACGAGGTTGCCAGGATTCCCCCGGCAGAAACCAGCCGTAATCAGCGCTCCGGAAGGGGCCGTTTGGGCCCCGAAGAAATCGGTATCCGTAGTGTCTGCGCCGGGCGCTCCCGCGAGCGTCAAACCCGTCCGGAACGAACCGCAGACGTTCGATCCGGACGGACTCGGGAAGCCGGTGATTCACCAGACTTCTCCAGCGATCCACCGGAAGCCCCGTGGCGTTCAGGTCCACGTCCAGGTGTACCACCTGGGCGAGGGCGTGAACTCCCCGGTCGGTCCGTCCGGAGGCGTGAAGCGTGACCGGCTGATCGAGCGTGTCGGACAGGGTGTCCTCGAGCGTCTCCTGTACCGTGGGAACGTCCGGCTGGCGCTGCCAGCCGTAAAATTCACTCCCGTCGTACGAACAGGTGAATCGGAATCGTCGACTCATGATCGTTCAGGGGATTGAATCAAAAATACCGACGAATATATCCGGTTCAGGTCCGGGGTTCGTCTCCAGGTGATTGTCGAATGATCCTCCGGAAATCAGTATTCCAACCCGGAATCTCGGGTTCATTCAACGAATTCGATCAGCACCCGCTGAGCCCCGTCGCCTCGACGGCGGTTGAGCTTCAGGATCCGCGTGTATCCCCCGGGACGGTCGAAAAACCGGGGCGAAATTTCCTCAAACAACCGTTTGGTTTCCTCGTCGCCCCCGAGCCGGGAACGAACCACCCGTCGGTTGGCCACCGTGTCGTCTTCGGCCCGGGTGATCAGTTTTTCGATAAAGGGTTGCACCAGCTTGGCCTTCGCCTGAGTGGTGGTGATCCGTTCGTGCCGGACGAGGGATTTCGCGAGGTTTCGTTTCAACTGCTTTCGCGAGGCCGCGTCCCGACCGAGTTTCTTGGTCTTGTTCTTGTGGATCATTGGTCCGAATCTTCCTCGTTCTCAGCCGGCTCCTCGGAGGGTTCGACGTCCTCCACAAGATAGCCGACGTCGGTCATCCCGAGGGTGAGCCCGTACTCGGCCAGTTTCTCCCGAATTTCCTCCAGGGACTTCTTGCCGAAGTTGCGGGTCTGGAGCATCTGGTCCTCGGTTCGCTGGACGAGATCGCCCAGGGTGTGAATGTCGGCGTTCTTAAGGCAGTTGTTCGACCGGACGGACAGCTCCAGTTCGTCCACCGGGGTGGAGAGGACCTCCTTGAGTTTTTCTTCCTCGGGCGAGAGTCCCTCGTCCTCGGGTTCGAAGTCCGTTTCCTCAAAGTTGATGAAGTACTCAAAGTGGTCCTTGAGAATTTTCCCGGCGTGCCCGATGGCGTCTCGGGGGTTGATGCTCCCGTCGGTCCAGACCTCAAGCAGCAGGGAGTCGTAGTCCGTCTTCTGCCGGACCCGGGTGTCCTCGACCTCGTAGTTCACCTTCTCGATCGGGGAGTACAGGGCGTCGATCGGTATGACTCCGTTGGATCGACGTGATTTTTCCTCCCCGTTCTCGGACTGATCGTAGAACCCCCGCCCCCGTTCAATGGTCAGTTCGAGCTTCAGGTAGCCGTCCTCGTCCAAGTTGGCGATCTCGTATTCGGGGTTCAGCACCTCAAGCCCGCTCTTGGCAATGTCCTCCCCGGTCAGGGTCGAAGGACCTTCGGTCTCGACTTCGAAGGAGGCCGGAACGTCGTCGGGGTCGATGTCAAGCTGGAGTTCCTTGAGGTTGAGCAGAATGTCCACCCCGTCCTCCCGGATGCCCTCGATGCCGGTGAACTCGTGAGGAATTTCCCCGTCGTGGCTCTCCAGTTTCACCGCCGTGATGGCGGAGCCCACGATGGACGATAGCAGGACGCGTCGAAGGCTGTTGCCGACGGTGATGCCGAAGCCGGGTTCAAACGGTTCGATGCGGAACTTCCCGTACCGGCCGTCCTCGCTCCGGTCGACCTCGTCAATGCTCTTGGGCATTTCAACGTTTTTCATGATGTCTTGCGTGGAACTCATGCAGCAAACACCCCGTAATTCGAAATCGTCTTCATGAATTGAATTCGTCGGTTACTTGGAATACAGCTCGACGATGAGGTTCTCCTCGATCTCCACATCGTCAACGTCCCCCCGGGCCGGTTCACGAACCACGTCGCCCGCGGCCGGTTCGCGAAGGTTCAACCAGTCCTTCACCCCGCGCTGCTGAGCCAGGGAGACCGATTCTTCGACGTGGGGATTGTTCTTCATGGAATCCACCAGCTCAATTTCGTCGTTTGGTTTGACCTGGTAGGAGGGGCGATCCACCGTCTCCCCGTTGACCGTTACGTGGCCGTGAACGACGTACTGACGGCCCTGGCTTCGACTTCCCGAGAGACCGAGCCGGAACAGCACGTTGTCGAGTCGGAGTTCCAGCAGTTTGAGCAGCGTATCGCCCGTAACGCCTCGTTCCCGTTCGGCTTCCTGGAAGGTGTTGCGGAACTGTCGTTCCAGCAGGCCGTACATCCGTTTGACCTTCTGCTTTTCACGTAACTGGCGACCGTACTCCGATTGACGCCGTCGATACCAGCGCTGGTCCCCGGGGGGATAGCGCCGGGTCTCGATGGCACATTTGGAGGTGTGGCAGCGTTCGGCCTTGAGGTATAGTTTTTGACCTTCCCGGCGACAGAGCCGACAAACGGGTCCGGTATAGCGAGCCATAATTTCTACCCTCTCATGTCCAGAAGTTAGGTTCCGTGTGATCCGGGCGTCCCCGGCAACTCAGTCATTCGCTCACGGGTGGCAAAGGCATCTGACAACGTCGTAACGTTATGCCCTTGCCGACCCCCCCGGGGACAGCGCAGTTCGTTGGCTGTTAAATCCGACGTCGTTTCTTTAGTTTGCAACCGTTGTGGGGCATGGGAGTCACGTCCTCAATTCGGCGTACGTCCATGCCGGCCGCCTCCAGGGCCCGAATGGCGGCCTCCCGACCGCTTCCCGGTCCCTTGACGTGGACGTCCAGGGAATCGATGCCCCGTTCCTGGGCGGTTTCCGCGCATTCTTCCGCCGCAAGTTGAGCCGCGTAGGGAGTTCCCTTCCGGGTCCCCTTGAACCCCATGGAGCCGCCCGATTCCCAGGCGACGGTGTTTCCGTTGGCGTCAGTAATGTTGATCGTCGTGTTGTTGTACGTTGACTTGATGTGGGCAATCCCACGGGCTCCGGACGATTGCTCGGCCATACTTGATCTCCTTACGGAACG
Organism: uncultured bacterium; assembly: GCA_964413525.1. Taxonomy (GTDB): domain Bacteria; phylum T1Sed10-126; class T1Sed10-126; order T1Sed10-126; family CAYPTI01; genus CAYPTI01. The sequence goes on along the minus strand of CAYPTI010000024.1, from coordinate 13,625 downwards.
GTTGTGGCCGGAACGGGTTCAACCGTCCCGGACGTTCGTCAGTTATTTCGGGGTGGGGGCGCTTTTCTTGCCGGCGACGGTCGACCGGGGTCCCTTGCGGGTCCGGGCGTTGGAACGAGTTCGCTGTCCCCGTACCGGAAGACCCTTCTTGTGACGGTCACCCCGATAGCAATTAATTTCCTTCAGCCGCCGAATGTTTCGCTGTTCCTGGGATCGAAGTTCCCCCTCGATGGTGTAGTCCGACTCGATGAGGTTCCGGATCCGGGTGACCTCATCGGACGTCAACTCGTGGGTTTCCTTGTCCCCGTCCACCTGAGATTTATCCAGAATTTCGTCGGACAGGGAGTCCCCGATCCCGTAGATGTACGTAAGTGCGATCTCGATTCGTTTTTTGTTCGGCAGTTCAACTCCACCTATACGCACGACGAATTCCTCCTGCTAAAAATTATCCCTGGCGCTGTTTATGCCGGGGGTTTTTACAGATCACCCGGACGACTCCCTCGCGTCGGATAATCTTGCAATCCTCACATCGCTTTTTCACCGAGGAAGATACTTTCACGGGCAATCACCTCCTGCACGGGAAACTAAAGATTATACGCAAGTTTTATAAAAACTCAAGGCTTAAATCCATCCGTCAAAC
>CAYPTI010000024.1:6411-12885 GCA_964413525.1 uncultured bacterium | reverse complement strand
TCGATGTAGCACATGCGCATTTTCCCCGATACATGCGCGAGCACTTCATGGTCGTTTTCCAGCTTCACGGTAAATTTGGCGTTGGGCAGGGTCTCAATGACCTCGCCTTCAACCTCAATCGGATCATCATCTGCCATCGTATCTCATCCACTCCAGCGTCAATTGGCCAGGATTTCGGGGCCGTCCTCCGTCAGGTGGACGACAGTCTCGGAATGAGCACAGAGACTACCGTCTTTTGTCCGTGCAGTCCAGCCGTCCGGTTCAATTCGGACCGCCCCGCCCCCGAGCGTGTAGATGGGTTCCACGGCCACCGCCATGCCCTCGCGGAACACGGCATCGTCCGAATCGACCGGAGCGTTCGGAACGGTCGGGGGCTGGTGAAGCGATCGTCCGATCCCGTGGCCGCCGAATTCGGTCACAATCCCGAATCCCCGGGAACGGCCGAACTGCTGAACGTGGCGGCTAAATTCAGCCACGGGTGTCCCCGGGCGGAGCCGGTCCAGTCCTTCCCGAACCGCGTCCCCCGGAGCCCGAGCCAGGGCTCGCAGGCCCGGTCGACCCTCCCCAACCACGGTCGACCGGGCCAGATCGCCGAACCAGCCCTCAAGCCTGGCGGCGCAATCGACGGTCACGAGGTCCCCGTCCCGGAGGACTTTGTTTTCAGCGGGCGGGGAGTGGACGACTTCCTCGTTCCGGCAGAGGCTGATGGTGTGACGGTACCCGTTGTATCCCGGGAACGCCGCTTCCACCCCCTGGTCACGTAAAAATTCATCCGAAACGTCGTCCACCCGGGAGGCGGGAACCCCGGGAGTCAACATGGACTCGATGCGGTCGTGTAACATTTGAAGGACGGCGTTCACCCGGCGGAAGGGATGGTCGTCAGGGAGCATGCCCGGCGGGTTCGCAAGGGAAGTGCGGTCCAACGGAGCCGCCATGATCGATCAATCCCTAGGTCGGAGGGGAGACGGACTCCTCGCGAAGTTTTTCAAGAATGGAGTCGGTTACCTCCTCGATGGGCCGTTCCCCATCGATCTCGACGAGCAACTCCCGGTCCCGGTAATAGTCGAGAAGGGGTCTGGTCTTTTCCCGATACACTTCAAGCCGGTGCTGGATGGCCTCCCGATTATCGTCGTCCCGGCGTACCAGGTCGCCCCCGCAGCGATCACAAACTCCGCTGTCGGAGGGAGGCCGCGCCTCCAGGTGATAGGTCCGGCCGCAATCGTCACAGACCCGCCGGTTCTTGAGCCGGTTAAAGACCACCTCGTCGTCAATGTCAAGAAAAATAACCGCGTCCAGAGGCGTTCCCTGGGAGGACAGGTACTCGCCGATCCGATCGGCCTGGGTCAGGGTACGGGGAAATCCGTCGAGGATGAACCCGGAGGCACAGTCCGGCTGGGCGAGGCGCTGCTGAACCAGTTCGACCATGATTTCGTCCGGGACCAGATCGCCGGATTCGATGTACCGCTGAGCCCGCTGGCCAAGGTCCGTCTCCTCCCGGATGGCCCGGCGAAGTATCTTTCCCGTCTCAATATGAGGGACGTGATTCCGCCTGGAAAGCCGACGGGACTGGGTTCCCTTCCCGGCACCCGGGGGAGCAAGAAGCACGAGTCGCATGGGGTGACTTCCTCACGTGAAAGCCCGGCACGGTGCTGACCGGACGAATTGAAATGAAATCAGCATAACCCTGCGTTGAGTTGAATTAAAGCTTATCCGGTGGTGCGAATGTCAGGGAACTCGGGAGTCATTGTCAGGAAAAGTCGCCCGGGGAAGGATCCCCGGTTCGGGGCTACCCCCCGAACCCCCGCCCCTTCACCTTGCCCGATTCCATAAACCCGCTGTAGTGGCGCATCAACAGCTGACTTTCCAGTTTCTGCACGAAATCGAGGCCCACCCCCACGAGGATCAGCAACGTGGTTCCTCCAAAATAAAGGTTAATCCCGAACCAGTCCGACATCCACACCGGGAAGACGGCGATGACCACCACGGTCAGGGCCCCCACCAGCGTGATGCGGTTCAGAATCCGGTCGATGTATTCGGCGGTATTTTTCCCCGGTCGACGGCCCGGAATGAATCCCCCGGTCTTCTGGAGGTTCTCGGCGATGTCGTCGGGATTGAACGTAATGGCGGTGTAAAAATAGCAGAAGAAAACGATCAGGCTGCCGTACACGATGGTCCACAGCCAGGCCCCGGTCTGAAACCAGGAGGAAATCGTTCCGATCCAGCCCCCGCCTCCGGTCCCGTCAAACCCGGCGGCCTGGAAGAGAAACGCCGGGACCATCATGACGGCGGAGGCAAAAATCAACGCGATGATCCCGCTGTAATCAACCTTAAGCGGCAGATGGGAGTCCCGACCCCCGTGGACCTTCCGCCCCTTGACCTGTCGGGCGTACTTGACCGGCACCCGCCGTTCGCCGGTCTGAACCCAGACGCAAAGGACGAACAACCCGAGGATCAGAAGCAGCATCACGACCAGCATGATGATGTTCATCTCACCGAGGGTGAACAGGCTGTAGGCCTCGATGATGAACCCCGGAAGGAAGGAGACAATGCTGGCGTAAATCAGCAGACTCATCCCGTTCCCGATCCCGTACTCGGATATCTGTTCCCCCAGCCACATGATAAAGACGGCACCGCAGGTCAGGGTGAGTATTCCGACAAACCGGAACCCCCAGCTCGCGGGAGCCACCCCCTGAGCCTCCGCGAAGACGACCAGTCCGGTCCCTTCAACGGTTGCCAGGGCGACCGTCAGGTACCGGGTGTACTGATTGATCTTATTGCGGCCCTCCTGACCTTCCTTCTTCAGTTTTTCAAGGTACGGAATGACGGCGGTAAGGAGCTGCATGATGATGGCCGCGCTGATGTAGGGCATGATTCCGAGGGCAAAAATGGCGAACTGAGAGAAGGCTCCCCCGGAGAAAATATCGGCCAGCTGCATCATCCCCCCGCCTTCCATCTCCTGGAGGAGGATCGGATCGATTCCGGGAATGACAATATGACACCCGACCCGGTAAAGACCAATCAGGCCGAAGGTCAGAAGCAGTTTGTCCCGGACTTCCTCAATCCGGATGACATTCAGGAAGGCTTCAAGCACGGGGAACGTTAACCCTGTTCGGTAAGGGGTTCGACGGATCCGTCCGCCTCGTCGAGGGCGGTTTCCGCCCCCGAGGACCAATCGTGAACCCGTACGGTCAACCCGGTTACGTCCAGGGACCCGTCTCCAAGCAACTTCACCGGATCGTCCCCGGAAATCAGGTCTTCTTCCCGTAGACGTTCCGGATCGACGGTCTCCCCCGAATCAAACCGGTTGAGCTGATAAATGTTGACGGTCTGAACCGTTTGTCGGTTCGGAGGCGTAAACCCGAACTTCGGAAGCCGCCGGTAAAGCGGCGTCTGTCCCCCCTCGAAATGGGGCGGAATCTGATTCCGTTTCTTCTGTCCCTTCAGGCCCCGTCCGCAGGTCTCCCCGCGGGGGCCCGATCGGCCTCGTCCAACCCGGATCCCCTCGGTTTTGCTTCCTTCGTCGGGAGAAAGATCATGTAGATTCAACGGCGGCAGCCTCCTCTTCCGGTGCGGCCTCTTCCTCATCGGAAGCGTCCTCTGACTCGGCGTCTTCGTCCGAGGCTTCTTCCGGAGTGGATTCGTCCGATTCTTCGGACTCCTCTTCCTCTTTCGCTTTCTCTTCGGCCAGCTCCTGGCGCTGCTCGGCGGGAAGATCCTCCGGTCCGGCGAAGGGATTCTCCTCCAGGAGTCGTTCGAGCGAAATGCCCCGGAGCTGAGCGACCCGGTGGGGGTCCTTCAGGTTTTTGAGACCCTTCATGGTCGCCCGGACGATGTTGAGCGGATTGTCGGAGCCCAGGGACTTGGCAAGAATGTTGTTGATCCCGGCCAGTTCCACCACGTTGCGGACCGCTCCCCCGGCGATGATTCCGGTACCGGGCGACGCCGGTTTCAGCAGGACACGGGCCGAATCGTGTTCGGTTTCAATTTCGTGCGGAATGGTGCTGCCCAGGATCGGTACCTTGATCATCTGATCCTCGGCGTTTTTGCGGCCTTTCTCGATGGAGGCCGGAACCTCTCCCGCGTTCCCGATCCCGACTCCGACGCGACCGTTTTCGTCCCCGACGGCCACCATGGTGCTGAAGGAGAAGGTGGATCCCCCCGTCATGGCCTTGGAGACCCGGTTGATGTAGACGACTCGATCATCCAGATTGTTTGCCACAGGTATCGCCTCTCACAGTGATCAGGGTATCGGGACCTCGCCGGGACCCCACGATTAAAATTCCAGTCCGCCCTCGCGGGCTCCTTCGGCGACGGCGGCGATCCGTCCGTGGTAGGGAAACCCTCCCCGGTCGAACACAACCCGCTCCACGTCAAATTCCTCGGCCAGTTCGGCGATCATCCGACCGACCTCACGGGCCGCTTCCCGGTTTCCGCGGGAGTACTCCTCGCGGATCTCCGGGGTGAGGCTGGACGCCCCGGTAAGGGTATAATTCATGAAATCGTCGATCAGTTGAGCGTAAATGTGTTTGCGCGTCTTGTGGACGTACAGGCGCGGACAACCGGGGTATCCCCGAACCTTCTTACGGATCCTCCGGTGCCGTTTCCGACGTCGTTCGTCGCGAGTCATGGTGGACGTCATGATGTACCCATTCCTTCGCCTTCTCCGCCGCCGACGGCCTTGCCGACCTTCTGGCGGATGTATTCGCCTTCGTACTTTACGCCCTTCTGATTGTACGGATCGGGATCGCGAAGCTTCCGCAGTTCGGCCGCGAAGTGCCCGACCTCTTCGTTGTCAATCCCCGAAATTTTGATCGTGGTCTCGTTGGGCAGCTCCACGTCAACGGAATCCGGCACGTCTACCCGCACAGGGTTCGAATACCCCAGTTCAAGCACCAGGGTGGAACCCTCCAGACGACTCCGATATCCGAGACCGTTGAGCTCGAGGGTCTTGGTGAACCCTTCACTCACCCCGGTAACAATGTTTTTGACCAGGGTCCGGTGGAGCCCGTGCTGGCTCTTCTGCTTCCGGGAGTCGTCCCGCCGGTGAAGCACGACCCGATCCTCGTCGAGGTCGGCCGTGATGCCCTCGGCCAGTGACTGCCGGAGGGTCCCGTTGGGCCCCTCAGCCACGAGCGTTCCGTCTTCTTCGGTCACCTCAACGCTGTCGGGAACTTCGATTGGACGATCACCCATGCGTGCCATGGTTACCAGACCTCACACAGAATTTCTCCGCCGACGTTCTCCTGGCGGGCCTGCCGACCCGTCAGGACGCCTTCCGGAGTCGTTACCAGCGCGACGCCCAGACCGTTTTTAACCGGCTGAATATCGTCCGCGCCGTGATAACGCCGGCGGCCCGGTTTGCTGATCCGCTGGAGGGACCGGATAACCGGCTCCCCCTCCGGGCCGTACTTTAAGAACGCCCGGATAATCGGCTGGGGTTTCTTCGCTATTCGTTTGACGTCCAGGATAAATCCTTCCTCCCGGAGTTTCTTACACATCTCTTCCTTCAGGTTTGAATGGGGAATGTCCACGCTCTCGTGACCGCGACTCTGCGCGTTCCGGAGCCTGGTTAACATATCCGCCACGTTGTCAGTCATGACCATGGTAGTGGTCCTTCCGGTAAATTAATCGTCGTGTCGCCCGGGGTGTTACCAGCTGGCCTTGCGGACACCGGGGATCTGACCCTTGTGGGCAAGGTCCCGGAAACACAGACGGCAGAGCCCGAAATCACGCATGTACGCCCGGACCCGGCCACAGTTCCCGCACCGGTTGTTGTCCCGGGTGCTGAATTTTGGTTCTTCCTCGGACTTCTCAAGTTTGGCTTTCCGTGCCATCAACAAGCCTCCTGACGACGGTTCATGTCTGATTCAAACGTCCTTGAACGGCAACCCGTATTCGGTCAGCAGCACCAGTGCTTCCTCGGGATCGTCCGTGGACGTCACCAGGGTGACGTCCATCCCGAACCGGGTGGTGTCCTCGGCTTCCTCAAAGCTGATCTCGGGAAAAATAACCTGTTCGTCAATGCCCAGACTGTAGTTTCCCGCCGGATCGATGCTGGTCGGATCCAGGCCGCTGAAATCCCGGGTACGGGGAAGAGCGAGGTGGATCAGCTTCTGCAAAAAATTATGCATTTTGTCGCTCCGGAGGGTGACCTTCACCCCGGCGGGATCTCCTCGTCGGATGCCAAATCCCGCGACCGATTTCCGAGCCCGGGTAACCACCGGGATCTGTCCGGTGATCTGCCCCAGTTGATCCTGGACGGCTTCGAGGCGGCCGACGTTGTCCGGGGCGTCACCCAGCCCCACGTTGACGACGGTCTTCTCGATCGTCGGAACGGCCTCCGGGTTGTCCACGTTGAGCCGCTCCTGGACCTCCCGGTGCCGCTGTTCAACGGTTTCACTGGTTTCCAGTACGTTCGCATTCATGGTATATCTACGCCTCCCGCTCGATTCGTTCGCCGCTTTTCTTCGAAAC
>CAYPTI010000024.1:0-6311 GCA_964413525.1 uncultured bacterium | reverse complement strand
ATAATGCGGGCGAACCGGCGGTCACGGAGCTCCCGGGCGATCGGCCCGAAGATCCGGGTCCCGACCGGAATCCCCTCGGGATCCAGGATCACCGCGGCGTTGTTGTCGAACCGGACGTAGCTTCCGTCGTTTCGTCGATGCTCCCGGTTGGTCCGAACGATGACGGCCCGGACCACCTCTCCCTGTTCGACTTCGCCGTCCGGGATCGCCTTCTTGACGCTGGCCACGATGGTATCCCCGAGCCCGGCGTATCGCTGGCGGGAGTTCCCGAGCACCTTGATGCACTGGAGCTGACGGCCGCCGGAATTGTCGGCCACGTCCAGGCGGGATTCCTGCTGAATCATTCCTCTTCCTCCCCGCGGGCGGAGGACTTCTCAAGAATGTCTTCCAGGATCCAGTTCTTGGTTTTGCTGATCGGTCGCGTCTCACGGATCTGAACCACATCGCCCTCGCGAGCCCGTTCCTCTTCGTCGTGAACGTGGAGCCGGGAATCCCGCTCCAGGTGTTTTTTGTACAGCGGATGCTGTCGGTTCGTGACGACCTCCACCACGATGGTCTTGTCCATTCGATCGGACACAACCGTGCCCTGACGAACCTTACGACGGTGATCAACGGAGTTCATAATTCTGCCTCCTCAAGTTCTCGTTCCCGGAGCACGGTCTTAATGCGGGCCACGGTCTTTTGAATATGTCGAAGCCTCATTGGATTTTCGAGCGTGGTCACGGCCTGCTGCATGCGCAGGTTGGACTGCTCCTCTTTCAGTTCCTCCACCTTGGCCTGAAGCTCCTCGTCGGTCATCTCCCGGAGCTGATCGGGTTCCATGGGTTAAAGCACTTCCCGCCGGATAAACTTCGTCTTGATCGGCAGCTTGTGCTCCGCCCGCAAGACGGCGTCTTCGGCCACGTCAGCGTCAATGCCGGCCAGTTCGAAAATCACCCGGCCGGGTCGTACGACCGCGACGTAATGGGAAATTTCTCCCTTCCCCTTACCCATCCGGGTCTCGGCCGGGGTGGCCGTCACCGGTTTGTCCGGGTAAATCCTGAGCCACATGCGGCCCTCCTGCTGAAGCTGGCGGGCGATGACGACGCGGGCGGACTCGATCTGCCGGGCGGTGATCCAGGACGGCTCCATGGCCTTCATTCCGTAATCACCGAAGGCCAGGGTGCTGCCCCGTTCGTCGATCCCCCGCATCCGTCCGCGCTGCTGTTTGCGGAACTTCTGTTCCTTGGGTTCAAGCATGGTTTAGAGCTCCTCGCCCTTGAACACCCAGGCTTTTACGCCGATGGTGCCAAACTTGGTCTGGGCTTCGGTAAATCCGTAATCAATTTTCGCCCGCAGGGTCTGCAACGGGATGCGCCCCTCCCGGTACCATTCCTTGCTGGCGATGTCGGACCCGTTCAGCCGGCCGGCGACGTGAATCTTCACGCCCAGGGCCCCACGCCGGGTGGCGTTTTCGAGGGACTCCTTCATGGCCCGGCGGTAATTGACCCGGCGTTCGATCTTGTTGGCCACTTCCTGGCTGATCAGTCGGGCGTCGGTCTCGGGGGTGGAGACCTCCTCGATGTTGATGTCCAGTTCCTTGTCGCCCACCAGCTCCATCAGGTCCTTGCGCAACTGTTTGATGTTCCGGCCGCCCTTCCCGATGATGATTCCGGTCCGGGCCGCCCGGAGGTCAATGCGGACCTTGCTTCCAAACCGCTGGATGACGATTTCACTCACCAGCGCGTGCGGGTATTGGTTTCGGATTTCGTCTCGGATTTCCTTGTCCTTCTGGACGTTTTCCGCGTAATCCTGTCCCTCGGCGTACCACTGATCTTCCCAGTCCGCCGTGGTCCCGAGTCGGAACCCTACCGGATGAACTTTTTGTGCCACGGGTTACCGCTCCTCGTCGTCGGTTTCGTTGGTCAGCACAACGCTGATATGCGACGTCCGTTTCCGGATCTCGGTCGCCCGGCCCATCGCCCGAGGCTGCCAGCGCTTCATGGTGGTTCCGTCGTCCACCCGGATCTCCCCGACCTTCATCTCAGTGGGCTGGACGGCCGGATCGAGATCCATGAAGTTTGCCTGAGCCGAGCGGATCGTCTTCATGATCGGCTCGGTGGCCCGTTTCTGCGTATGGGTCAGCAGGTCGTAGGCCTGCTGGAGCGACTTCCCCCGCACCAGATCGGCAACGGGGCGGGCCTTCTTGGGCGAAATCCGTACGTACTTCGCGATCGCTCGTGCTTCCATGGGTTACGCTCCGGGCTTCTTGATGACACGGGACTCGGTCTTGGAATGGCCGCCGAACCGCCGGGTGAAGGAAAACTCCCCGAGCTTGTGTCCCACCATGTTCTCAGTAACGTAGACCGGGATGTGTTCCCGGCCGTTGTAGACCCGGATGGTCAATCCGACCATCTCGGGGTAGATGGTCGATCGACGCGACCAGGTGGTGATGACGTCGTCCCCGTCACCGGCGTTGGCCGCGCGTACTTTTTCCATCAGGTGATCGTCGACAAAGGGAGCATCCTGGTTGGCCATTATAAAGTCACCTATTCCCGAATTTCGCGGACCACAAATCGGTCGGTCCGCTTGTTGTTTCGTGTTTTTTCTCCCAGGGTCCGGCGACCGGTCGGGTTGGACGGATGGCCGCCCTTGTGACGACCTTCGCCCCCGCCGTGGGGATGATCGACCGGGTTGCGAGCCATTCCCCGGGTGATCGGACGGCGACCGCGGTAGCGGCTCTGACCCGCCTTCCCCAGTTCCTGGTTGAAGTGTTCGATGTTTCCGACCTGGCCGATGGTGGCCCGGCACTCCTGGCGGACCCACCGGGCCTGGCCGGACGGAAGCCGGATCAGAGCCCGGTCGTTGTCCTTGCCGGCCACCTGGCCGCTGGTTCCGGCGCCCCGGCAAAACTGACCGCCGGCCCCGGGTCGTAGTTCCACGTTGTGGACAAAGGCTCCGAGCGGAATGGACTCCAGGGACTTGCAGTTGCCGACCCGAACCGGAGCGTCCGGACCGGATTCAACGACATCCCCCACCTCCAGTTTCCGCGGAGACAGGATGTATCGTTTTTCTCCGTCGTGATAATGAAGCAACGCAATGTTGGCCGAGCGGTTGGGATCGTATTCGATCCGCTTCACCGTCGCCGGCACCCCGTCCTTTTCCCGCCGAAAATCGATCGTCCGGTAGAGCCGGCGGTTCCGACCGCCCCGTCCCCGGACGGAAATGTTGCCGGAGCTGTCCCGGCCGGCCTGGTCCTTGATGTATTTGCTGAGGGACTTCTCCGGCGGGCCCTGGTAAAGGTCTCGTTTGTCGACCGGCTCGTAATGACGCCGACCGGGAGACGTCGGTTTGTACGTACGCATTAGCCCGTCAGTCCCTCCACAATTTCAATGTAGTCTTCGTCGCTGACCCGGACCATGGCTTTCTTCCAGTCCGATTCATGACCGGCCGCCATCCGCAGCCGTTTCTCCTTGCCCCGGACGTTCATGGTACGAACGTCGACAACCTCGACGTCAAACTTTTGTTCGATGGCCTGTCGGATCTCAATTTTGTTTGCGTCCGGAGCCACCCGGAAGCTGTATTGATCGTTGACTTCCTGTTCCCGGATCGATTTCTCCGTAATCACCGGCTCCAGCAGAATTTGTTCGACCCGTTCCTCATCAAGCATCGTTCAACCGCTCCTTTAAAAGATCCTGACCTCCGCCGGTCAACAGCACGACCGGGTGCCCCACAATGTCGTAGGTGGGAACCGAACCCGCGTCGTAAGGCTGACAGTACGGAAGGTTTCGTACTGACAGCCGGAGGGTCCGTTCCTCCGGATCGAGCAACAGGAGGTTCTTCTCCTCCGTCAACCCGAGCTCCTCAAACCACTCGTGAAGAGTGGAGGTGCTCGGTTCCTCAAGGTCGGGCGGTTCGACCAGGTGCAGTCCATCGCCGCGAAACCGTTCGGACACCGCCGACCGGAAGGCCTTCCGTCGCATGGTCCGGGTCAGTTTCTGCTTGTAATTTTCTCTGCCGGTCGGTCCGTGGGACCGTCCGCCCCCGACCCAGAGAGGGGACTTCTCGCTTCCATGACGGGCCCGCCCCGTGCCCTTCTGGGGCCAGGGTTTGCTGTTCGGACCCGATACTTCCGCTCTCGTCTTGCTGTGAGCGGTGGCCTGTCGCTGGTTGGCTCGAAACGCCACCACCGACTGGTGAATGAGTCCCTCCCGGTACGGTTCCTCCAGCAGGTCCTCAAGTTCCTCGGGGGACATAAGCTCCGATTCAGCCAACGGGAGCACCTCCCCGCGCGGTCTCCCGGATCAACAGCGTTCCGCCGGTGGGTCCGGGAACCGATCCCTTCACGAAGAAAACCCGTTCCTCCGGAAAAATGTCGACGACCCGAAGGCTCTGCATCGTATCGATTTTGTTGCCGTACTGGCCGGGCATTTTTTTGCCGGGAAACACCCGCGACGGCTGCGTGGCCTGTCCGATGGAACCGGTTCCGCGACCAAACCCGCCGCCATGCGTCTTGGGACCGCCGCTGAAATTCCATCGCCGGATGGCTCCGGAAAATCCCCGTCCCTTGGTCCGTCCCTGGACGTCCACGTACTCGTCCACCTCAAAGAGGTCCGGCAGGACTTCATCCCCCGGTTCAAGCTCAAGCAGGGGGGAATCCTCGTCCACGAGGAATTCCGCCAGCTCCCGGCGGGGTTCAAGCCCGAGGGCCTCGAAATGCCCCCGTTCAGGCTTGTTCAACCCGTCGGTTTCCCGGAAGCCGACCTGAACGGAGGGACGGCCGTCGACCTTCCGGTGTTGGACCACGACGCAATCCTCCGACTCGATGATGGTCACCGGGATCGCGTCCGCGGTTTCGTCGTCGAAAACCTGCGTCATGCCGGCTTTTTCACCGAAGATTACTTTTCGTACGGTCATGGTTCGATCTCCCGGGTTATCCTTTAATTTGTACATCGACGCCCGGCATCAGGTTCAACTGACTGAGGGCGTGCATGGTGTCGTTGTTGGGTTCATGAATGTCCAGCAATCGCTTGTGCGTGCGCAGCTCAAACTGTTCCTTCCCCTGCTCAAACTTGTGAGGGGCTTTGTTGACGGTGTACCGGCGGATGTCGGTGGGCAGCGGAATCGGGCCGCTGACCTCAGCACCCGTCCGTTCGGCGGCCGAGACGATCTCCTCGGCGGAGCGATCAATCAACCGGTAATCGTAGGCCTTGAGCTTGATACGAATTTGATCCGTCAACGGAGTAACCTCCCGTAATGTACGCAGTTATGAGCCCAGCAGGGAAAACAAGAGTATATGACACCTGACGGCATATGGAAACCGTCAACGGCTGTTTTTAACGGAATTTAGTCTCGAGTTACGGGGGCGCGAAACGACCTGAAAGGAAGGGAAAACCGGGGGACGGAGCGGATCCGCCCCCCGGCAAATCGTCGGCCCGTTTACTCGATGATTTCGGAAACGACCCCGGCCCCCACGGTTTTGCCGCCTTCCCGGACGGCGAACCGCTGACCTTCTTCCAGGGCGACCGGCTCCAGGAGATCAATGTTCAATTCCACGTTGTCCCCCGGCATAACCATTTCGTCGCCTTCCTGAAGGGTGATCTCAGCGGTAACGTCGGTGGTCCGGATGTAAATCTGCGGCCGGTACCCGTCGAAGAACGGCGTGTGGCGCCCGCCCTCCTCCTTCTCCAGCACGTAGACTTCGGCTCGGAACTCGGAGTGCGGGGTGATGGAACCGGGCTCGGCCAGGACCATACCCCGTTCGATGTCCTCCTTGTCCATCCCGCGAAGCAGGGCCCCGATGTTGTCGCCGGCCTCGGCCTCGTCGAGAAGCTTGCGGAACATTTCCAGGCCGGTGATGGTGGTGCTTCGGGTCTCCCGAAGCCCCACGATGTCCACTTCGTCGTCGACCTGAACCTTGCCCCGTTCGACCCGCCCGGTGGCAACGGTTCCCCGGCCGGTAATCGAGAACACATCCTCGACCGCCATGAGGAACGGCTTGTCCACTTCCCGTTCGGGCAGGGGGAGATCCTCGTCCATCGCGTCGAGCAGTTCCTGGATGGGGGCGGTGGCCTCTTCGTCGTCGGGGTTTTCCAGCGCCTCGAGGGCGGACCCCTTCACGATGGTCACGTTGTCCCCGTCGAACTCGTATTCGTCCAGCAGTTCCCGAATTTCCATCTCGACCAGTTCGATCAGCTCGGGATCGTCCACCTGGTCGGTCTTGTTCACGAAAACAACGATGTCCGGAACGCCGACCTGGCGGGCCAGGAGCAGGTGCTCGCGGGTCTGAGGCATGGCGCCGTCGGCCGCGCTGACCACCAGGATCGCGCCGT
>CAYPTI010000023.1:0-19195 GCA_964413525.1 uncultured bacterium | reverse complement strand
GGGTTCCGTTTTGTTCCTGAAAGACGGTCACGCCGGTCATGCGTTGATCGGAGAGATCGAGCCGGTCGATCCGGATCGACCGGCCGTCGATCAGCTGTAGGTTCACGTTTCGGAACATCTGCCTTTCAGAGGTTGAAGAGCCGGTCTGGTCGTGATCCCTGAGGGTCTGAACCGACCGGGAGAGGTCGGCCAGGGCGAACCAGCTGATTCCCAGAAGGATGACCGCGAAGAGAAGAATCACGATCAGGGGACCCCGGAGCAAACTGAGCGGGTGCCGACCGGATCCCAGGCTGGCGATCCACTCCCGGTTCTGGCGCCACTCACAGCAGCCCCAGAAGGTTCCGATCAGAAGGGCGAGAGGGAGCAGAAAACTCCCCATATAGAGGACCTGGAGGGCTCCGTATTCGAGGATCCTGGAAAGAGGGGGGCGTTCGTCCAGCAACTCCATCCCGAGGGAGAAGAAATCCCCGATCAGGTAGAGCAACACCAGCGTGACGAGAGCGATCGCCGTCGGCAGAAGAATTTGCTTGACCAGGGTCAGGTCGAGGATCCGAACCATGGACGGACCAGCTCCTTACACCGGATGAGGGAAAACTGTATCAAAGGATTCGGTGAATTTCCCCCACCCCCTGCACATTACAAATTTGATGCGTACACTGTGATCCCGCCTTTATGATCTTCAGTTCTTTTGGTCGGTGAATAGATTGCGCGCTCGTATTGGTTGCTGGGTTGTGTTTGTTTGTGTGATCAGCCTCGGGCTTGGCTTGACTGGTTCACCTCTTGGAGCCCAGACGGACGACGAACGCTCCGACACGGAAGACACTGAATTTGCCCTGGAGCCTGACGAGGATCCTGACGAGGAGGACTACTGGCAGATCTGGGATGCCCAGCTTGAATTTTCGGGCCGGCAGTTCGTGGAGGTCGACGTGGAACAGACCGATTTCGTTAACGATCCCACCCGGGAGACTGTTTCCATTCGATCATCGGTGGATTACCGGTTCTGACGCTCGTTCGTTGCTTCGTCAGTCGCCTTTGATTACGGCAAGCGGTCGGAGGTGGGCGGTCGTCCGAATGACGTCAATCGACTCCAGGGTCCGGATCACCTCGTCCACGTTCTTGTAGGCTCCGGGCGCCTCGTCCCGGACTCGGTTCGCGCTGGATCCCCCCAGTTGGATGGCCCCCAGTTCGTCCTTGAGATCCCGGGCGGAGAAGGTTTCCTTCGCCTGGGTGCGAGACATTACCCGACCGGCCCCGTGATTGACCGAGTGATGAGTTTCATCGACCGCTTCCCCGGCCGTGAGGACGTAGGACCCGACTTTCATGTTGCCCGGGATCAGCACCGGATGGCCGGTGTCCCGGTAGCGGTCCGGGTTCTCGGGATGGCCGGCGGGCAGAGCCCGAATGGCTCCCTTCCGGTGCATTAACATGCGATCCCCGTTGAAGGACTCGAACCGGGCCAGGTTGTGGGTGATGTCGTAGACCGTCTCCGGACGGTCCTCCTCCGAGGATAAAACCTCCCGGAAGGCCTCCCGGACCTCGTGACCGATCATCTGTCGGTTTGCGTAGGCCATGTTGGCTCCGCAGGCCATGGCTCCCAGGTAATCCCGGCCCAGGTCGGAATCAACCGGTGCCGCCGCAAGCCCCCTGTCGGGCAGCGTCACCCCCAACTCGTCGGCTCGCTGTTTCATCCGATCGCTGTAGTCGACGCAGTTCTGGTGGCCGAACCCCCGGCTCCCGGTATGAATCATGACGCATACGTCGCCTTCCTGCAGTCCAAACGCCGCCGCCCTCTCGGGATCGTAAACCTGGTTCACGGCCTCGATTTCAATGAAGTGGTTTCCGCCTCCGAGCGTCCCGAGCTGATCGGTTCGATCACGGGCTTTCGGACCGATTGTGTCCGGGCGGGCGCCGGGAAACCGGCCCCCGTCCTGGATGGTCTCGAGGTCCCGTTTCTTCGCGAACCCGAGCGGGATCAGGGCGGCGACCCCGTCTACAAGGACGTCGTCAAGGTGATTCCTGAGCGTCGACATGTGGGGGCTGTCCTTTCCCACCCCGACCGGAACCCGATCCAGGATGCGGTTCATCAACGCTCCGACGTCCCGGCGGTCCAGGTCGTCCACGTTCAGGGGGGATCGCATGAGTCGCACTCCGCAGTTGATGTCCATGCCGACGGCCCCGGCCGAGATCAGTCCTTCCTCGGGATCCATGCCCATGACGCCCCCGACGGGCAGTCCGTAGCCCACGTGAAGGTCCGGCATCCCGGCCACGTACCGAACGCCGTCCAGGGAGGCGGCGTTGGAGAGTTGATCCAGCGACTGCTGTTCCAGCTGCCGTTTGATGGGTTCGTTCGCGTACACCCGGACGTCCACGTTCATGCGACCGTCCCGGGGAATTCGGTAGCGGTTGGGTCCGTCCGGTTCCATGGGTTGATCCTCCTGGGTTGAAGAAATCGCTCGCCGACCGTCGGAAATCGAAGCACCCTGTCCGGGTCACGACGGGCGTCCGGTGCCTGCATTCGGCCAGCGTCGTGGAAGGATCCACGGATTCCATTATAGGATCGTAGGTCAATCAACCGAAAATGAACGGGGGGTTCTCCATGGAACTTCGTGAGGAGTTGAGCCGGCTGCCGGGGGTGGGACTGGGAACCTGGGAGAACGACGATCACGAAACCTGCGTCCGAACCGTTTCCCGGGCCCTGGAGATCGGATATCGTCACGTCGACACGGCTCAGATGTACAACAACGAGGCGGCGGTTGGCGAGGCCGTGCGAGCCAGCTCCGTTCCCCGGGAGGACGTTTTTCTGGCCACCAAGATCTCGTTCCGAAATTTGACTCCCGAGAAGGTCCGGCAGAGCACCCTGGAGAGCCTCGACCGGCTCGGGGTGGACCGGGTGGATCTTCTGTACGTGCACTGGCCGGCCGGCGAGTACGAGGCGCCGGTCACGCTGCCGGAACTGGATGAATTGAAGCAGGAGGGCCTCACCCGGTACATCGGCGTCAGCAACTTCCCGACTCACCTGGTGGAGGAAGCCCGGGACGTCCTGAGCTACGTTCCCCCCGTAAACCAGGTCGAGTTTCACCCGTACCTTCAGCAGGCCACAATTCGCCGGCAGGCGGCCGATCTGGGGCAGACGATCGTGGCCTACTCTCCCTTCCGGCACGGAACGATCGTCGACGATCCGGTGCTGGAAGACATCGCCGGGGAGACGGGTTCGACCCCGGCGCAGGTGGTGCTCGCCTGGATGCTTCAACTGGACAACGTGTTTCCGATTCCCAAAGCCACCGGCGACGAACATCTGAAGGAAAATTTTCAGGCTACGGACGTTGAGCTGTCGGACCGTCACGTCAACCAAATTCAATCCCTTGACCGGGGCGACCGCTACATCGATCCTCCGTTTGCCCCGCGCTGGGACGAAGGAGTGGATTAATTACCATGCAACCGCAGATGCGGCATCCGATTCGGTTCACGAGCGATTACAACGCGATCCAGATCCCCGAGGGAAACGAAGTGGAGGTCCCGGAGGGTTCCGAGGGATTCCTGGTCCAGGCGATGGGAGGGGTCGGGACCATCCGGATCCCGGAGAAGCTATGGCAGGTGCAGGTACCGGCCGAGGACCGGGACGTCCTGGTGAATCAGGACGGCTCCGAACTGGAGGTTGAGTTCGGGGAAGCCCCCGAGTTGCCCGACGAAGCCCCGGACGATGCGGATCAGCTCCGGGACTACGTCAACGAGCAGCTTGAGCAGGTCTACGATCCGGAAATCCCGGTGAACATCGTGGAGCTTGGGCTCGTGTACGACGTCGTGATTGAACCCGCCGACCGCGAGTTTGCGGTGGAGGTACGGATGACCCTCACCGCTCCGGGGTGCGGGATGGGGTCGCAGATTGCCGGGGAAGCCGAACGACGGATTCAGAGAATCCCCGGGGTCGACGACGCCGACGTGGACATCGTATGGGATCCGCAATGGACCCCCGATATGATGAGTGAGGAAGCTCGTCAGGAACTCGGTTTTGCTTGATGGACCCGATCCGGGTTGAACGACCTGCACCCGGTGGTGTCGGCCTGACGGTCCTTCCCCGAGCGTGCGGTCCGCAAGCCTGATCATTCCGGGAGGTTCCTCACCGTGAAGACGATCTGGTCCAACCTCATTCGGGGGAAGTTCAGCGACGCCACGGGGGACGAGGGCAAGCTCAAATTGCTGCAGAACATTCCCCTGTTTGACGACCTGGCCAACAAGGAACTGCAGCAGATCACACCGTTGCTGTACGAGCGACAGTACCAGCCCGGGGAACGGATTTTTAGTCGGGGCGATCCGGCCAGCGGAGTATTTTTGATCCGGGAAGGAACGGTCCGGGTCTTCATTGACGAACAGGAGGAGGGGACCCGGGAAATAAGCGTCCTGGAGGAGGGATCATTTCTCGGGGAACTGGCGCTCTGTGCCCAGCACCGCCGGTCGGCCAGCGCGGAGGCCGTGAATTCGGTGGAACTTCAGGTGATGTTCCGCCAGGAAGTCATGGAGTTCATCCACCGGGAGCCTCCCATCGGGATCAAATTGCTGTTGAACCTGGCCGAGGTTGTCGGGGAGAAACTGGACGATTTAAACGACGAAGTCATGGAGCTCGAACAACAGCTCCGGTCGGCGGAACAATCCCTCGAGGAACTTCGGGAGGAGGGGGAGACGGCGGATGGCTGAGAATCGGGATCCGTTTTCCATCCCCCCGAGGCTGCTGGTCAACATCCTTCAGTATCTCCTTCCGCTGCTCGCCATCGCCGTCCTGTTTTATTATTTTCCTCAAATCTCCAACCTGGTCGTGATGCTTTTTTTGGGGCTGCTGGTCTCCTACCTGTTTTCCCCCATCGTCGATCGACTCGAGCGCTGGAACATCGAACGGACCGCCGCCACGGCCATCGTCTTCCTGGGCCTGGGCGGTATGTTGTTCTGGATGCTCTGGGTCTCAATTCCGGAGATCGGCAACCAGATCGCCCAGCTGCAGGACCGGGTTCTGGAACGGGACCTTCAGGCTCTGCTCAACCAATGGGTCCAGCGGCTTGAACTCTGGCTTCCCCTGATCGAGGAGGGTCAGTTCGGGGAGCCGGCCGAGGACTGGTTCCGGTGGATCCTGGGGCAGTTTGCCACCATTCAGGCCATCGCTCAGGAAATTCTCCGGTTCCTCGGGGACTTCGTCCTCTACCTGTTGCTGGTACCCATTTTTTCGTTCTTTCTTATCCGCGACCGCCGGGAACTGCGGAAATACGTCATTCAGTCGTTCCCGAACCAGTACTTCGAAATGGTGTTCAACATCTACTACAAGATCGATCAGAAACTGGGCAACTACATCCGGGGTCTTATCGTGGAGATTTTCATCATGGCTCTGCTGAGCCTGATCGGGTTCTGGCTCCTGGATGTCCCCTTCGCCATCCTGAACGCTCTGTTTCTGGGCGTAACCAACGTCGTTCCTTATTTTGGTCCCATCGCGGGGGCCTTACCCCCGGTGGTGTTGACGCTCCTCGACACCCGGGACCCCTACGTTATCGCGGGGGTGATCCTGGTGGCCTGCATCGTCCAGCTGCTTGATAACGTGTTCGTCAAACCGATCGTGTTCTCCCGCAGCATGGACCTTCATCCGGTGATCGTGATTCTCGTTATCATCGGCGGGGGACAGCTCTACGGGGTGCTGGGAATGATCCTCAGCATTCCGGTGGTTTCCATGATCATCGTGATCGTGAGCGAGTTTAACTGGGCCGTCCGCAACTTCCGATTTGAAACCTGACGTGGGGGAGAGGGCCCGGACGGATGAGTCCGAGGGGAGGGGTTTTGGACGCTACCCGTTGAGGTCGCCCGTCCTCGTCGATCGCCGGGAGGGTCAGTACTGCTTGGTAACGATGGCAAGGTAGGCCTGGATTTCGTTAATTCGCTCCGGCATTTCGTTGTGGGAGAATACTTTCGCCAGGTTCCGAAGGGCCCGTTGAAGCAGAGCTTTGTTGTCCACCGGTTCCAAAAACTCCGGCACGAACTGGAACCCGGCCTGTTCGAGAAAATCGATGCAATCCCGCCGGGATAACAATCGTCCTCCGTTGAACGGATCCAGAAAGATCGGTTCACCGGGGGTCGGAAACCGGAGGATGAAGTGGGCCGGCATGCCGACCCCCTGAAACGGGAGGTCCAACCGGTTGGCGATCACCAGCACCAGGGCCGACAGGGTGAGCGGGATTCCCCGCCGGTCCCGGATCACCCGGTGGAGGTAGCTGTTGGCTGGGTTGTAATAATCCTCCCGGTTGCCTTCAAACCCGAGCCGGTCAAACAGCACTTCGGAAACCGTCTCGACGACGGATCGGGGAGCCACCGCGTTGCGCCACTCCAGCTCCCGTTCGACCTCCGCCGCAAACCGATCGAGTTCCCGTTCGTAGGGCTCGGAAGGGAGGGTGGGCTGATCGATTCGTGCCACGGCGAAGAGGGCGGGGAGCAGTTCCGGTTCCCCGCTTGAGGTGGTGGGAAGGTTCCGGAAGGTTTCCTTCAGGTCGTCGGCCTCGATGCGATAGACGATCTCCCGCACCCGTAACTTCACCGGCAGGGGTTGATCGGGAAGGTGCTGTTTCAGTTCCGGCAGGACGTCCGATCCCATCTCAAGCAGTTTTTCTTCCGCTGTCAGGGCGATCGACCGGTCGTCGTCGGCGAGGAGGTTCATCAGGGCTCGAACCTGCTTCGGGTTGACCTTCATCTGGGACGACTCCAGGGGGGACGTGGCCCCGAGGCTACCTTTGTCTGAGGGTCCGTTTGACCGCCCGTATGATAGCAGGTCCCCGGCCGTCTGTCGGGGGCGAACCGCATCCGTCAGGTTCCGGCCTGAAGCTGTTCTTCGATCCGTTCGATGACCAGCTCGGCAATTCGTCGTTGACCTTCCGAGGTGGACGCTCCGACGTGGGGGGTCGCGACGACCCTCGGCTGGAGGACCAGGTCGGATTGGTCCGGGGGTTCCTGTTCGAAGGTATCCAGCCCGGCGCCGAGAACCTCCCCGGATTCGATCGCCTCGTTCAGGGCCGATTCGTCGATGACCCCACCTCGGGCACAGTTGATCAGAACCGCTCCGGACCGGAGGGTTTTCAGTTCCTCCCGACCGATCAGGTGGTGGGTTTCCTCGGTCAGGGGAATGTGGAGCGTGATCAGGTCGGATTCCTCCAGCAGGGTGATGAGGTTGCGGGGTTCGGCTCCGCCCGCCCGAATCCGGTTGTCGGGGATGTATTCGTCGAAGGCCACCAGGGAGGCCCCGAACCCGGTCAGGATCTCGCCCACGCGCCGGCCGATCCGGCCGAACCCGATAATGCCGGCGGTCTTGCCCTGGATCTCCCGTCCCTGCACGGAGGATTTGATCCAGTCGCCGTTCTTCATGGCGGCGTCGGCCCGGGGAATTTCCCGGTAGACCGACAGGATCAGACCGACGACCAGTTCGGCCACCGCGTTGGTGGAGGCTTCCGGGGTGTTGTGGACCGTGACGTCGTGTTCGTCGGCCGCTTCGAGGTCGACGTTGTCCAGCCCGACGCCCGCCCGGACCACCAGCCGCAACCGGTCGCCCCGGGTGAGGACTTCCTCGTCCACCGTGGTGCCGCTCCGGACCAGTAGAACATGGGCGCCCGGCAGCGCGTCCAGCAGGCTGTCCCGGTCAAACGTCTCCTCGAGTTCGACGTCCTCGTTGTCGGCGAAATGCTCCGGAATGGCTTCGTCAACCGGATCACAGATCAGGACCTTCATGATGTGTTCCTCCCGGTGAAAGTTCGATTTGATTGGTCACAGCCTACCCTTTTTTCGGTGTGGCGGTAAAGAATCGGACCTCCGAAACCGGACGTCCGAAGGGGGAAGGGGAAGGTCCGGTGAGGAACGAATGATAGGATCGGCTTCGGACGGAATCCGCCCTGGGTTGCGAACTGTCGGACCGTATTTGAAAACCATTCTTCGTATCGGGAGGGTTGTGGAACTCGTGAGTCGTTTGGCGTGGTCCGTTCGTGGGGGACGGTTGAAGCTCAAACAGGGGGACATCACTCGGGAGTCTACCGACGCCGTGGTGAACGCGGCCAACAAACGGCTGGCTCCCGGCGGAGGCGTGGCCGGGGCGATTCACCGGGCCGCCGGGGACGAACTCCGGGAGCACTGCCGGAAGCTCGGAGGATGTGAGACCGGGGAAGCCGTCATCACACCCGGGTTTGACCTGGACGCCCCATACATCATTCATACCGTGGGACCGGTCTACCGGGATCACCCGAACCCCGAGGAGGCTCTTCGCAGGGCCTATCGAAACAGCCTCAAGCTTGCCGAGGAGGAAGGGCTGCGGACGGTCTCCTTCCCGGCCCTGAGCACGGGGGCGTTCGGATACCCTTACCCGGAAGCCGCCGAGGTGGCGGTGGATGAACTGACCGGCTTCCTGGAGTCGTCAGCCGATGCCGTGGAGGAGGTCCGGATGGTCCTGTTCTCGGATGGTGATCGGGAGGAATTTGAACGGGCCGCCCGGGAGCGCCTGGGGGAGCCGGACGAAGAAAGCGGGGAAGGGAAGCCGGAGCGGTAGGCCCGGCGAGGGTGGTTAGACCCGGTCCAGGTAGTCGCCGACCCGGTCCGGGTATTCCGGAAAGTACCGCTCGATCACGTCCAGCTCGAAACTGTTCAGGATGGATTCCTTCGGTTCCCGGTCGAGCAGAAAGTCGAACGAAGCCTCCACAAGGTCCCCGATCCGGTCCTCGTCGATCCCGAACCGTTCGAGGTGTTCCCGGCGAACCGTAACCGTATGGGTGCTCTCGGAGGTGTCGTCGCGGACGGTCGTGGTGCAGGTCCAGCCGCCGTTTTCGGATCGGACGGATGTTTCGATGGTCGGCATCGATCGATGTCCCCCTTTGGAACGGTTCTCAAATTTTCTGAACAGGGTATAGTCTCTGATTTCACTCATTAATCAACCACGTGTCGAAGGGTCGATGACAATGGAGTTGACTTCATTCAGTGCGGGACTTATCGGGGTAGTAGCCGGGCTGGTGGGAATCGGATTCGCTCTGCTGTTAAGCCGCATGATCCTCAAGGAAGATTTCGGGAAGGACCGGGTCCGGGAGCTGTCCGAATACATCCAGACCGGCGCCCGGACCTTCATGTGGCGTGAATTTCGCATCCTGGCGGTTTTCATGGTCGTGGTCGCGATCATCCTGTTTTTCCTGCCGGGATTCGATCCGATCACGTCGGTCGGGTTCGTGCTCGGAACGATTGCCTCGGGTCTGGCCGGCTGGATCGGGATGACGGTCGCCACCAAGGCCAACGGCCGCACCGCCCACGCCGCCGAATCCAGTTTTGCCGGGGCCCTCAGGATCGCCTATAACGGAGGGGCGACCATGGGGTTTGCCGTGGTGGGGATCGGGTTGTTCGGGCTTGCCCTCCTGTACGTCGTCTGGCCTCAGAACAGTTTCGCGTGGCTGGGATACGCCTTCGGATCCTCCATCGTCGCCCTGTTCTTGCGGGTGGGCGGAGGGATTTACACGAAGTCCGCCGACGTCGGGGCCGACGTGGTCGGGAAAATCGAGGCCGGCATTCCCGAGGACGATCCACGAAACCCCGGGGTGATCGCCGACAACGTCGGGGACAACGTCGGGGACGTCGCCGGGATGGGATCCGACCTGTACGAATCCTACGTATCGGCCATCGCCGCGACGATGTTTCTCGGCGAACAGTACCAGGCGGGGTTTGGGAGCGAGACCGGTACGTTTCTGGCCCTGGTTATCGGGGCCGCCGGTATCCTCGCCTCCATCGTCGGCTCCCTCTTCGTCCGGACCGGGAAGGCCGCCGAGGAGGACGATCACGAGACCCAGCGCGCCGCCGCTCAGAAAGCCCTGAACGTCGGTACCTGGGTGTCGAACGGGGCCTTCCTCATCCTCGGCCTCGGGGTCATCTTCTGGCTGGTTGACCCGGCTCCGGCCAACGAAGTTATTTCCGGCCAGTACCAGGCCGGTTCGGCCATGGACGTCCGCTGGGCCATCTTCCTGTCCATCGTCGCGGGCCTTGCCACCGGCATGATCATCGGCTGGGCCACCGAGTACTACACCGCCGAATACGCTCCCGTCAAACGACTGGCCGAATCCTCCAACACCGGTGCCGCAACCAACATCATCGCCGGTCTGGGCAACGGATTGATCAGCACGGTTATTCCCGCCCTGGCGGTCGGCGCCGCCACACTTGTGGCGTACTACCTGGCCGGTTTGTACGGCATCGCGATCGCCTCCCTGGGGATGCTGGTCACGCTCGGATCGGTCCTGGCCATGGACGCCTACGGCCCGATCACGGACAACGCCGCCGGCATCGCCGAGATGGCCGACCTCGGACAGCACGTTCGTGAACGGTGTGAGGCACTCGATTCGGTCGGCAACACCACCGCCGCCATCGGCAAGGGGTTTGCCATCGGGTCCGCCGCCCTGGCCGCTTTGGCCTGGCTGGCGACCTTTTTCGAAAAGGCATCCGACCCGTCCCTCGCGGTGGACGGCCGGACGTTGATGGACATGGTGGGGACCGTGGAATTGATGTCCCCGGCCGTACTGGTGGGACTGCTTCTCGGTTCGATGCTGACCTTTGTTTTTGCCGCCATGGGCATTCAGTCGGTCAGCCGGGGAGCCTCCCAGGTGGTGAACGAAATTCGCCGTCAGTTTGACGAACTCGACGGGCTTCGGGAAGGGGAACGGGAACCCGATTACAACCGGTGTGTGGACATCACCACCGGGACAGCCCTGAAGGAAATGATGATTCCGGGGCTGGTGGTTCTGATCGCTCCGCTGATCATCGGGGTTATTCCGTTCCTCGGCATGGAAGCGCTCGCGGGTCTGCTGGTCGGGGTTCTGTTCACCGGGTTTTTGACCGCCATCTTCATGTCCAACGCCGGTGGGGCCTGGGACAACGCCAAGAAGTACATCGAATCCGGGGTTCACGGGGGCAAGGGCAGCCCCGCTCACAAGGCCTCGGTGGTCGGGGACACGGTGGGGGATCCCCTGAAGGACACTTCGGGTCCCTCCTTGAACGTCCTGATCAAGCTGATCGGAAAGATCGCGGTCATTTTCCTTCCCCTGTTTGCCTGGATGCTCCTCTAGTCGTCTTCCGTAAGGGACGGGGGAAGGGGCCGCTCGGAGGTTTTTACGGTCTGTGAAGGATCCGACGGCCTGTTTTTGTCTCATGGCCGTTGATCTATTGATACGAATGCCTATACTCGCATGCCTTTTATCAGCAGGGATTCCCCCTGCGGTAGGGACAGGCCGATGACCACGACCCCTCGGGACCAAGAGGCTCTGCTTTCGGAAGTTTTTCACCGTGTCACCCCGGCCCTTGTTGTGCTGGATGATCAGCTGGTCGTTCACCACGCCAACGATCGGGCCCTCGATCTCGTCCCGGAGGATTCCTCCGACCTGATTCAGTCCTCCTTCCTGACAACTCCCTGGGTCAATCGGCTACGCCCAAAATCCATGGTGGAGCCGGTGGACGGGCTCGAATCTCTCCTGTCCGACGTTCAGTCCGGTGAACCGCTTTCCCACACCGTGGGCTACCGGGATCCGGACGGGAACCGGCGCTCCCTCAAAGTTTACGTCCAGTCGCTCGAAGGACCGTTTGGCAAGCTGATGATTGAAGCCTTCGACATCACCGACCGTCGCCGGGAGGAAGACCGGTTGCTCACGCTGGAGCGGGCGCTTCGATCGCTGAGTGAGACCACCGACAGGCGGTCCGTGGCCGAGGCGCTCGTCGGGACGGTATCGGAGTGTCTGGACCTTCCGCTCGCCGGGGTGTACTTGCGGGACCCGGAGCGGGAGGCGCTGGAGCCGGTGGCCTTTTCCGATCCGGCCCGTGAACTGGTTGACGAAGAGGAAACCCTGCCCGATGAGTTACGTACGTTCGCGGTGGTCGAAGAGGACCGTCCGTCCTACTTCCGCCAGGTTCAACCCGAGACGAACGGTTCCGGGCCCGGTCGCACCGTAGGGTGTGAGCTTCAGGTACCGCTGGACGACCACGGCCTGCTGGTCGCGGGCTGCCTGGAGAAGGAGACCGTGGAACCGGGGGCGCTCCGGGCCGCTCGAATCCTGCAGTCCGCCGCGACGGAGACCCTGGATCGAATCGCAGGCGAACGACAGCTGGAACGACAAAAGCCGGATCTTCCGCAGGGTGAACGCCGGTTTCGTCAGTTCGCCGACGCCGTGGACGCCGTCTTCTGGCTCCAGGAAGGGGACCGTACGCTTCACTTATCCCACCGGTTTAAGGATTATTTTGGAATCCCCCGGATCGAACAGTATTCCTCCGCTGACGCCTACCTGGATCGGATCCATCCTCAGGACCGGGACCGGGTCCGGCGGTTCCGCAAGAAGAAACGCGGACACGTGCATGAAATTGAATACCGGATCGAAGGAGACGATGACCGCATCCTGGTCGAACGAGGTTTTCCCATTCGTTCCGACCAGCGGTTCCGGAAGGCCATCGTGATCGAAGACGTCACCCGGCACCGACAGATGGAGCAACAGCTCGAAAGCGGGGCGGTGTTTGACCTGCTGACGGGGCTTCCCAACCGGGCCCTGTTCATGGAGTATGTGGAGGACGCCCTCCGTCACGACGCGGAGGACGATCGTCCGTTCACCCTGTTTTTTCTCGACATTGACAAATTTAAATGGATCAACGACACCTACGGTCACGACACCGGGGACCGGCTCCTGCGGGAATTTTCCAACCGGCTCCGGGACCTGGCCCCGGACCGGGCCCGGATCGGCCGGCTCGGGGGAGACGAATTCTCCGTCCTGATCCCGGACCTTCAGGACCGGGAAGAGGTGGAGTCCTTTGCCGGGACCCTGCTGGACGATTTATCCCAACCCTACGGCCTGCAGAAGACCCGGCTGGCCGTCCAGGTCAGCGTCGGGATTACCCTCAACCACCAGAACTTCGACAGCGCCCGGGACCTCCTGAACGATGCCGACACCGCCATGTACGAGGTCAAACACGGCGGAGGCAAGGGGTACAAGATCGTGGACCGTCACCTGCTGGAACGGCGTCGGCGCCAGGCCCGACTCAGCCACGACCTGATTCAGGCCCTGGAGGAGGACGAATTCTTCGTGGAATTCAGACCGCTTCAGGATCTGGAGACGCTGGACCTGCGGGGGGTGGAAGCTCTGATCCGCTGGGACCACCCGGAGGAAGGCACCCTGATGGCCGGGGAGTTTGTTCCGGCCGCCCGGCGGGCCGGACTGCTGGCCCGGGTGGACCGCTGGATCCTCCGGCGGGTCGTCTCCTGGTTCCATACCCTCACTCATTCCTCCGACGGCCCGGTACCCGGAGCCGATTTTTCCCTCTCCGTTAACGTCTCCCGGCAATTTCTCCATCAGCCGGACCTGACCGGGTGGTTTCGGGAGCTGGACGTCAGCGAGGACATCCTTTCCCGGCTCCACCTGGAGGTGCCCGTCGACCTGATGGTGAACGCTCCCGACACCGTGCTGGATGTGTTTCGGGACCTGCAGGACCTCGGGCCCTCCATCGTGGCCGACGATTTTGGCGAGGGGACCGTTTCCTTCCAGGACCTCCGGACCCTCCCGTTTGACGCCCTGAAGCTGGATCAGTCCATGGTCCAGGAGTTCCAGGGGGATTCGCCCGGGGCCCCGATTCGGGGGCTCGTGGAGGCCGTGCTGACCTTCGCGGCCCGGCTGGATCGACCCGTCATCGCGGAGAACGTCACCAGCGAACGGGAACGCCGGTGGCTCGTGGATCTGGGCTGTGAACTCGGCCAGGGGGAGGCCCTCTCGGAACCGCTGTCCCTCACCGAATTAATCAAGCAGTTTTAACGGCGGTTTCGTGACTTCACTCTGAATTGAACCCGGAGCCTGTTATGATTCCCGCAGGTGATCCGCCGTGCCCCTGATCGTGGTTGAATCCCCCACCAAGATAAAAACCCTCTCCGGTTTGGTCGGTTCCGGCTACGAGTTTGCCGCCACCTACGGTCACCTGTTCGACCTCCCCGAGTCCGATATGGGCGTGGACGAGGAGTACAACCCCCGCTGGGTCGCCACGAACGACTCCGCCATCAGCTACCTGGAAGAAAAAGCCGCCGAACACTCGACCGTCTACCTGGCCTCCGATCCCGACCGGGAAGGGGAGGCCATCGCCTGGCAGGTCGAGGAATTTATTCTCAACGGGAACACCGTCCACCGGATGCGATTGCCCTCCCTGACCGAGGACGAGGTGGAGAAAAACCTCGATGATCCACCGTCTCTGGACCGGCGAAAGGTCCGGGCCCAGTGGGCTCGCCGGATCCTGGATCGCCTGGCCGGCTACAAGGTCAGCTCCTTTCTGATCTCCGCCTTCAAGGGAAAAAAACTCTCCGCCGGTCGGGTTCAGTCAGCGGTCCTCCGCAAGGTTGTTGAGCGGGAACGGGAAATCGAGAACTTCGTACCCGAGACCTACTACGAACTGACCGCTGATCTTCTGCCGGAAGGGAAACCCCCACCGGTGGAGGCCCGGCTCGTGGCCCTGGGGGACCTGGACCTCCGGGGAGACGACGAGGCCCGGTTCACCGATCGGGACCCGCTGGAGGAGGTCGAAACCGGGCTGGAGGAGCACGGGATCGAGCTGGTGGATCGGACGGTTGATCAAACCGAGACTCACCCGGCTTACCCGCCGGACAGTTCGACCATGATCCGGCTGGCCGGACAGTGGTTCGGCTGGTCCAGCGGTCGGACCATGACCCTCGCCCAGCAGCTCTACGAGAAGGGACTCATCACCTACCACCGGTCCGATTCCCAGCGGTTGTCGAAGGAAGCCTGCCGGAAGGCGGCCGGCTTCATTTCGGAGAACTACGGCAAGGAATTTCATCAATGGAGGGGAGGGAAGGGAGGCGATCAGGACGGTCACGAGGCCGTCCGGCCGGAGAACCCCTTCCTCAAGCCCTCCGACCTGAAGTATGTCAGCGACGCCCACAAGTTGCTGTACGGTCTGCTGTGGCAGCGGTTCGTCCAGTCGCAGATGGTGCCGGCCGAGTGGGACCGGATGACCCTGACCTTCACCGTGGAGGACAGCGACGCCCTGCTGGAAGGGGAGGTCCGACGGTGCCGGGAACCGGGACTGTACCGCTGCCGGCTCGAGGGACAGGAGTCGCCGGCCGAGAAGGGCCTATCCGACGAAGCGTGGGATCGGGTCGGCTCGGCCGACGAGTTTTTCGTTGACGGGACCGACCTGTCCGAACACGAGACGGAGGGTCCCCGCCGGTACACGGAGGGTAGCCTGATCGGAATGATGAAGGAGCAGGGCATCGGTCGACCCTCGACCTACAGTTCCACCGTGTCGAAGCTCAAACAGCGGGAGTACATTGAAGTTAAGGACCAGCGAATTCACCCGACCGACCGGGGGATTGACGTGTCGGATTTCCTCCAGCGGGCCGTCCCACGGATCAACGATACCGGATTTACCGGCGAGATGGAGACCACCCTGGACGAGATCGCCCGGGGGAAGGCCGACTGGAACGAGTTCGTGGCCGGGTTTGACGATCGGCTGGAGGCCTGGCTGGAGGAGGGTAAGGATCTCGAGCCGGAGGGTGATGCGGAGGGATTCAAGGAAATCCTTGATTTTGCCGAGTGTCCCCGCTGCGGATCCGATCTGGTGAAGCGGAAGGGGTCCTACGGGATGTTCGTCCACTGTCAGGACGAGGAGTGTGACTTCAGCGCCGATCCCCCCGCGAAAACCTACAAATGTCCCGAATGCGGCCGCCACATGTACAAACCCGGCGGAAACCGGGGCACGGTGTATCAGTGCCTGGCCCATCCCGAGTGTGAGGGCAAACGGCCGGTCGGGAAGCCCCACATGACCCTGGAGGAGTTCAACCAGTCGGCTCCGGACTGCCCCGAGTGCGGGGATGACATGGAGATGAAGAAGGGCCGCTGGGGGAAGTTCTGGGGCTGCACCAACTACCCCGACTGCGACGGCACGAAATCCGCCTGAGGTCGTCGTGAACCTCCGCGAAACGTCCCTCTCGCAGGCCTTTCCCCCGGAGGAAGGTCGATCGGTTGCCCTCGTCGGAGCCGGCGGGAAGACGTCGACTCTCCAGCGGATGGCTGAGGAGGACGCCGCCCGGGGGCATTCCGTGCTGAACCTCACCACCACCAAGATGTACTTCGATCAGCCCCCCGGCGAGGCCCTTACGTCTCCGGAGGAACCCGTGCCGGCTGGAGAAATCCGCTACTACGGACGATCCGGCGAGGAGGATGAATCAGGGATCGCGACTCGGAAGTTCCTTCCCCCGGAAGAGGAAGCGCTTGCCCGAATTCTTGCTCGGCCCCCGGCCGACCGGGTCCTGATCGAAGCCGACGGCGCCCGGCAGGGCTGGGTAAAGATTCACCGGTCGTATGAACCCGTCGTCCCGGACGCCGTCGACGCCCGGCTGACTGTTCTCAACCTGCGCGGGGTCGGACGGTCTCCCTCCGAGGAATGGATCCATCGCTGGGAGGATTGGACGGGATTGTATTCGCCCGAGGAGACCTTCGGCGTGGGCCGGCTCGAGGATTTGCTGGCTCGCGACCACGGCTATCGGGCCCCCGCCGGCCAACAACGCTGGCTGCTTCTGATCGGGTTCCCCGCCGATTCGGGTCCCCCGTCCGATCCGTCCCACCGGCGCTCCGTTCTGAACCGCTTTTCCCACGATTTCTGGTTTGGCTG
Organism: uncultured bacterium; assembly: GCA_964413525.1. Taxonomy (GTDB): domain Bacteria; phylum T1Sed10-126; class T1Sed10-126; order T1Sed10-126; family CAYPTI01; genus CAYPTI01. The sequence goes on along the minus strand of CAYPTI010000023.1, from coordinate 2,515 downwards.
GGACCGGACCGCCTGGTGGCTCGAGGATCGGGTGTACTCACTTCGGGAGCATGCATGAAGTTTTTCTGGCGTCTCGTTACCGGTTTGTTGATCCTGTGTGTGGGGTCCTATCTGTGGTTTTACGGGATCGATGCGGTCCGGAGTGTCTTCTTCTGGCTTAGCGTCATTCTGGCCGCATCGGTTGGATTGTATGCGTTTCAACGGTTTCCTTTTGTCGATTCGGGGAGCCTTTCCGGCGGTTTGTTTGCCGTCCTTCTCCCGCTGATCGTGTTGGTCGTCATTCACGCGCTGATCTACCTGCCGCTGTATCATCCCCCGAACAACCGTTTGAAGAACAACTCACCGTCGAACCGGGAACCGAGGAGGGCCGGGAGGCATTTCAGCAGGTTGATGCGGCGCTTCGGGAGTGGGAACGGGTTTATGAACGAACCGCGGATTCGGTGGATGACGAGGATCTGAACCGGGCGCTTCGGGACCGGGAGATCAATCCGACCGCCCGGCGGGTGCTCGACGAGACCTCGGCCGCCCGAAGGCGGATCATGGATCGACTGGTGACCTCCGCCCCCGTACGCGCGGTGGAGGGAGTCCGGCTGAAGGGTCAGGAACTCCCAATTGTTGAATATTTCACCCTTCTGCGGCTGGAGTTGGTGGAAGCCCAACAACTCCAGGAGACCGGGGAGCTCAAGCGATCGATGGACCGCTACGAGAACCTCTGGAGGGCAACCGGTAACTTGCTCGAACCCCCGCTTCCCTTTATTCGATATCTGGTCGGGATCGCTGTTACGGAGGACCTGATGGATTTCTACCTCTCCCGGCGGCTGTGGGAGCGGGACGAAGCCGGGACCCTCGAAACCCTGGCGGCCGATTTTAGCCAGAAGCTGGACCGGGCCGGGTACCGGGTCATGGCCTTCGAGTACCGGTTGATGCTGGAGGGATTGAGATCGATCCGGGAGGAAGCCTCAGGGGATGTCGGAAGGGACATTATCCGCGGGATCGACGTGGTTGAGCTCGGGAACGGGGACCGGCTGCTGCTGGTCGGATTTGAACGCTCCGGTTCGGAAGACCGGGGGGTTAAGGGCGTTCTTTACCGTGACGGGGAACCGATCGAACAGCGGTTGGTGGTCGATTTCGAGCGCTTACGGGCTCACCTGCCGGAGGCCCTGGTCACCTCTGACACGGAGTTCACTCCGGGCAAGGGGCTTGAGCTGGGTACCGCCAACGGAAAGTTTTACCTTTATTTTCCGATTCGATACGAAACCGGGTACCAGGCTATTTATCGAATGGAAATTACTCTCCCGGATCGTTGCCGGCCCGTCCACGAGTCGATCGAGGACCCACCTCCCGAGAGCGAATCGTAACTCCCGTAAACAACTGAGTCGACGGCTCTTGCGCAACTCCACCGGCCTCCGGTCTGGTGCCTTTTCCTTGCTATTCCTGTACACTTCCCGTTCCCTTCGCATGGTTGTTTTCCGGTTGCGGATGATCCCTGAACGCGGGAAGAGCGTCCCATGATCCTCTTGATCGAGTTGTTCATCCTGGTGGCCTGCGTCTACGTGCTCTCGGTCACGGTGGAAACGTTCTTTGTTCCGGCATTGCGGGAGATTGCCCTGCGCTACGAGATCAATCGGGACATCGCCGGCGCCACCTTGATGGCGATGGGGTCCTCGTCACCCGAGCTGGCCATCGCCCTGATCTCCTTGTTCATCGGCGGGGGAGGCCACGGTGACATCGGGGCGGGCACCATCGTGGGGTCGGCGGTGTTTAACATCCTCGTGATCAGCGGCGTCTGCGGGTTGATCCGGCCGGTGGCGATCCCCCGGAAGGTCTTTTCCCGTGACTGCGTGGTTTATCTGGTCGGGATCCTGTTGCTTCTGTACAGTTTCCGGGACGGAACGATTCATTTTTTCGAGGCCGGTTTGCTGATCGGCGCCTATGGGATCTATCTGCTGGTTCTCTACTTCTGGAATCAACACTACTCCGGCGAGGAGGAACAATTTTCCACCCCGGAGGAACCGGTCGAGGATCCCGGCGACGCGGGGTCGCCCGGGCTCGTCGGGAACGTGGCCGAAACCATCAAATCCGTCACCGGATCGCCTCACACTCACGCCTGGAAAATCTTCTTCGCCTCCATCGGCCTGATCGGACTGGCCAGCTACCTGCTGGTGAACTCGGCGGTGATCGTGGCCCGCCAGACCGGCGTTCCGGAAGTCTTGGTTGGGTTGACCGTGCTGGCCGTCGCCACGTCGGTTCCCGATCTGTTGAGTTCCGTTGCGGCGACCCGATCCGGCCATGGGGGAATGGCCATTGCCAACGCCGTCGGGTCCAACATCTTCGACATCCTCATCGGCCTCGGACTGCCCTGGATGCTGGTCATTCTGTTCCGGGGCGAGGCCCTTGCCGTCGCCACCACGGACCTCTGGAACTCCGCCCTGGTCCTGATCTCCACGGTGGCCGTACTTTACTTCTTCCTGTTCACCAGCCGGAAACTCAACCGGCTCGAAAGCGCCCTGATGAT